>JAOPUX010000090.1 GCA_025963285.1 Jatrophihabitans sp.
CGACCACCGACACCGAGGCCGCCAAGGCGAGCGCGGACGAGCTGCGTGGGGGCCCGGAGTCGTGAGCCTCGACGACACCCTCCCCTCACCAGCTGCCCCGGAGCCGCCGCTTCCATCCCCGCCGGTACCGCCGAGCCCCGCGCCGCCCGAGCCACTGCCCCCGGTTCCGCCGGGGCCAGTGCCGCAGCCGCCCGAGCCGGGCGACCCGTCGCCACTGCCGTCGCCGGACCTGCTCGGCTGAGGGCCGGCCCTGGTCGATGGGGCGACGCCACCAACTGAGAGGACGACGCCCGCCGGCCGATAGAAGGCGACGCCGCCGGGGCAGGATCTCGTTGCCGCTCGTAGCTGAGCAGGCGGGTGCAACCAGCCGCCCGGGTTGAGGACGAAACGGGTCACTGATGTCGTGTCGGCACCGAATGCCAGGCGCAGCACTCACGGCAGTGGGAGTGCTCATTCCGGCGCGCGACGAGGCTGATTACCTCGCGGGTTGCCTGCGCTCGGTCGCCGTCGCGGCGGCGGCCAGCGATCTGCCCGTGCGGGCCGTCGTGGTGCTCGACAGCTGCACCGACGAGTCGGCTACGGTCGTGGACGAGGTCGCCACCGAGCTTGCTCTCGACCTCGTCGTGCTGACCTCGTCGGCGGGCTCGGTCGGGGCTGCCAGACGTGCCGGCGCCCGCGAGCTGCTCAGGTGGAGCGATCCGGCGCACCTCTGGCTGGCCAGCACCGACGCCGACTCCGCGGTGCCCGCGCACTGGCTGACCCGGCAGCTGCGGCATGCGGCCGACGGCGCCGACCTCGTGGCCGGCACCGTCGAGGTCGAGGACTGGTCGCAGTGGCCCAGGCAGACGCGGGCGACCTACGAACGCCAGTACGCCCGGCACACCGAGCTCGAGGGGCACGGGCATGTGCACGGCGCCAATCTGGGTATCCGCGGCGACGTCTACCGCCGCATCGGAGGCTTCGCGCCGGCTGCCCGCAACGAGGACGTCGAGTTGATCAGCCGGGCACGGCGTCACGGCGTCGAGGTCACCTGGGCGCTCGACCTCGCGGTGAGCACGTCGAGCCGCCGGATCGGCCGCGCGCCGAACGGCTTCGCCGGCCACCTCGTCGGGCTGGCGACCGGCCCCGACGAGACCTCGTGAGGTGTGTGAGCCGGCGCGGTCACGGGTAGGAGAGCGGCGTGCAACCCCGAGGACAACGGACCGCGGACCGGTTCACCCATGCCATCGAGCGCGCGTCGCTGCTCGACGCGGTGGCGGACAAGATCGCCGCGGCCGTGCCCGACGCGGCCCGCAGCGGTCGGGGGCGTGAGCTCGCCTCCGGAACCGTGCTGGGCCACCCGGCGCACCCCGGCATAGTCGTCTTGCCGATGGGCGCCTGGCTCTCGGCGAGCCTGCTCGACGTGGTGGGCGGCCGCGGCGCCCGCCGCAGCGCCCGCCGCCTCGTCGGCCTGGGCGTCGTCGCGGCGGTGCCCGCGGCGGTGACCGGCTGGAGCGACTGGCTCGACACCGAGGGCGCCGAGCGCCGGGTCGGACTCACCCATGCCGCCGCGAACGCGACGGCGGTCAGCCTCTACGCCGGTAGCTGGCTGGCTCGCGGTCGTGGCCGGCACGCGCGCGGGGTGGCGCTCGCGCTCGTGGGCTCGGGCGTCCTCTCCGCCGCCGGCTGGCTGGGCGGTCACCTCGCCTTCGCGCTCGGAGTCGGCGTCGACACGACCGCCTTCCAGCACATGGACGCAGACTGGGCAGACGTCGGGGCGGCGGCCGACGTCGACTCGCTCGGGCGGCGGCTCACCGGCACGGTCCACGGCACCCCGGTGCTGGTCGTGAACACGCCCGCCGGAGTCGTGGCGCTGGCCGACCGCTGCACCCACCGCGGCGCCCCGCTGCACGAGGGCACGATCGTTGGCGACTGCGTTGTCTGCCCGTGGCACGACAGCACCTTCGACCTCGCCACCGGCGCCGTCGTGCGAGGTCCGGCCACCCGGCCCCAGCCGACCTTCGAGGTGCGGGTCGTCGACGGCCGGGTGCAGGTCCGCCGCGCGGACGAGCAGAGCTCCCTACGAACGAACCCGGTCTGAGCACGTGACCACGCCGTCGATCGACTGGCTGGAGGCGCTGCTGGCCGAGGCCCGCAGCGCTAGTGACGACGCCGCCGCAGCAACGGCGGTGGCGGTGAAGTTCGGCGCGCTCCTGCCGCTGCCCGGCCTCGGGCAGACAGCGGTGCGCTGGTCGGTGCTCGCCGCCGTGGCCGAGGTGGACCTCACCGTCGCGCGCGTCCTGGAGGCGCACTCCGACGCGCTGGCGATCCTCGCCGAGGCCGGGCTGGCGACCCCGGCCGGCAGCTGGGGTGTCTTCGCGGCCGAGGCGCCCGACGCCAGGCTCGACGCCACCGAGTCCGACGGCGGCTGGACCGTGACCGGCACCAAGCCCTGGTGCTCGCTCGGCGGGACGCTGGAGCATGCGGTGGTCACGGCGCGCGCGGGTGACGGACGACGGCTCTTCGCGGTGAGCCTGCGCGCGGGCGCCGTCCGCGCCGACCCGCCGCAGGGCTGGGTGGCTCGCGGGCTGCGGACGGTGACGACGGTGCCGGTGCACTTCGATCAGGTGCTGGCCACGCCGGTCGGCTCGGCCGACTGGTACCTCACGCGGCCCGGCTTCGCCTGGGGCGGCCTGGGCGTCGCCGCCTGCTGGCTGGGCGGCGCGCAGGGGCTGGCAGCGACGCTGCGCGCCGGTGTGGCCGGTGGCAGCCGCGGCGGCAGCATCGGCGAACTGCACCTCGGAGCCGTCGACGCCGCTCTGTACGGCGCGCGGACGGTGCTCCTGGCCGCCGCCGCAGCCATCGACGCCGGCGAGGTCGCCGACCCTGCGCTCCTGGCGCTGCGCGTGCGTGCCGTGGTCGCAGATGCCGCCGAGCTGACCCTCCGGCACGTCGGCCACGCCCTGGGGCCGGCCCCGCTGGGCTTCGATGCCGAGCACGTGCGCCGGGTGGCCGATCTGGAGCTCTACCTCCGCCAGCACCACGCCGAGCGTGATCTGGCCACCCTGGGCGCCCGGCTGCTGGCGGCGCAGCCGTGACCCTCTTCGACGGCCAGGCGGTCGGGACGGACGAGCTGGAGTGGTCCCGCTGCGAGTGGCTGCGCAGTGCCCCGGAGCTCGCTCCGCCTACCGGGGCGCGGCTGGTCGTGCTCGCCGCGCACCCTGACGACGAGGCCCTCGGCGCCGGTGGCCTGATCGGGCTGGCCGACGAGGCGGGCCTCGACATCTACGTGATCTTCGCCAGCGACGGCGCGGCTTCGCACCCGCACTCGGGCACGCATCGGCCCGAACAGCTCGCCGCGATCCGCAAGGACGAGGCCGCCGCGGCGGTGCTCACCCTCGCCCCGCGGGCCACCGTCGAGTTCCTCGAACTCCCCGACGGCGAACTCGCGGCACATGGCCCGCAGCTCACTGCCGCGCTGCGGACGGCGTGCTGGGAGCAGACGGTGGTGCTCGCGCCGTGGGCCTACGACGGGCACCCCGACCACGAGGCCTGTGCCCGCGCGGCGCGCGGCGTGGCAGCCGAACGGGAGCAGGTCGAGCTGCTGGAGTTCCCGATCTGGGCCTGGCACTGGGCGTCGCCTGCAGACGAGCTCGCCACGCTCGACCCCGAGGTGGTGGCGACGAGAAGGCTGACTCTTGAAGCGGGGCAGTGGCGGCGCAAGCAGGCGGCGATCGCCCGCTACCCGAGCCAGATCGCCCCGCTGTCACCGGCAGCCGGCGACGAGGCGGTGCTCAGCCCCTCGTCGTTGGCCTACTTCGCCCGGGGCTTCGAGTGCTTCTTCGTCATCGCGCCGGGTGGGAGCTGAGCTGTGCAGCCTGGTTACTTCGACGAGCTCTACGCCGGCGCCGACGACCCGTGGGGGCTCGCCGACCGGTTCTACGAGCGCCGCAAGCGCGCGCTCCTGCTGGCGAGCCTGCCGCGGGAGCACTTCGAGCGGGCCTTCGAGCCGGGCTGCGCCACCGGCCTGGTGACCCACGCTCTCGCCGCGCGCTGCGACGAGGTGCTGGCCACCGACGTCGCGCCGCGAGCCGTCGAACTCACCCGCCGCCGCACCGCGGCCGACCAGAACGTCAGCGTCGCGCAGGCGTGCTTTCCCGACGAGCTGCCCGGCGGCACCTTTGACCTCGTCGTGCTCTCCGAGGTCGGCTACTACTGCGCCGACCTCGACATCCTTGCCGCCGCCCTCGAGAGCATCCTGCAGCCCGACGGGGTGGTGATCGGCTGCCACTGGCGCCATGACGCGCCTGATCACCCCCACACCGCAGAAGCCGTTCACGCCGTGCTCGGTGCAGGCCGCCACCGCCTCGCCTCGCATGTGGAGGAGGACTTCCTGCTCGAGGTGTGGGGCACCGCCGCCCCGTCGGTCGCGCAGCGCGAGGGCATCGTCGGCTGACCACGCCGACGCTCGATCAGGCCCGCGCGACCGTCGGCCAACGCCGCCTCGCGGGAAGGCACGAACCTGCTGGCCGCGTTGAAGAGCAGCAGGAGATCGGGGTGGCGATGGGTGTCCTGATGGCACGGCACCAGCCAGCGTCACAGCGGCGCATGCAACGAGGGCGGTAGGGTCGACTGGGCTCAGACCACGGGCGCGGCGAGGAAGACCCCAGACCGGAGCAACTTGTCAGATTTTGCAGTAGACGTCTCTCTCGACACAGCGCACTGCGTGATCACTGTCGTCGGCGAAGTCGACGTAGAGGTCGCGAGCCAGCTCGGCACAGCGGGCGTCAAGGCAGTGGCGGCGGCTGATGCAGCCTGCGCCGTGATCGTCGTGGACCTCGACGGCGTCCGCTTCCTCGACTCCAGTGGTCTCGCCGCGCTCGTCTCCATCGCCAATGCCGCCGCGGACGTCGGCAAGTCGGTTCAGCTGCGCAGCGTGCACGAGCGGGCCGCGAAGATCCTCAAGATCACCGGACTGGACACCACCTTCGACGTCCAGCTCGCCTGACCGGGCTGGCGCGACCGCCGGTTCGCTGCGACCCGTTTGAACGCCCCGCCACTTGGGCAACTCTCTCGGTGGGTACAACCAGCTGCCTCTTCGGTCTGTCCAGAAGGAACCGTCATGCCGCAGCCACGTCGTCAGTCGCCGACGCCGCCGTCCAAGCCCGCCACCCGCAAGAGCAGCCCGAAGGACTCGGCACCGACCGGGCCGACCGGTTCACCGACCGCAGCGGACCGGAGCCAGGAGGGAACCTTCCTGACCACCGCCCAGGGCGTGCGGCTGCCGGATACCGACCACTCCCTGAAGGCCGGCGAGCGCGGTCCGACACTCATGGAGGACTTCCACCTCCGCGAGAAGATCACCCACTTCGACCACGAGCGCATCCCGGAGCGGGTGGTGCACGCCCGCGGGGCCGCGGCACACGGGGTCTTCGAGTCCTACGGCACGGCGGCCTCGCTGACCCGCGCCGGCTTCCTGCAGCAGGGGGCGCGCACCGACGTCTTCGTCCGGTTCTCGACGGTGCTCGGCTCGCGAGGCTCGGCCGACACCGTGCGCGACACCCGGGGCTTCGCCGTGAAGTTCTACACCGAGGAGGGCACCTTCGACCTCGTCGGCAACAACATGCCCGTCTTCTTCATCCAGGACGGCATCAAGTTCCCCGACATCATCCACGCCGGCAAGCCGCATCCGGATCGCGAGATCCCCCAGGCGCAGTCGGCCCACGACACCTTCTGGGACTTCGTCTCGCTGCACACCGAGGCCACCCACCACGTCTTCTGGAACATGAGTGACCGCGGTATCCCGCGCTCGTACCGCACGATGGAGGGCTTCGGCGTTCACACGTTCCGGCTCGTCAACGCCAAGGGCGAGTCGACCCTGGTGAAGTTCCACTGGAAGCCGGTGGCCGGCGTGCACTCCCTTGTCTGGGAGGAGGCGCAGCTTGCCGCCGGGTTCGACCCGGACTTCCACCGGCGCGATCTCGCCGACGGCATCGACGCCGGCGCGTTCTTCGAATGGGAGCTCGGCGTGCAGGCGATGCCCGACGACGGCACCGACAGCTTCGAGGGGATCGACCTGCTCGACCCCACGAAGCTGGTGCCCGAGGAGCTCGCCCCGGTACAGGTGATCGGCAAGCTCACCCTCAACCGGAACCCGACGAACTACTTTGCCGAGACCGAGCAGGTCGCCTTCCACACCGGCAACCTCGTCCCGGGGATCGAGGTCACCAACGACCCGCTCATGCAGGCCCGGCTCTTCTCCTACCTCGACACCCAGCTGACCCGGCTCGGCGGCCCGAACTTCACCCAGCTGCCGATCAACCGGCCGCACTGCCCGGTGAACGACATGCTGCGCGACGGGATGCACCAGCAGGCCATCCACACCGGTCTCGCCCCGTACCGCCCCAACAGCCTCGACGGCGGGGTGCCGGAACTTGCCACCGCGTCGCAGGCGGCCTACGTCCAGACGCCCCGGCACGTCGAGGGTGAGGTCGTGCGGGCCGCGCCGGTCTCCTTCGACGACCACTTCTCGCAGGCCGCGATGTTCTACCGCAGCCTGAGCCCGATCGAGCAGGCGCACATCGTCGAGGCCTTCACCTTCGAGCTGAGCAAGGTCTACGCGCAGGAGATCAAGGAGCGCGTGCTCGGCGTGCTGGCCCAGGTCGACTCCGAGCTCTGCGCCGAGGTGGCCGCCGGCCTGGGTCTTCCGGCACCCAGGGCGACGCAGGTGCCGGAGGGCTTGCTCTCGCCCACGCTGTCGCAGCTGGTGGTCGATCCGGGCCCGGTGGCCGGGCGCAAGATCGGCGTGGTCGCCGATGCGGGCTCCGACCTCGCCGGCATCGCAAAACTGAAGGCCGCCGCGGCGAAGCAGGGCGCCACCGTCCTGGTGATCGCACCGGTGGGCGGCGTGCTCAAGCGGGGGCGCCAGCAGCTGCCCGTCGACCGCACCGTCGCCACGGCACGGTCGATCGAGTTCGATCTGATCGTGATCGCCGGTGGCACCACGCCCAGCCGTGACATCAAGCAGGTCGTGCTGCTGCAGGAGGCATTTCGGCACTGCAAGCCGCTGGCCTACTGGGGCGACGCAGCGGCCGGACTCGAGGCGGCGGGGATCGACCTCGCCGACCCGGGCGTGCTCGCCGGCGAGACGATGGTGAAGTCGTTCAGCGACGTGCTGCTGGCCGCGCTCGGCCTGCACCGCGTCTGGGACCGGGCCAGTGACGTGATGGCGTCGGCGGTCGCGCCGTCAACACCATGATGACCTCGGTGTCCCGCACGATCGAGGCCTCGCCCGCGGAGGTGTTCGCCCAGCTGGCCGACGGCTGGATCTATTCGTCGTGGGTCGTCGGCGCCTCGCACATCCGCGACGTCGACGCCGGTTGGCCAGGCGCCGGCACCCGGATCCATCACCGGGTCGGGCCCTGGCCGGCCACCATCGACGACACCACCGAGGTGCTGGAAGTGGTGGTGGGGTCGCGGCTGGTGCTGCAGGCACGGGCCTGGCCGGCGGGCGAGGCCCGCGTCGAGCTGACCATTGCGCCGGCCCCCGAAGGATCGCTCGTGACGATGTCCGAGGCCCCTACCCGCGGGGTCGGGACGTGGCTGGACAACCCGCTGCAGCGCTGGATACTGCGCCGGCGCAACATCGAGTCACTCGCCCGGCTCGCCAGTATCGCCGAGCGGCGGCCGCTGCCCGCGAGCGGGAGTCAGGCCGGTTAGCGGTAGATCCGGCGGTAGGCGGCATCGATGGCCGCGCGGTGCAGGCGCCCGGTGCGCCCGTGGCGGCGGAGCGCGGCAAGCGCGGCGTTGGACCCGGGAGCGCCGTGCACGCCGCCGCCGGGGTGGGCGGACGCACTGGCGAGGTAGAGGCCGTCGATCGGCGTCTCGGCACGTCCCAGCCCGGGCACCGGCCGGAAGAACAGCTCTTGGTGGATGGCCGCCGTGCCGCCGCCGACCGCGCCGGCGAAGAGGTTCAGGTCCGCCGCGTGCAGGTCTGCCGGGGTCTGCACCGCCCTGGCGAGCACGAGCTCGCCGAAGCCCGGGGCGTGCCGCTCGACCGCCGCCTCGATCCGAGCGACCTGGCGCGCCGATGCAGCCGCCGTCAGCGTGAGCCCGTCCGGCACATGGGTGTAGGCCCACGCCGACTCCGTGCCGGCGGGGGACCGCGTAGCGTCGGCCGTCGTCATCTGGCCCAGCAGCAGGAACGGCTTCGCCGGCAGCTGCCCGGTGGTGAGCGAAGTCGCGTAACGCGTCAGGCCGTCGAGGTCGGTGCCCAGATGCACGGTGCCGGCTCCTCGCGCGCCTGCGGCGGTCCACGGGATCGGCCCGGAGAGCGCCCAGTTGACCTTGAGCGTGGCGGCGTCCCACTGGAATGCTTTGAGGTCGCGCAGCAGCCGCTCCGGCAGGTGGGACGCCCCGACCAGATCCTGGTACAGGGCCGGAGCCCCGACGTCCGCCAGCACCGAGGTGGCCTCGATGCGCTCGCCGGAGGCGAGCGTGACCCCGGTCGTGCGGTGGTCGGCGACGTCGATCGAGGCCACCTCGGCATTGAGCCGCACCGCACCGCCGGCCGCCTTCAGGCGCGCGACCAGCGCATCGACAATGGCCCCTGATCCGCCGACCGGGACCGGGAAGCCATCTGTCTGGGCCAGCATGCTGAGCAGCCAGCCGTAGATCGCGCTCCCTGCCGCCTCCGGTGCGAGATCGGTGTGCAGCGCGTTGCCGGCGAACAGCATCGGCCCGCCCTCCCCGTCGAAGGTCTCCTCGCCGAAGCGCCGGACGGGCTGGACGGCGAAACGCGCGAACCGCAGCAGGTCGGCGACCCCGAGGGTGCGGGCGAGTCGACCTGCGGCTCGCAGCGGCGGGAACGGACCGAGGACGGCGTCGAGAAGTGGCTCCTTGATCAGCTCGAAGCGGCGCACCAGCTCCACCCAGGCTGCGCCGTCACCGGGGGCGAAGGCGTCGAGCGAGGCGGCTGTGACGTCGAGGTCTCTCGACAGCACGGCGCAGCGGTCGTCAGGGAAGACGTGGGCGAGCACGGCCGGAGCGTGGGTCCAGCGCAGGCCCCAGCGCGGCAGGTCGAGCCGGCGCAGCACCGGTGAGGCCGCGGCGAGCGGGTAGAACGAGCTGAACCAGTCGGTGACGAAACCCGTTCGCAGGCTCTCGTCGGAGTGGACCGCACCTCCGAGCCGGTCGGCGGCCTCGACCACGAGGGTCCGCCAACCGGCGTCGGCCAGGATGTTGGCGGCCACCAAGCCGTTGTGGCCGCCGCCGACGATCACGGCGTCGATCGCCGCCTCGCGCGCCATCAGGCAAGCCGGTCCGGTCGCCCGACCATTACTCGGCCAGGTCGTGCCGGCGCAGCAGTACCAGGGAACGACCGGAGAGCTTGAGCGAGTCCCCGGGCGCGTACTCGCCGCCCGCCGCGTCGGCGTCGGCGTCCAGGGCGGAGGTGTCGAGCTCCAGCTGCCAGCCGGTGCCGAACTCCGACGTCGGCAGCATGAAGTCGATCGGCTCGTCGTGGGCGTTGAAGTAGAGGATGAAGGAGTCGTCCTCGATCCGCTCACCGCGGGCATCGGTCTCGCTGATCGCCTCACCGTTGAGGTAGACGCCCACCGACTTGCCGAAGCCGGAGTCCCAGTCCTCGTCGTGCATCGCCGAGCCGTCGGGCCGGAACCACGCGATGTCGGGCACGTCCTGCGCCTCGGGGTGCCGGCTGGGACGCCCCTCGAAGAAGCGCCGCCGGCGGAAGATCGGGTGCCGGGCCCGCAATGCGGCGACGCGCGAGACGTAGGCGATCAGGTCGGTGTCGGCCTGGCTCCAGTCGATCCAGGTCAGCTCGTCGTCATGACAGAAACCGTTGTTGTTGCCCTGCTGGGTACGGCCGAGCTCGTCACCGTGACAGATCATCGGCACGCCCTGGGAGAGGAGCATCGTCGCCAGGAAGTTGCGCTGCTGCTGGGCCCGCAGCGCGCGCACGGCAGGGTCGTCGGTGGGGCCCTCGGCACCGCAGTTCCAGGATCGGTTGTCGTCGGTGCCGTCCTGGTTGTCCTCGAGGTTGGCCTCGTTGTGCTTGGCGTTGTAGGTGACGAGGTCGTGCAGCGTGAACCCGTCGTGGGCGGTGATGAAGTTGATCGACGCGAACGGCCGGCGGCCGTCGTCCTGGTAGAGGTCGCTGGAGCCGGTGAAGCGCGAGGCGAAGTCGGCCACGCCCTCCTCGCCGCGCCAGAAGTCGCGCACGACGTCGCGGTAGATGGCGTTCCACTCGCTCCACAGGACCGGGAAGTTGCCGACCTGGTAGCCGCCCGGGCCGACGTCCCACGGCTCGGCGATCAGCTTGACCTGCGAGAGCACCGGGTCCTGGTGGATGGTGTCGAAGAACGAGTGCAGGCGGTCGACGTCGTACAGGCCGCGGGCCAGCGCGCTGGCCAGGTCGAAGCGGAACCCGTCGACGTGGCACTCGATGACGAAGTAGCGCAGCGAGTCCATGATCAGCCGCAGGACCGAGTTGTGCACCGTGTTGAGCGTGTTGCCGGTGCCCGTGTAGTCCATGAAGAAGTGCGGGTCCTCAGGACTGAGGCGGTAGTACGTCGCGTTGTCGACGCCCTTGAAGGACAGCATCGGGCCCAGGTGGTTGCCCTCGGCGGTGTGGTTGTAGACGACGTCGAGGATCACCTCGATGCCGCTGGCGTGCAGCGCCTTGACCATCTCCTTGAACTCGCGCAGCTGCTGGCCGTGCGTGCCCGTCGACGAGTAGCCGGCGTGCGGCGCCAGGTAGCCGATCGAGCTGTAGCCCCAGTAGTTGGTCAGGCCCTTCTCGAAGAGGAACTCCTCGTCGACG
>JAOPUX010000096.1 GCA_025963285.1 Jatrophihabitans sp.
TCCGGCGCGATCACGTGGTAGTTCTTCGACAGCGCCGGGATCAGCGGCAGCATCGAGGAGTTCGTGGCGCTGAGGCCGTGCACCAGCACTACCGGCGGTGCGTCGTGCGGGCCGGACTCGATGTAGAACGTCTCGATCCCACCGGCCCGCACCGAGCGCGTGGTGGTGCGCGTGACGTCGTCGTCCGAGCCGGGAAAGAGACCGTCGAGCTGCAGCGAGAGGGCCAGATTGCCGCGCACGGTGAGGCTGCCGTCGAGGAACGCCGCGATGCCCGAGCGCCGGCCGGAGACCACGTCGTGCAGCACTGACAGCGGGGCCCGCACCGTCGTGGTGGGCTCGGGCGGCCCGCCCCGTCGGGCCGAGGCGCGCCCGCGGACGATCTCGACCGTCCAGTTGGCCATGCCGCCTGCGGTGAAGAGGATCGTGGCTGTTGTGTCAGCCAGCAGCGGCGAGTAAAGGCCGAGCAGGCGCTCCTGGAGCAGCGGCAGCAGATCGTTGTCCGGCACGCCTGGGGTTCCTCTCCGCGGGCGCATACGGGATTGCGCGTTCAATCATCTGCCCACGCCAGTCTGGCACGCTGACCTGGGCCGTGCAGGTGCGGGAGGGTGTTGCGCGGCACGGTATGTTACTGACCAGTAACCACGTAGGAGGCCTTCATGCCCGCGCTCGACCGTGACGGGGACGTCTTCGTCCTCAACCTCGGCGACACCGAGAACCGCTTTCACCCGGACTGGCTGGTGGAGGTACACGCGCACCTCGACACCGTCGAGCGGGCCGAGGGCCCGCGAGCCCTGGTCACCACCGCCACCGGCAAGTTCTTCTCCAACGGCCTCGACCTCGACTGGGTGGGTCAGAACAGCGACAAGTTCCTCGACTACGTGAACTCCGTGCACGCCCTGCTGGCCCGTCCGCTCGCCCTCGGAGTGCCCAGCGTCGCCGCGATCCAGGGCCATGCCTTCGCCGGCGGCGGCATGTTCGCCCTCGCGCACGACTTCCGGGTGATGCGCGTCGACCGCGGCTTCTTCTGCCTGCCCGAGGTCGACATCAACATCCCGTTCACGCGGGGGATGGCCGGCCTCATCCAGGGACGGCTGTCGAAGCGCACGGCGCATGAGTCCATGACCACGGGGCGTCGCTATGGCGGCGACCAGGCGCTGGAGGCCGGCATCGTCGACGCGGTGGCAGCCGAGGGCGAGGTGCTCAACGTCGCGCTCGAGATCGCCCGGCCCCTGGTGGGTAAGGCGGGCCCGACGCTCGCCACGATCAAGGAGCGGATGTACCCCGAGGCGCTAGCGGCGCTCCGCGACCCCGCCGACCCCGTCAACTAGCGCGAGCTGGACGCCTCGACCTCCAGCAGCGAGACCTCGTGCAGGGCCGCTTCGTAGGCCTTGCCGCCGCCCCGGATCCCGAAGAGGCGCTTGGAGACGAGCAGGTAGACGACCGCGGCAACGTTGATCGCCAGTACGACCAGCTTGAGCCAGGTGAGCTTGTCGACGACCTCGTAGACCTCCAGCGGAATGAAGAGCGTGGTGCCGACCACCGCGACGTACTCACCCCAGCGCTTGAGCGACCAGAGCCCGACGCCCTCCACGATCTGCAGGGCGGCGTAGACCAGCAGCGCCGAGGCGATCAGGTTGAGCGTCGACGCCTTGGCGTGCAGCACCTTCTCGATCGAGTTGATCGTGCTGCTGTCGGAGACCTTGAAGTGGATCTGGTCGAAGAACGGCTTCAGCGCGGTGAGGTCGCGGTCGAAGAGCTGCTGCAGGCTCACCTTGGTGCTCTTGAGGACGAAGACTGCTATGCCGAGCAGTGCCAGCAGCACGCCGCGGGCCCAGCGCTCGATGGCCAGCGCGCGCAGGATGAACGCCGCGCGCAGCGTCTTTCCGCGCAGCAGCACCGGAGCCTCGGCGGCCGGGCCGGCGCCGTGCGGCTCGCCCAGCACGTAGCTGCCGCAGCGCAGGCAGCGCCAGGCGTCGCCCAGCGGCGTGGTGGCCTCGAGCTTGGCGCGGAACTCCGGCTCGTCCGGGGCGTAGGTGACGTGGTCGCGCCGGGCGCACGTCCGCAGGTTCCAGTCCATGACGCGGAAGCCTATTGTGCGCTCAGGAAATTGAGAGGGGTGTCGATTTCGGCGGCTCCCGCTCGTCGTATCCGCAGACGGTCCAGAAGCGGGCCGCAGAACGAGGGAGTCACCCATGTCGCAGTACCTGATCCTGATCTACGACAGCGAGGCCGCCTGGGATTCGGCGAGTCCTGAGGAGATCGAGCGCGTCCACGCCGGGCACGGCGTCTTCGGGGAGAAGAATGCCGCGGCGCTGGTCGGCGGCAACGCGCTGCAGTTCACGACCACCGCCACGACCGTTCGTCCGGAAGGTGCCGGTGGCCACACCGTCACCGACGGACCGTTCCTGGAGACGAAGGAGGCCCTCGGCGGGTACTACCTCGTCGAGGCGGCGGACCTGGACGTCGCGATCGACATCGCCAAGGGCATCCCGCTCTTCACCACCAGCGGCGGCCTCGAGGTCCGGCCGATCCAGGTGTTCAACTAGCTGCGTGGACGCCGTCGCAGCAGCAGTGGCTGATGCGCACCGTCGCGAATGGGGCTTCGTCCTCGCCGCGACGGTGCGCGTCACCCGCGACCTCGACGTGGCCGAGGAGTGCGTGCAGGACGCGTACGCGCGGGCCCTCAGCACGTGGGGCAGTTCGGGGATCCCGGCGTCTCCCGGTGCGTGGCTGACGACCACGGCGCGACGGCGGGCGCTCGACCTGCTGCGCCGGGACCAGCTCTTCCGCCGCGCCATGCCGGAGCTGGTGCTCGATGACGTCGACGCGCCGGCCGAACCCGGGGACGAGATCCCCGACGACCGGCTCCGGCTCATCTGCACCTGCTGCCACCCGGCCTTGGC
>JAOPUX010000097.1 GCA_025963285.1 Jatrophihabitans sp.
GTCGCGGTGGCCACGGCGACGCGGGATGCCGCGCAGGGGCGGGCGCTCGTCGAGGCGGCCACGGCAGGCTTCGCCGACCTCGCCGCGGCCCGGGCCGCGGTGCTGCCGGCACGACAGAGCGACGAACTCCGCGCCCTCGTGCGGCAGTGGGGGAGTATCGCCGCGGCCCGGCACGGCGCCGTCACCGCGCAGGAGTTCGCCGGTCTGGATCCGGCGGAGGCCGAGATGCTCCAGACCGACACCACCTCCCAGGCATCGCTGCTGCAGGCGGCACTAGCCGAGGCCGAGGCGGCGGCACGCCGGCTCGCGGTGGCGGCCGAACGGGCGCAGGCGGCCCAGCTGCGGTTCGTCGCGGCGCGCGCCGAGGCTGATGCGGTGGCCGGCGAGCACGAGGCGCTCGATGTCGCGACGGCGCCGGTGGTCCACCTCGCGCGGCTGGCCAAGGGCATGAGCGGCAACCGCCGGGTCAACCTCACCACCTACGTGCTGCGGCAGTGGTTCGAACAGGTGGTCCGGGCAGCCAATGCGCGGCTGACGGGCATGTCCTCCGGCCGCTACGAACTCGTCCGCGTGGACGAGGGCACCACCAAGGCCGAGCGCACCGGCCTCACGCTGCAGGTCCTCGACAAGCACACCGGCGAGCAGCGCAGTACCCGATCACTCTCCGGCGGCGAGACGTTCTACACCTCCCTCGCCCTGGCGCTCGGTCTCGCCGATGTCGTGCGGGCCGAGGCGGGCGGCGTGGAGCTCGACACGCTCTTCATCGACGAGGGCTTCGGCAGCCTCGACGCGGAGACGCTCGACCAGGTGATGGAGGTGATCGACGAGCTGCGCAACCGAGGCCGCACCGTCGGCATTGTCAGCCACGTCGCCGAGCTCAAGCACCGCATCGCCGAGCGCATCGAGGTGCGCCGGCTGCCGGACGGTTCGTCCACCCTGCGCGTCGTCGCCTGAGGCCGGCCGTCGCTGAACGCTCTGCGGTGGTGCACTCGGTGAGTCGTGCCGCAGTGCATTCAGCGTCGCGTTGGAGCGTCCCGCCAGCGTCAGCCTGCGGCGGCTATCGCGTCGAGGAGCGGCCGGGCCAAGTCGGCGCGGCAGATCAGCAGGTCGGGCAGGTACGGGTGCGCGGCGTTGTAGGTCAGCTCCGAGCCGTCGACCCGCGAGGCGTGCAGGCCGGCCCCGAGGGCGACGCCCACCGGCGCGGCCGAGTCCCACTCCCACTGACCGCCGGCGTGCAGGTAGGCGTCGGCGTCGCCGCGCAGCACGGCCATCGCCTTCGCCCCCGCCGAGCCCATCGGGGCCAGCACCCCACCGAGCTGGGCAGCCACCGGGGCGGCGAAGGCGGGCGGGCGGCTGTCGGAGACCAGGAAGACGGGCTGCTCGCGCTCACCCCGCACCGCCACGGAGGCGTCGGTGTAGACGACGTCCAGTGACGGCTGGGCCACCGCTGCCGCGGTGATCCCCGCTGCCGCCCGTTCCCATAGCGCGACGTGCACGGCCCAGTCCGAGCGGCCCGGCATCCCGTACTCGCGCGTGCCGTCGAGCGGATCGATGATCCACACCCGGTCGGCCGACAGGCGCGCGGGCGAGTCGGCCGACTCCTCCGACAGCACCGCGTCACCGGGGCGTCCCGCTGCGAGCAGGTCGAGCAACAGCACGTTGGACTGCGCGTCGCCTGCCTTCCCCAGCTCCTTGCCCTCCAGCCCCGACTCGGCGCGCAGCTTCAGCAGCAGCTCACCGGCCCGGACCGCCAGGTCGGCGGCGAACTCGCTGTCCGCCGAGGTCACTGCTGCTCGACGCGGTCGATGACGAAGGCGGCGAGTGCGTCGACGTCACCGTCGCTGGGCCGGAGCATCAGGTCGGGGGAGAGCGGAGCCTCGTACGGCGCGCTGATGCCGGTGAAGTCCGGGATCTGCCCGGCCCGCGCCTTGGCGTATAGGCCCTTCGGGTCACGCGCCTCGGCCACCTCGAGCGGGGTGTCCATGAAGATCTCGAGGAACGGCAGGCCGTCGGCGACATGGGCCGCGCGAGCCGCATCCCGGTCGGCCCGGTACGGGCTGACCAGCGAGACGATCGCCACCACACCGGCGTCGGCCATCAGCTTGGCCACCTCGGCGACCCGGCGGACGTTCTCGGCGCGGTCCTCGGGGCTGAAGCCCAGGTTGGCGTTCAACCCGTGCCGCAGGTTGTCGCCGTCGAGGATGTAGGCGGGGCGCCCGGAGGCCACCAGCCGTCGCTCGACCTCTACCGCCACCGACGACTTGCCCGAGCCGGAGAGTCCGGTGAACCACAGCGTCATGCCCTTGGTCTTGCGCTGCTCGCGGGTCACCGCACCGCTGTGCCAGACGATGTTGGACTCCGGCTGGCTGGTGCCCAGGATCATCCCGGCGCCGACCGTGCTGTTGGTGGCCTCGTCGATGAGGATGAAGCTGCCGGTGTCGCGGTTGCGCTGGTACGGGTCGAAGTGCAGCGGCTTCTGCGTGCGCAGCCGCACCCGGCCGATCTCGTTGAGGCGCAGCTCCGGAGCCTGGTCGTCGCGGTGCAGGGTGTTGATGTCGAGGCGGTACTCGAGGTCCTTGATCGACGCGCGGGTCTCGCGGGTGGTGTGCAGGATCGTGTACGTGGAGCCGGCGGCCAGCGTGCTGTCGCCGTTCATCCAGCAGATCATCGCGTCGACGTCCTGCGAGCTGGTCGGCTTGTTGTTCGGACGGCAGATCATGTCGCCGCGGCTGATGTCGATGTTGTCGGCGAGCTCGACGGTGACGGCCTGCCCGGTGAAGGCCTCGTCGAGCTTCTCCCCGCCCGGCCCCCACACGTTGCTCACCTTCGTCGAGAAGCCCGAGGGCAGCACGGTGACGTCATCGCCCGGCCGGAAGACACCACCGGCCACGGTGCCGGCATAGCCGCGGAAGTCGTGGAAGTCGGCCTGCTGCGGGCGGATGACGTACTGCACCGGCAGCCGCGAGTCGATCAGGTTGCGGTCCGACGCCACGTGCAGCTCCTCGAGGTGCCGCAGCAGCGCCGGCCCCTCGTACCAGGGCATCGCCGAGCTGCGCGTGACCACGTTGTCGCCGGTCAGCGCGGAGACCGGGATGAACGTGAGGTCGGTGACCTCGAGCTTGGCCGCGAAGGCCGCGAACTCGGTGCGGATCTCCTCGAAGCGCTCCTGCGCGTAGTCGACGAGGTCCATCTTGTTCACGCAGAGCACGAGGTGCGGGATGCCGAGCAGGGTGGCCAGGAAGGCGTGCCGCCGCGACTGCTCCAGCACACCGTGGCGCGCGTCGATCAGGATCAGCGCGACGTCGGCGGTGGAGGCGCCGGTGACCATGTTGCGCGTGTACTGGATATGGCCCGGGGTGTCGGCGATGATGAACTTGCGCCGCGGCGTGGCGAAGTAGCGGTACGCGACGTCGATCGTGATGCCCTGCTCGCGCTCGGCGCGCAGGCCGTCGGTGAGCAGCGCCAGATCCGGGCCCTCGTGGCCGCGGGCCACCGAGGCGGTCTCGACGGCACCGAGCTGGTCTTCGAAGATCGCCTTGCTGTCGAAGAGCAGGCGGCCGATGAGCGTGGACTTGCCGTCGTCGACGCTGCCCGCCGTGGCGATGCGGAGAAGTTGCGACATTAGAAGTACCCCTCCTTCTTGCGGTCTTCCATGCCGGCCTCGGAGATGCGGTCGTCGGCGCGCGTCGCTCCGCGCTCGGTGATTCGGGCCGCTGCGACCTCGTCGACGACGGCCTGCCGGGTACCCGCGGTGGACTGCACGCAGCCCGTGCAGGTGGCATCGCCGATGGTGCGGAAGCGCACCATCGCCTCGTAGACCTCCTCGCCGGGCTGTGGCTCGATGAAGCGGTTCACCGCCAGCAGCATGCCGTCGCGCTCGACCACGGTGCGCGAGTGCGCGTAGTAGAGCTGCGGCAGGTCGATCTCCTCCTGCAGGATGTAGTTCCAGATGTCGAGCTCGGTCCAGTTCGACAGCGGGAAGACGCGCATGTTCTCGCCCTTGCGGTGGCGGCCGTTGTAGAGGCTCCACAGCTCCGGGCGCTGGTTGCGCGGGTCCCACTGGCCGAACTCGTCACGGAAGCTGAAGACGCGCTCCTTGGCGCGGGCCTTCTCCTCGTCGCGCCGGGCGCCACCGAAGACCGCGCCGAACTGGTTCTCCTTGATGCCGCGCAGCAGCGACACCGTCTGCAGCTGGTTGCGCGGGCCGAGCGGGCCACCCACCTCGACGGCGCGGCCGGCGTCGATGTCGTCCTGCACGCTGGCGACGATCAGGCGCAGCCCGTAGCGCTCGACGGTGCGGTCGCGGAACTCCAGTACCTCGTCGAAGTTCTGGCCGGTGTCGACGTGCATCACCGGGAAGGGCACCGGTGCGGGCCAGAAGGCCTTCACCGCGAGGTGCAGCATCACCACCGAGTCCTTGCCGCCGGAGAAGAGCAGCGCGGGCTTCTCGATGGTCGCGGCCACCTCGCGGAAGATATGCACCGCTTCGGCTTCGAGCTTGTCCAGGTCGGTCAGCTCATAGGTCGTCGTCATTCGGGCAGTTGCCTTTCGCCGTCGTAGGGCGGCCTGCCGCCAGTGAGCGGCCTGTCTGGGGTGGTGCGCGATCTCCATTGTGCCAAGCGGTGGGGAACCGCTTGACGTAGCTGTCCACCGTCCCTACGTTGCAGTGGAACGTGTTCTAGTTTGGCCGTCGGGACGGCCCGTGGCAACCGCAGTCTTTTGGAGTCATATGTCTGTCTTCGCCGTCACCGGCTCGGCCTCGGGCATCGGTGCGGCGACGGCTGAACTCCTCCGCAGCGGCGGCCATCGCGTGGTGGGGGTCGACCTGCGCGACGCCGACGTGATCGCCGACCTCGGCACCGAATCTGGCCGTATACAGGCGATTGCGGGCGTGCTGGCCGCGTGCGGGCACCGCCTCGACGGGCTGGTCACCGCAGCCGGGATCGGGGCCAGCTCCACCGAGCAGGGTGGCCGGCTGGTGCGGATCAACTACTTCGGCACGGTGGCTCTGGTCGACGGGCTCCGACCGGCGCTGGCCGCCGCCGAGACCTCGGCTGTGGTCTGCGTCTCGTCCAACTCCTCGACCTGCCAGCCGGACTGGCCGGAGGCGCTGGCCCTGGCCTGCATCGACGGCGACGAGGAGCGGGCCGTCTCGCTGGCCGAGGAGCAGCTCTCGCTCCTCGCCTACGCCCCGGCCAAGGCGGCGATCGCCTGGTGGGTCCGCGAACGTGCGGCGGAGTGGGCCGGCGACGGCATCCGGATGAACGCGATTGCGCCCGGGCTGATCGAGACCCCGATGACCGACGCCCAGCGCACCGACCCCCTCATCGGCCAGTTCATCGACGCCTTCCCGGTGCCGCGCGGCACCCCCGGGCGCCCCGGCGAGGTGGCGGCCGTCATCGATTTCCTGCTCAGCCCCGCCGCGAGCCTGCTCTACGGCTCGGTGATCTTTGCCGACGGCGGCACCGACGCCCTCACCCGCACCCGGGACTGGCCCGCAGTCTGGAGAACTCGCTAATGGAAGGCCCGATGACGCAGCCCATGACCCAGCCCCTCACCCAGGCCTTCGCCGACGCGGTGCTCGAGGCCGAGCAGCTGATCCGCAACGCCCCCCACGTCGAGACCGAACAGGACCTGCGTGAGGGCTTCGACTACCTCGCGGGGATGGTCCGCCAGGCACTCAGCGCTGCCTGGGCCTTCGACCGGGACTTCCCGTACTTCGTCCGATCGGCCACGCCGTACACGAAGGTCGGGCTCGACAACCCGGACACGCTGTACTTCAGTGCCAACATCCACGACGACGCCGAGTACGTCGTCACCGGCCGGCGCGGCACCACCGCCGACCTCAGCTTCCAGATCCTGGCCGGCAACTACACGCCGGCCGAGGTACCGGGCAGCCTCAACGCCTTCGACGACCGGGCGATCGAGATCAACGCCGACGGCTCGTTCGAGCTGCACTTCGGGCCGCCTCGCCACGATCCGCCACCCAACTACTTCGGACTGGGTGCCGGCGCGTCGATGCTGCTGGCCCGCGAGGTCTTCAGCGACTGGACTTCGACCCCGAGCACGCTGCGCATCCAGCGCGTCGACAAGATCGGTACTGCACCGCCGGCACCGCCCTCAGGCCTGCTGCAGAAGCGGATGAACGCCGCGGCCAAGTCGGTGACGGGCCAGATCAAGACGTTCCTGCAGTTCCCCGAGTGGTTCTACCTGAAGCTGCCGGTGAACACGATGTGGGAGCCGCGGCTGACGCCGGGCGGGCTGGCCACCCAGTACTCCTCGGCTGGCCACTACGAGCTCGCCGAGGACGAGGCCATGATCATCACGGTGCCGGTCTCCGAGGCGCCCTATCAAGGCTTCCAGCTCGGCAACATGTGGTACCTGTCGATGGACTTCATCAACCACCAGACGTCGCTCACCGCCGACCAGGCCCGCCACGACCCGGACGGCAAGATCCGGATGGTGCTCAGCGAGCAGAACCCCGGGCTGACGAACTGGCTGGAGCGCACCGGTCACCGCCGCGGCTACCTGCAGTTCCGCTGGCAGCGCACCTCGCGCGAGTTCACCGTCGCGGACGGCCCCACCGTCGAGGTGGTGCCCTTCGCCGACCTGCCGACCGTGCTGCCGTACTACGACCAGGCGCGGATCTCGCCCGAGGAGTGGAGGCAGCGGATCGCCGCCCGCCAGGCCGCCGTCGCCGACCGGATGCTCGGCTGATGCTGCTCACCGACAAGGTCGTCGTCGTCTCCGGTATCGGCCCGGGGCTCGGCCGCAGCATCGCGCTGCAGAGTGCGAAGAACGGCGCCGACCTGGTGCTCGTCTCGCGCACGAAGGAGCGTCTGGACGCGGTGGCCGACGAGGTGCGTGCCCTCGGGCGCAGCGCGTTCGTGGTGCCCACCGACATCAATGACGACAGTGCCTGCGTCGAGCTGGTCGATCGCGTACTCGGCGAGTACGGGCATGTCGACGTGCTCGTCAACAACGCCTTCGCCATCCCACCGCTGAAGGGGCTGCTCGACGTCGACTTCGACGCGGTGCGCGCCAGCATGGAGACGAACGTCTTCGCCGCGCTTCGTCTCTCGCGTCTCTTCGCGCCGCAGCTGGCCGCGGCGCGGGGTGCCATCGTCATGATCAACTCGTCGGTGCTGCGGCACAGCGGGCTGCCGTACGGCCCGTACAAGATGACCAAGGCCGCGCTCCTCGCGATGGCGCAGGCGCTGGCCACCGAGCTCGGCCCGCGCGGCGTCAGGGTGAACTCGGTGGCGCCGGGCTGGATCTATGCCGAGATGGTCCAGGCACTCTTCGACTACCAGGCCGGGAAGCGGGGGATCACGGCAAAGGAGGTCTACGACGAGACGGCCGCGGCCTGCGACCTGCGCCGGCTGCCCGTGCCGGACTCGATCGCCGACGCCGTCGTCTTCATGGCCAGCTCGATGGCGCGCGACATCACCGGCCACTGCCTGGACGTCAACGCGGGGGAGTTCCATGTCTGAGCGCATCGGTCTGGGCACGGTGGAGGATGTGCACGCCTCGGCCCAGAAGATCACCGGGCTGTCGGACTTCGGCTCGCCGGACTACCTCGAGGCGCTCGAGGTCCTGATGGATTCCTATGCCCGCGACGAGCGGCTGACGCCCTTCGGCAACAAGGCCAAGCGCGCCGAGATCCGCTCCGCGCTGGTGGCGCGGCTCTTCACCGAGCAGGCGTTCAAGGATTATCCGGACTCGGCCGAGGTGCAGATCACCCGGCCGATCTTCGTCACCGGCCTGCCGCGCACCGGCACCACCGCGCTGCATCGGCTGCTCTGTGCCGACCCCGCTCACCAGGGGCTAGAGCTCTGGCTGGCCGTGATGCCGCAGCCGCGGCCGCCGCGCGACACCTGGGCCGACAACCCGATCTACGCGCACATGTCGTCGATGTTCGAGAAGTTCCACGCCGACAACCCCGACTTCTCCGGCATCCACTACATGACGGCCGACACCGTTGAGGAGTGCTGGCAGCTGCTGCGCCAGGAGTTGATGTCGATCTCCTACGAGAGCCTGGCGTACCTGCCCACCTACTCCGAGTGGCTGCAGACGAAGGATTGGGCGGGCGCCTACGACCGGCACCGGCGCACGTTGCAGCTGATCGGCATGAACGACGCGGAGAGGCGCTGGATCCTCAAGAACCCCAGCCACCTCTTCGCATTGGACGCCCTGCTCGCCACCTACCCTGACGCGATCGTCATCCAGACCCATCGTGACCCGCGCCAGCTCATCGCCTCCACGAGCAGCCTCAGCGCACAGGCCACGCTCGGCCAGTCGGAGCTGTTCCTCGGTGAGGTGATCGGCCGCTCGCAGCTGGAGCTCTGGGCACGCGGGGGCGAGGCCTTCGCCGAGGCGCGCACGCGGCACGACCCGTCGCACTTCCTGGACATCGAGTTCGCCGAGTTCAACGTCGACCCGGTGGGCGTGGCGCTGCGGGTCTACGAACACTTCGACATCCCGCTCTCCGAGGCGGCCGTAGCCGCGATCCACGCCGAGGGCGACGACAGCCGCAGCGAGGCGCGCCGCCCGACGCACAAGTACTCACTCGCCGACTTCGGGTTGACCGAGGCCGACGTCGAGGCCCGCTTCGGCCTCTGACCCGGCGTCGCGCCGCTTCGGGCGCTGCATCCGTATCCTGGATCGGGTGAACGACGTCTCGGCTCTGGGTGAGCTGCTCGCGGCGCGCGGCGTCGTCGTGCTCTCCGGTGCGGGGCTCTCCACCGAGTCGGGGATCCCCGACTACCGCGGCCCGACCGGCGCCGCCCGCACCACGTCGCCGATGACGTATCAGCTCTTCGTCGGCGATGCCGCGGCCCGGCAGCGGTACTGGGCGCGCAGCTACCTCGGCTGGCGGCAGATCGCCGATGCCCGTCCCAACGCCGGGCATTACGCGGTGGCCGAGCTGCAGCGGCAGGGGTTGCTCGACGGGATCATCACTCAGAACGTCGACGGGCTGCATCAGGCGGCCGGTGCGCTTGACGTGATCGAACTGCACGGCGGGCTGGAGCAGGTGGTCTGTCTCGGCTGCGGTGTGCTCGAGGGCCGCCGCTCGCTCGACGACCGGCTGCGCGCTGCCAACCCCGACTTCCGCGCGGTGGCCGCTGCGATCAACGCCGACGGCGACGTCGAACTGCCCGACGAGGCGCTGCAGGACTTCCGCGTCGTCGGCTGCCGGGTGTGCGACGACGGGCTGATCAAGCCCGATGTCGTCTTCTTCGGTGAGAACGTGCCGAGACCACGGGTGCAGGCCTGCTTCGACCTGGTCGACAACGCCGAATCGCTGCTCGTGCTCGGCTCCTCGCTGACGGTCATGTCCGGGCTGCGTTTCGTGCGCCGGGCCGCCGCCAACGGCACCCCGGTGGCGATCGTCAACCAGGGGCCGACGCGCGGCGACGAGCTGGCGACGCTGCGCATCGATGCACCGCTGGGCGAGCTGCTCAGCGCGCTGGCCGGGCAGGGCGGCCTGGCCGGCCTCAGCGCCCGAGTGGGCTGACCGCGCTCGGGCTGGCGCAGTGGCGGATCAGCCAGCTGCTGCCGATCCGCCAGGCCAGCAGGGTGACGGCGGCGAGCGTGATCGTCACGGCCGCCGCAGAGGTGAGCCCGAGCAGCGCGCTGAGGGAGTAGACGGCCAGCGTCCACGGCAGGCTCAGGACGAAGAGCAGGAAGCCCGTGCCGTCGGCCGAGTGCCCGGCGAGGACCGAGGAGAGGCCCAGGGCGGCCGAGAGGTTGCCCGCGGTCACGACCGCCGCGGCCTTGCGCTGGACTAGCTGCACGATGGGGAATCTACGCCGCACGACGGGGCATACCTACGACCCCAACCGGGTGGCTCGGAACAGATACGCTGCGGCCATGCTCGTCTCTCTGGGGGCCTTCGCGATCGCGGCGACGCTCATCGTGCTGCTGCCCGGCCCCGACACGCTGGTCGTCATCCGTGGTCTGCTCCGCGGCGGTCGTAGCCGCGGCCTCTCGACCACCCTGGGGGTGCTCTGCGGCCTCGTGCTCTGGGTGGCCGCCGCATCGCTCGGGCTCTCGGCCGTGCTGCGGGCGAGCAAGATCGGGTACGACATCCTGCGGGCAGTCGGTGCCGCCTACCTCATCTGGCTGGGCGTCCTCGCGCTGCGCACCCGCGGCACGGTGCCCTCCACCACGGACTCGCCCCGGCGCGAGCTGCTCGGCTCCGGCTACGTCGCCGGGCTGCTCACCGACCTGCTCAATCCGAAGGTCGGCGTCTTCTTCGTGACGTTCCTGCCCAGCTTCGTGCCGCAGGGGTACCCGGTGGGGGCCACCTGCCTGCTCTTCGGAGCGATCTTCGTGGTGCTCACCGGGCTCTACTTCGCGGTACTGCTCGCGCTGGCTCAGCGGGTCACCGGGTGGATGACCGAGCCCCGGATCCGTCGCCGGCTGGACACCGTCACCGGCACCGTGCTCGTCGGCCTGGGGCTGCGTCTCGCGATCGACTAGCGCCAGGTTGGGGCTTTCACTGGCGTAACACCCATATCTTGGGTAACAATGGCATCACACATCCTCGTTGCACGACGGAGCGCTGGGGAAGGCGAAACCGTCGAGACAGCGGAGGTGTGCGATGACGACTACGCGCGCGAGTTCCCACACCAGGGGCGTCGTGTTCATGCACTGCTGCCCATCTGCGGTCGCCCCGCACGTCGAGTGGGCGCTGGCCGGTGAGATCGGCCGCCCGGTGCGGCTCGAGTGGACCGCCCAGCCCGTCACGCCGATGCACCTGCGTGCCGAGGCGTCGTGGAGTGGTCCGATCGGCACCGCCGCCCGGCTGGCCGGTGCGCTGCGCGCCTGGCCGATGCTCGTCTTCGAGGTCACCGAGGACGGCACCAGCAGCAGTGACGGTGAGCGGCTCGCCTACGTGCCCGGCCGCGGCTTCCACCGCAGCACCGTCTCGGCCAACGGTGACGTGATGGTGGGTGAGGAGCGGCTACGTGGGCTGCTTGCCCGGGCGCGCACCGCCGACGACTACGCCCACGGCCTGGCTGAACTGCTCGGCACCGCCTGGGATGCCGAGCTCGAGCCCTACCGTCTCGGTGGCGACGGCGCCCCGGTGTCGCTGCTCCACCAGGTCGTCTGAGCCGAGCCCTCCCCGCGGGTCGCCACCCAGCTACGCGGCGGGTTCAGGCCGCGTGTGCCAGAGGCTGGTCAACGCGGCCAGGCTGAGCAGCGCGATGATCACGGCGAAGACCTCCCCGGTGTGGGCCAGTCCGTAGGCGCGGGTGCCGATCCCGACACCCACCACGGGTAGCGAGATGCCGACGTAGCAGATGGCGAAGAAGGTCGAGGCGACGCCGCCGCGCTGGTGCTCGGGGCTGGCGCCGGTGACCGAGCCGAGCGCGGCGCGGAAGCTCAGTCCCTGGCCGAGGCCGGAGACGATGCCGCCGGCCACGAGCAGCGGCAGTGACGACGCCGCGATCGACGAGCCCACACCGGC
The DNA here is from genome assembly GCA_025963285.1 of Jatrophihabitans sp. Lineage (GTDB taxonomy): Bacteria > Actinomycetota > Actinomycetes > Mycobacteriales > Jatrophihabitantaceae > JAOPUX01. The sequence continues at coordinate 11,477 of JAOPUX010000097.1, forward strand.
GATACCCACGACCAGGGTGCCGGTGCCGGCGAGCAGAGCCGTCTCGGTAGGCACCCTGGCCGAGGCCAGCTGCCCGGCCGCGGAGGCAGCGAAGACGCTGAAGACCACCAGGCCCGTGAGCGCCGGGTTGTGGTGGCCGAGTAGGGCCAGCACCGCCGGGCAGACGGCGGTGAAGAGACCGAGTACTGCGAAGCCGGCGAAGCCCGCGGTGCCGGCCTGCACGAGCACGGCTCGGGCCTGCGCCGGCACCTGCAGCCGCTGCACTCGAAGGCGCCGCGGCCGCACGACCTCGACGGGCTCGGGGATCGCCAGGATCGCCGCGGTGGCCAGCACGATCAGCCCGAGATGCACGGCGAAGCTGGTGCGCAGGGGCGCAGCGACGAAGCGGGCGAGCAGCCCTCCGATCAGCGGGCCCAGGCCGAGGCCGCCGATGTTGGCCACCGCAGCGATCAGGCTGGCGCGCAGCTGCCCGCCCGGACGGGCGAAGTCGGCGAGCGTCGCGGTGGCCGTCCCGGTGAAGATCCCGGCGGAGAGGCCGGAGAGCAGGCGGCCGAGCAGCAGCAGCCCGACGCCGTCGGAGTGGACCCCGCCGACGACGAGGAAGACCACCGACGAGAGCGCGGAGACGGCCAACCCCGCCAGCAGCACTGGCCGGCGTCCGACGGTGTCCGACGCCCGCCCGACGAGCAGCAGCGCGGCCAGCACCCCTACCGCGTACATCGCGAAGACGACCGTCACCGTCAGCGGCCCGAAGTCGAACCGCTCCTCGTAGGCCGGGTAGAGCGGGGTCGGCAGGGTGGTACCGATCATCGTCGCCGTGAAGGCGAAGGCGGTGAACCAGAAGGCGCGGCGAGGCATCACCCCAGCCTAGGCAATCCCGCCTCTGGGTTCAGGCAACCTCAGAGCGGGATGTTGCCGTGCGCGCCGCGCCCTGCCGGTACGGCGGCGAGGGCCTCGGCCAGGGCCGCGCGGGTGTGCACCGGCTCCAGCAGCTCGTCGACGACGCCCAGCTCCATCGCCCGGCCGACACCGCCGGCGATCTCCGCGTGTTCGATCGCCAGCTGCGCGTGCAGAGCCTCGCGCTCGCCGGCCGGTGCCGCTGCGAGGCGCTTGCGGTGCAGGATGCCCACGGCCGCCGAGGCGCCCATCACGGCCACCTCCGCACCCGGCCAGGCGAAGACGCGGTCGGCGCCCAGGGAGCGGGAGTTCATGGCGATGTAGGCCCCGCCGTAGGTCTTGCGGGTGACGAGCGTGACGCGGGGCACGACCGACTCGCCGAAGGCATGCAGCAACTTTGCGCCGCGGCGGACGATGCCGTCCCACTCCTGGCCGACGCCGGGCAGGTAGCCGGGGACGTCGACGAGCACGACGAGCGGCACCCCGAAGGCGTCGCACATCCGCACGAAGCGGGCCGCCTTCTCCGCCGACGGTGAGTCGAGGCAGCCGCCGAGGCGGAGCGGGTTGTTCGCGATCACGCCGACCGTGCGGCCGGTGAGCCGCCCCAGCCCGGTGACGATGTTCGGGGCCCAGCGGGCGTGCATCTCGAGGAAGGTGCCCTCGTCGAGGACGGCGTCGACGAGCGGGTGCACGTCGTAGGCCCGCTTGGGGTTCTCCGGCAGCAACTGGGCGAGGTCGCGCTCCGGGCCGACGAGCGAGATGTCGAAGCTGCCCTGCTGGGCGAGCAGCGTCGCGGCGGCCCGGGCGCTGTCCAGCGCGTCGTCCTCCGTGGCGGTGACGATGTGCACCACGCCGCTGCGGCGGCCGTGGGTGTCCGGGCCGCCGAGGGACTCCATGTCCACGTTCTCGCCGGTGACCGAGCGGACGACGTCCGGCCCGGTGACGAAGACGCGCCCACCCGTCGACATGATCACCAGGTCGGTGAGGGCGGGGCCGTAGGCCGCGCCCCCGGCTGCGGGGCCGAGCACCACCGAGAGCTGCGGAACGCGCCCCGAGGCGCGGATCATCGCCTGGAAGACGAGGCCCACGGCGTGCAGCGCCTCGACACCCTCGGCCAGCCGTGCGCCGCCGGAGTGCCAGAGCCCGATCACCGGCACCCGCTCGCGGACGGCGGCGTCGATCGCGTCGACGATGTGCAGGCAGCCCTCAGTGCCCATGGCGCCACCCATCACGGTGGCGTCGGTGCAGAAGGCGATCGCGGGGGCACCGTTGATCAGCCCGCGGGCGGCGAAGACGCCGCTGCGGTCGCGGGGGGCCAGTTCCACGAGGGAACCGGCATCGAAGAGCTTGCCGAGGCGGAACTCGGGGTCGCGCGGGTCGATCTCGATCTCGCTGACTGCCAGTGCGCTCATGCGTGCCTCCTGATGTTCACGACTACGCCTTGCGGAAGAGCAGCGAGGCGTTGTGGCCGCCGAAGCCGAAGGAGTCGTTGATCGCGACGTCGACCTTCATGGCCCTCGGCTCGCGGATGGCGACGTCGACGGCGAGCTCGTCGTCGGGGTCCTCGAGGTTGATCGTGGCCGGCACGAGGTCGTTCTTGATGGTCAGCACGGTGGCGATGGCCTCGATGGCGCCGGCCGCGCCGAGCAGGTGACCGGTCATCGACTTGGTGCCGGTGACGACGGTGTCCGAGCCGAAGAGCTGGGCGATGGCGCCGGCCTCGCCCATGTCGCCCACCGGGGTGGACGTGGCGTGGGCGTTGACGTGCACCACGTCGTCGTAGCTGGCGCCGGAGCGTTCGACGGCCAGCCGCAGCGCGCGGATCTGGCCGGCCTGGTCGGGCTGGACCATGTCGTAGGCATCCGACGTCACGCCCGCGCCCGCCAGGATCGCGTAGGGCGTGCGGCCGCGGGCGGCGGCACTGGACGCGCGTTCGAGCACGAGCACGCCGGAGCCCTCGCCGAGGACGAAGCCGTCGCGGCCCTTGTCCCACGGCCGTGAGGCGCGCAGCGGCTCGTCGTTGCGTGTGGACATCGCCCGCATCTGCGCGAAGCCGGCGATGTTGAGCGGGTGAATGCAGGCCTCGGTGCCGCCGACCACCACGACGTCCGCGCGGTCGAGCTGCAGCAGGTCGAGGCCGAAGGCGATCGCCTCTGAGCCGGAGGCGCAGGCGCTGACCGTGGTGTGCACGCCGGCCTGGGCGCCGATCTCCAGCCCGACGTACGCGGCCGGGCCGTTGGGCATGTTCATCGGGATCATCAGCGGCGAGATCCGCGACGGGCCCTTGTCGAGCAGGATGTCGTACTGCTGCAGCAGGCTCGTGACGCCACCGATGCCGGTGCCGATCACCACTGCCACCCGGGTGCCGTCGAGGCCGTTCTCCTCGGCGCGCCCGGTGAATCCGGCGTCGGCCCACGCCTCGCGGGCGGCCACGATGGCGGCCTGCTCGGCGCGGTCGAGCCTTCGTGCCTGCACCCGCGGCAGCACCTCGGTGGGGTCGACGGCCATCGGTGCGGCGATCCGCACGCTCAGCTCGGCGTACCGCTCCTCGGTGAGGGCCACGACCCCGGACCGGCCTGCGAGCAGGCCGGCCCAGAACGTCGCCACGTCGCCGCCGATCGGCGTGGTGGCGCCGAGCCCGGTGACAACGATGTCGTCAGTGCGCACAGACATGAAATCAGGCGTTCGACTCGATGTAGTGCACGGCGTCGCCCACGGTCTTGAGCTTGGGTAGCTCGTCGTCGGGGATCTTCACACCGAACTTCTCCTCGGCCGCCATCGCCACCTCGACCATCGAGAGGGAGTCGACGTCCAGGTCGTCGGTGAAGCTCTTCTCGTCGGTGACGTCGCCCGGCGAGACGTCGGCGACCTCCTCGAGAATCTCGGCGAGTCCTGCGCGGATCTCTTCGACACTGGCCACGGGTAATCGGTTCCCTTCGGTTGGGTGATACAGCGGTAGGTGGTGATTGGTGGTGATGGACGGAGATTCAGGGGGCCAGCACGACCTGTGCGGCATAGGAGAGCCCCGAGCCGAAGCCCAGGATCAGGACGGGCGCGCCGGAGGGGATCTCGCCGTGCTCCACCATCCGCGACAGCGCGAGGGGGATGGTGGCGGCCGAGGTGTTGCCGGAGGTGACGATGTCCTTAGCCACGATGACGTCCGGCGCGTCGAGGCGGCGCGCGATGGCGTCGATGATCCGCAGGTTGGCCTGGTGCGGCACGAAGGCGGCGAGGTCACGTGGTGCCACGCCAGCGCGGCGGCAGGCCTCGAGAGCGATCGGCGCCATCTGGCTGGTGGCCCAGCGGTAGACGGCCTGCCCCTCCTGACGGAAGAACCGGGTGGAGACGTCGATGGCCACCGTGTCGTGCTGCGCGCCGTCGCTGCCCCACACGACCGGGCCGATACCGATGGTCTCCGACGGGCCGACCACGGCGGCTCCGGCACCGTCGCCGAGGATGATGCAGGTGCTGCGATCGGCCATGTCGATCCAGCCGGAGAAGCGCTCCGAGGCGACGACGAGGGCGTTGCGGGCCTGCCCGGTCTGCACGGCGGCCGTCGCGGCGTTGAACGCGTAGACGAAGCCCGAGCAGCCGGAGTTCACGTCGTAGGCGCCGGGTGCGGCGATACCGAGGCGGGTGGCCAGCTGGGGCGCGGCGGCAGGCACCGGGGTGGGCATCGTGCAGGAGGCCACGATCACCAGGTCGACCTCGGCGAGGTCCACGCCGCTGTTGGCCAGCGCCTTGCTCGCCGCCATCTCGGCCATGTCGACGACGGTCTCGTCGTCGTCACACCAACGCCGCTCGGCGATGCCGACCCGGGACTTGATCCACTCGTCGTCGGTGTCGACGCCGCGGGCGATCAGGTCGGCGTTGGTGATCACGTTGGCCGGGCGGTAGTGGCCGAGGCCCAGGATGCGGGTACCGACCGGGCCCTCGACGGACTTGAGTGCCGTCATCAGTAGTCGCCTCCGTCGTGGTGTGCGCCGTCATGGAGGCGGACGAGGGGGAGACCGGCCGCGACGATGTCGCCGTCGCTGCGCAGCCACTCGGCGAGCACGCCCGCCTGCGGGGCCACGATCTCGTGGTCGTCGCGGTTGGTGGCGATGGTGCCGAGCCGGGTGCCGCGGGCCACCGCGCTGCCCTCGTCGACCCCGTCGGCACGGGTGAAGACGCCCTTGGCCGGCGTGACGACGATCCGGAACTCCGGGGTGTGCTCACCCTGGCCGTGCTGGGCTCGGCTGGTGATCATCACCCGCGCCGTCTCCAGGTCGGCGGGCGACTTGATCGCGAGCAGCTCGATGCCGGGCAGTTCCCGCTTGGCAATCGCGGTGAGGGTGCCGGCCGGGGCCAGCTCGATGGCCGCGGTGACGCCGAGGTCGGCGCAGGTGCGCAGGCAGAGGTCCCAGCGCACCGGCAGGGTGACCTGCCGCACGAGCCGGGCCACCAGGTCCGGGCCCGTGACCACCGCGGAGCCGTCGGCGTTGGAGAGCAGGATCGGGCGCGGGTCGGCCGGGCGCAGCGTGGCCGACCACTCGGCCAGTGCCGCCTCGGCCGGGGCCATGTACCGGGTGTGGAACGCGCCGGCCACCGGCAGGGCCCGCACCCGGGCGCCGCCGGGCGGGTCTGCTGCGAGCGCCGCCAAGGCCTCCATCGACCCGGCCGCCACGATCTGGCCGGTGGCGTTGCGGTTGGCGGCGGTGAGGCCGAGCGCCTCGATGCCGGCCACCACGGCCTCGGTGTCACCGCCCAGCAGCGCGGACATCCCGGTCGGCGCCAGCGCGCACGCAGCGGCCATCTCGGCGCCGCGGCGGGCGGCGAGGGCCACAGCCTCGACCGGGGTCAGCGCGCCGGAGACCGCGGCTGCGGTGAGCTCGCCGACGCTGTGCCCGGCCACCACGCGATCGGTGTCGACCTCCAGCCCGAGCCGGGTGGAGACCACGAGCCCGAGCGCCACCAGCAGCGGCTGGGTGACCGCGGTGTCCTTGATCTCGTCGGCGTCCGCGGTGGTGCCGAGGCGGAGCAGATCGAGCCCGGCGGCCTCGCCGAACTCACCGAGCTGCTCGGTGACGCCGGGCAGCTCCAGCCAGGGGGCGAGCATTCCGGGCGTCTGCGATCCCTGTCCTGGTGCGAAGAGTGCGATCACCCTTCAACCATCCCCGTACGGACCCCGATCCGGCGAGGACGACACGGACAGTCTTTCGTGACTGCTGCTGTGGGATTCCTACAGGTGGCCAGGAGGAACAACGGCGTTTCTGAACCTATCGCAGTAGGTTACCTCTCGGTTTCGGGCACGTGTCCGGTCACGGATGCTCGACGGAGCCGAGTACGATCGCGACCCGCAGGACGAATGCCCCCCGGCCGTCGGTGGGGATCTCGCCGCAGATCTCGGTGACGCGCCGCAGCCGCGATCGCACCGTGTTGGCGTGCACGAAGAGGCTGCGGGCGGTGGCCTCTAGCGCCCCGCCCGCGTCGAGGAAGGTCGTCACCGTCTGCAGCAGCACGTCGCCCGCGGCACGCAGCGGCAGGTAGACGGTGTTCACGAGCTGCTCGCGGGCGTCGACGTCCCCGAGCAGGGCCCGCTCGGGCAGCAGCTCGTCGGCGGTGACGGGCCGGGGCGCCCCGGGCCAGGCCGGTACGGCGTGCAGCGCGCTCAGCGCCGCCTGTGTCACGCGGGCGGCGTCGCGCAGCTCCGGGGCGGCCGGACCCACCACCACCGGCCCGGGGCCGAAGACGGGCAGCAGTTGGGCGGCGATGACACCCGGCTCGGCCGCGCCGCCGACTACCACGACGAGCCGCTCGCCGTGCACGCCCACCATCGCGTCGAGGCCGAGGCCGCGCACCACGGCGTGCACCACGTGCAGGGTGTCGTCGGGGTTGCCCTCCGGTGGCGAGCCGACCACCGCCGCGATGGGGCCGGCGGCGTTCCAGCCGAGCGCGGCCAGCTGGCTCGGCAGCGGGTCTCCGATGGCGGTTCCGGTGACGAGGCGGTCGATGACGAGCGCCTCGAGACGGTCGTCCCACGAGCCGCGGGTCTCGGCGGCCTGGGCGTACACCCGGGCGGCGGCGAAGGCCACCTCCCGGCTGAAGCGCAGCAGCTCCTCGCGGACGTCGCCGGCGTCGTCTCCGGCGAGCTGCGGGAGGTGGTCCTCCGCGACGGCGATCGCCTGCCGCACCAGGTCGACCGTCTGCGCGAGGGTCACCGAGCGGGCCATCGCACGCGGGGCTGCGGCAAAGACCTCCCCGGTTAGGCGGAGGACGTCGTCGGGCTGGCGTAGCCAGCCGACATAGGACTGCAGGCCGGCCTGGGCCACGAGCGTGACCCAGGAGCGCTGGTCGGCGGGCAGCTCGCGGAACCACGGCAGCTCGTCGTCCATCCGGGCGACGCTCTGCGTGGCGAGGCCGCTGACGGCCTGCTCGATCCGGCGGATCGTCTCGTCATTGATGCCAGGGCGCACGCTGCCAGCCTGCCACGGCTACGTTTAGTTGCGTGCCGTCCTCTCGAGACCCGGTTGCCGACCTGCGCCAGATCGCGTTCCTGCTGGAGCGCGCCGGGGAGCCGTCCTTCCGGGTGAAGGCCTTCCGCAAGGCCGCGGCGACGATCGAGGCACTGCCCGCCGACGAGCTTGCCGAGCGCGCCGCGGCGGGCACGCTGTCGAAGCTGCCCGGCATCGGCGAGGTCACCGCACGCTGCGTCACCGAGTCCCTGAACGGCGAGGAGCCGGTCTACCTGCGCCGCCAGCTCGCCACCGAGGACAAGCCGATCGACGAGGCCACGGCCGCGATCCGGGCCGCCCTGCTCGGCGACTGCCACACCCACTCGGACTGGTCCGACGGCGGCTCCCCGATCCGCGAGATGGCCCTGGCCGGACGCAGCCTCGGCCATGAGTACCTGGTGCTCACCGACCACTCGCCGCGGCTGCGGGTGGCCAACGGGCTGAGCGCCGAGCGGCTGGAGCAGCAGCTCGACGTCGTGGCGGCGCTGAACGAGGAGTTCGCCGCCGAGGCGGCGTCCGGGACGGCTCCGGAATTCCGCATCCTCACCGGCATCGAGGTCGACATCAACGAGGACGGCACGCTCGACCAGCTGCCTTCGTTACTCGCCCGGTTGGACGTCGTCGTGGCGAGCGTGCACTCGAAGCTGCGGATGCCCTCGGCGGAGATGACGCCCCGGATGATCGCGGCGATCTCCAACCCGCACACCGACATCCTCGGGCACTGCACGGGGCGGCTCGTGACGGGCGAGCGCGGCACGCGGCCGCCGTCGGAGTTCGAGGCCGACCTGGTCTTCGCAGCCTGCCAGCAGTTCGGGGTGGCGGTGGAGATCAACTCCCGGCACGAGCGGCTGGACCCGCCCAAGCGCCTGCTGCGGCTAGCCGTGGAGTCCGGTTGCCTCTTCTCGATCGACACCGACGCCCACGCACCCGGCCAGCTCGACTGGCAGGTCAACGGCGCCGAACGGGCCGCGCGCTGCGGCGTCGACCCGGCCTCGATCGTCAACACCTGGGCGGCCGCGGACCTGCTGGGCTGGGCCGGGGATCACTCGGTCCGGCCATGAGGCTGCTGCGCGCCGCCGATCGCTACGTCGTCGATCAGCCGGGCATCCGCAGCTGGCACTGCTTCTCCGCCGGTGCCCACTACGACCCGGCCAACCTCTCCTTCGGTCCGCTGCTCGGGGTGGACGAGCACCTGGTCGATCCCGGTGCCGGCTTCGAGGACCACGCGCACCGGGGGGTCGACATCGTCAGCGTGGTGCTGGCCGGTGCGCTCTCCCACCGCAGCGGCTCCGTGGAGCGGGTGGTGCGGGCGGGGGAGACCCTGCTCCAGCGGACCGGGGACGGCATCCGGCACACCGAGCGCAACGCGTCGGCCACCGAGCCGCTGCGCCTGCTCCAGCTGACGTCGCTGCCTGAGTCGACCGTGGTCTCGGTGGTCTCGGGCGGCCACCGCTTCCACGACCCGTGGCTGCACCTCTTCGTCGCGGCGGGGGAGTGGCGGGTGGGTGACGTGGCGCTGCACCCCGGAGATTCGCTGCGTGCCGAGGAGCCCGTGGGCGTGGTCGCGGAGGTGGTCGTCGCTGGTTCGCTGGTGGTCGCTGCGGCTAGCTAGTTGCGCCTCCGGTGTCCCGGCCCCGAGATCGCGACTCGATCGCGCCACAAGATCAAGTCTGGACGGGTCTTAGAGTGGTCGTATGGAGACAGTGGATCTTGGTGGACTGACCGTGTCGGCGCAGGGCCTGGGCTGCATGGGGATGAGCGAGTGGTACGGCGTGGCCGACTGGGACGAGTCGGTGGCCACGATCCACCGCGCGCTGGAGCTCGGGGTGACGTTCATCGACACCGCCGACGTCTACGGTGCCGGCCACAACGAGGTGCTCGTCGGACGCGCCCTGCACGACCGCCGCGACGGCGTGCAGCTGGCCACGAAGTTCGGCATCGACCGCAGCGGAGGTGACGCCGCGCGGGTGATCCGGGGCGAAGCCGGCTACGTGAAGCGTTCCTGCGAGTCGTCGTTGCTGCGCCTCGGCGTCGACCAGATCGACCTCTACTACCTGCACCGGCCGCCGCAGACCGCTGAGATCGAGGAGACCGTCGGTGCGATGGCCGAGCTCGTCGCCGAGGGCAAGGTCCGCTATCTGGGCCTCTCCGAGGTCGATGAGGCGCTGCTGCGCCGCGCTCACGCGGTGCACCCGATCGCGGCGGTGCAGAGCGAGTACTCGATCTTCACCCGTGACCCCGAGACGACGGTGCTGCCCGCGCTGCGCGAGCTCGGCATCGGCCTGGTGCCGTACTCGCCGCTGGGCCGTGGGTTCCTCACCAACACCGTCGACCGCACCAACCTCGGCACCGGGGACTTCCGCGCCCGTAACCCGCGCTGGGCCGGCGACGCCGGTGACGCCAACCAGCGCATCGTCGACGCCGTCGCAGCGGTGGCCGATGCTCGTGGCGTCGCGCCGGCGCAGATCGCGCTCGCCTGGGTCCACGCGCAGGCCGGCCGTCTCGACATCCCGCTGGCCCCGATCCCCGGCACGAAGCGGATCAAGTGGCTGGAGCAGAACGTCGCCGCCCTCGACATCACCCTCACCGAGGACGAGTTCGCCCAACTTGATGCCCTCGGCGATCAGGTCGTCGGCCAGCGCTACTGAGGCCCGTTCGCTAGTACGGACCTACGCGGTTGCCGGGTCTCAGCTGTCCCCGCCGATCGTCCCGTGGCCGGCGGCGTTGACGTCGTTGAGCCGGTAGCGCTCCAGGGCCTCACGCGGCGTCTCGGCCTTCACCTCGCCGCGACGGGCCAGCTGCTGCAGCACGGCGACGACGATCGACTGGGCGTCGATGTGGAAGAAGCGACGCGCCGCACCGCGGGTGTCGGCGAAGCCGAAGCCGTCGGTGCCCAGCGAGGTGTAGTCGTTCGGCACCCACCGGCTGATCTGGTCCGGTACCGCGCGCATGTAGTCCGACACCGCCACCACGGGCCCCTTCGTGTCGGCCAGCGCGGTCGTGATGAAGGGCTCGCGGGCCGTCTCCGGGCTGAGCAGCGAGTCGGACTCGCACTCGATGGCGTCGCGGCGCAGCTCGTTCCAGGAGGTCACCGACCAGACGTCGGCGTCGACTCCCCACTCCTCGCCCAGCAGCCGCTGCGCCTCGAGCGCCCACGGCAGCGCCACACCGCTGGCCAGGATCTGCGACTGCGGCCGGCCCGCGGTGCCCAGCGCGGGGGAGTAGCGGTAGATGCCGCGCAGCAGCGCCTGCACATCGAGGTCCGCGGGCTCGGCCGGCTGGCTGATCGGCTCGTTGTAGACCGTCAGGTAGTAGAAGACGTCCCGGTCGGAGATCGGTGCGCTATAGGCCCCGACGCCGTACATCCGCTCCAGCCCGGCCCGGACGATGTGGGCCACCTCGAAGGAGAACGCCGGGTCGTAGGCCACGCAGGCCGGGTTGGTGGAGGCGAGCAGCGGGGAGTGCCCGTCGGCGTGCTGCAGCCCCTCACCGGTGAGCGTGGTGCGCCCGGCAGTCGCGCCGAGGACGAAGCCGCGACCCAGCTGGTCGGCGAACTGCCAGAACTGGTCACCCGTGCGCTGGAACCCGAACATCGAGTAGAAGATGTAGAACGGGATCATCGGCGTCGCGTGGGTGGCGTAGGCAGTACCGGCCGCGATCAGCGAAGCCGTCGAACCCGCTTCGGAGATGCCCTCGTGCAGGATCTGCCCGGTGGTCGACTCCTTGTAGGACAGCAGCAGCTCGCGGTCGACGGCCTCGTACTCCTGGCCGTGCGGGGAGTAGATCTTGGCCGTCGGGAAGATCGCGTCGAGGCCGAAGGTGCGGGCCTCGTCCGGAATGATCGGGACGAACCGCTTGCCGATCTCCTTGTCCTTCATCAGGTCCTTGAAGAGCCGCACGACGGCCATGGTGGTGGCCACCTGCTGCTTGCCGGAGCCGCCCCGCATCTCGGCGTAGGCGCCCTCGCCGGGGAGCGTCAGCGGCTTGGCCCGCACCACGCGCTTCGGTGAGGCGCCACCGAGGGCCGCGCGCCGCTCCTTCATGTACTGGATCTCGTCGGACTTCTCGCCCGGGTGGTAGTACGGCGGCAGGTCCGCGGCGAGTGCCTCGTCGCTGATCGGCAGGTAGAGGCGGTCGCGGAAGGCCTTCAGGTCGGCCTTCGTCAGCTTCTTCATCTGGTGGGTGGCGTTGCGCCCCTCGAACGACTCCAGCGTCCAGCCCTTGATCGTCTTGGCGAGGATCACCGTGGGCTGCCCGACGTGCGCCCGCGCCGACTCGAAGGCGGCGTAGACCTTGCGGTAGTCGTGGCCGCCGCGGGGCAGCTTCTGCAGGGCCTCGTCGCTGAGGTCCTCGACCATCTTGCGCAGCCGCGGGTCGCCGCCGAAGAAGTGCTCGCGGGTGTAGGCGCCGCTCTCCACGGAGTAGGTCTGGTACTGCCCGTCCGGCGTGATGTTCATCTGGTTCACCAGCACGCCGTCGCCGTCCTTGGCGAGCAGGGCGTCCCATTCACGCCCCCACACGACCTTGATGACGTTCCACCCGGCGCCGCGGAAGTACGACTCAAGCTCCTGGATGATCTTGCCGTTGCCGCGTACCGGGCCGTCCAGTCGCTGCAGGTTGCAGTTGATGACGAAGGTGAGGTTGTCGAGCTCCTCGCGGGCGGCCAGGCCGATGGCGCCGAGGGACTCGACCTCGTCCATCTCGCCGTCGCCGAGGAAGGCCCAGACGTGCGAATTGGACGTGTCGGCGAGCCCACGGGCGTTCAGGTAGCGGTTGAAGCGGGCCTGGTAAATGGCGCCGATCGGACCCAGACCCATGGAGACGGTTGGAAACTCCCAGAACTCGGGCATAAGACGGGGGTGCGGATACGACGACAGCCCGAGCGGGGCGCGGGACTTCTCCTGCCGGAACCCATCCAGGTGCGCCTCGGTGAGGCGACCCTCCAGGAAGGCGCGGGCGTAGATCCCGGGCGCGGCGTGACCCTGGAAGTAGAGCTGGTCGCCCATGCCGGTGGCGAGGTCCTTGCCGCGGAAGAAGTGGTTGTAGCCGACCTCGTACAGCGAGGCGGCGCTCGCGTAGGTGGCGATGTGCCCGCCTACGCCCACGGACTTGTTCGCGCGCGACACCATGATCGCGGCGTTCCACCGGATGTAGGCCCGGATCCGTCGCTCGATGTCCTCGTCCCCCGGGAACCACGGCTCTCGCTCGGGCGGGATGGTGTTGATGTAGTCGGTACTCCGCAGCGCGGGCACGCCGACCTGCCGCTCCCGGGCCCGTTCGAGCAGGCGGAGCATCAGGAAGCGGGCCCGTTGTCGCCCGTCGGAGTCGATGGCGGCGTCGAGGGACTCGACCCACTCCCGAGTCTCGTCCGGATCGATGTCCGGCAACTGGTTGGCGAGGCCGTCAGTGATGATGTTGAACCGATCGCGAGTCACGTTGTCCAGTGAACACCTTCGCGAACGGATAGGGTCGGTTCACTACTTACTTCGCAGTAGGTACCTTGCCAGCACCACGAGTCCCCCAGGAGGATGTCAGTCGTGAGCACCAGCCCCTCGTCCTCAAGCGGACAAGGCGTGGCCGAGAGCATGGGCCTCAAACCGGCCATGATCGTCATGGAGATCGGCTACGACGACGACGTCGACCCTGAGCTGCGCGACCTCATCGAGGAGCAGACCGGCGAAGAGCTGGTGGACGAGGACTCCGACGAGGTCGTCGATGTGGTGCTGCTCTGGTACCGCGAGGACGACGGCGACCTCACCGACACCCTGGTCGACGCGGTCGGCCCGCTCGCCGACGACGGAATGATCTGGCTGCTGACCCCCAAGCGCGGGCGCGGCGGGTACGTCGAGCCGTCCGACATCAGCGAGGCGGCCTCGGTGGCTGGCCTGTCCCAGACGACGGTCCGTACTGTGAGTGCCGAGTGGGCGGGTACCCGTCTGGTCGGTCGCAAGTCCGGAGGCAGCAAGCGATGATCGAAGTCGGCCAAGAGGCCCCTGACTTCACCCTGCGTGACCAGAACAACGAAGAGGTCACCCTCTCCTCGTTCCGGGGCGACCAGGCCGTGCTCCTGATCTTCTACCCGCTGGCCTTCACCGGCATCTGCACCGGCGAACTCTGCGTGGTGCGTGACGACCTCAGCACCTTCCAGAACGACGACGTCCAGGTCATGACGATCAGCGTCGACTCCGTCTACTCGCACAAGATCTTCAGCGAGAAGGAGGGCTACGACTTCCCGCTGCTGTCGGACTTCTGGCCGCACGGGGGAGTCGCCCAGGCCTACGGCGTCTTCAACGACGTCACCGGCTTCTCCAACCGCGGCACGTTCCTGGTGGACAAGGACGGCATCGTCCGCTTCGCCGAACTCAACGGCCCTGGCGAGGGCCGCGACCCCGACGACTGGCGCACCGCGATCAAGGCGCTGTAACCCACGATTCGCGTGCCCCCGGACGGATTCGAACCGCCGGCATCCGCCGTGTAAAGGCGGCGCTCTAACCAGCTGAGCTACAGGGGCCAACCGGGAGAATCTACCCGACTGCAGCCCCGGCTCACTCCTCCCGGTGGTTGCACCGTGTCCGGCCTGCCACCCCGGCGGATCGTCAGTTGGCGGTCTTCACGTACAGGTCGGCCCAGACCGGGTTGTGGTCGGACGGGATCGCCCCGACGAACTTGCCGTTGGTGAGGATCAGGCCCTCGCCGAAGTTCTGCACGGCGATGCCGGGGTAGATGTAGATGTGGTCGAGGTTGTCGTAGGCCGGCAGGTCTCCCGGCGTGCGCTCCGGCGGGTTGTTGTAGAAGTTGCCGCTCAGGTAGCTGGTGTTGAACGAGTGCTGGGCGTTCTCGATCGAGTCGGGGTAGCCCGCGGCCTTCATCACCGGCGTGGTCTCGTCCGGCACGCTCGGGCGGCCGACGTAGTTGTTGAAGTCGCCGGCATAGATGATCTTGTGGATGCCGAGCGCCGCGGCCTTCTGCTGCGCCAGGGCCACCATGTTGGTCACCTGCGCCTTGCGGCGGGCGTCGAAGGAGCTGCCGGTCTCGGCCGACGTGTGCGGCGAGATCACGAGAACCCTGGTGCCGGTCGCCTTGATCGTGAAGGCCGCCCAGCCGGCTTTGCGCTCGGTCGGCTTGGTCGAGGTGTCCGAGGCCGACTCGAAGCCGGTGCTGTCGTCCAGCGACCAGTACCCGCCGCAGGTGACGGCGTCCTTGTCGGTGGTCGGAACCGTGTCCGTCGGGTCGTCGGAGCCCCAGCACGCGGCGGTGCTGACGTCCAGCTGTGCCGCGGTCAGCTGCTGCATCGTCGCGGTGTTGTAGATCAGGTAGTTGGTCGAGCCGTTGTGCTTGGGCGTGCCGTCGATCGCGCTCACGTAGCCGGTCGCGACGGTCTTGCCGAGCTCCTGGTTGGTGTAGTCGCACAGCGCGTCGGCCTGACGGTAGGGCCAGTAGTGCGCGCCGCCGATGTAGGCGGTGCTGGTGTTGGCGTAGTTGCGGTTGCAGCTGTCGGCCTTGTGCGCGATCGCGGTCTGGGTGCTCCACCAGTCACCTGGCCAGGTGGACGACGGGTAGGCGTGATTACCGGCAGTGTGCGCGGTGCCGTCGGCGCCCAGGATCGTGTCGCCCTCCTGGACGGTCAGGACGTCCGGGGCGTACTTCTTGACCAGGGCGGCCGCAGTGACCACCCGCTTGTCCCACCCGGCAATGGTCGCGGTGTGCCCGTCGGCCTCCACCTGGTGGACGGGCAGGTAGGCACCGAGGACGTTGTAGCTCATGACCCGCAGCTTGGTGGTCGCGAGGCCGGTCAGCGGGCCGGACGAGGCGGACGCGGGCGAGTGCGTCGCGATGTTGATCGCGCGCACCCTGTAGGTGTACTGCGTCCCGACACCCAGGCCGTAGGGCGTGAACTTCGGCGTGGTGTTGTGGATCGTGTACGTGGCGGTCGTGCCGGTCTTGGTGTTCGTCTGGTCGATCGCCGCGCCCGTCGACCCGCTGGCGGGCGGGGTCCACTGGATGTAGTTTCCAGCGCTGCCGCTGACCGCCTTCACTCCGGTCGGCGCAGCGGGTGCAAGACCGAAGCCGTTGGAGTAGGTCTGGCCCCACGCGACGTAGTTCGAGTACTCGCTGTAGGTGATGCCGACGCGGTAGTAGTACGGCGCCGTCGTGTACTTCATCCCGGTGATCAGCACGGAGTTCGTCGTTGCCGACCCGCTGTAGGTGGACTTGAAGCCGTGCGAGTTCAGGTACGAGGTGACGACGTCAGCCTTCACCGTCGAGGCGACCAGCCGGTAGGACGTGACGTGCAGGTGGGAGCTGTCGGCGACCTTGTCCAGGCCGACCCTGATGGCGCTGTGCGAGATCGCGGTCAGATGCGCCCCACTGGGGTAGACGGGTGCCGCCTGGGCGGACTGGGCCGTCGACACGGCCACGACCGCGAGGGTCGCCGCGGTGGCGGCGACGGTGACGAGCACGCGGGCCCGGTGGAGAAGGCGCATGGGCCGTCCTAAGTCGTTTCGTGGTCTTTGAGTGGCTTCGCCCGACCCTAAGTCAAAGATCAGGGAAACACCATTTGATGGGATCACTGCTCGCCGGTGAACACTGGGTGTCTTCTCAGGCGGAGAGCATGGCTCTTGCCGCCCAGCTGTATACCGGGTATAAATACTCGGTATACAGCCGGTTCTTCCGGGCGCGGGTCGAGATTGGTGACGCTTCATGAGTGTTCGGCATGCACTGTTGGCGCTGCTGACAGAGGGACCCAAATACGGCCTCCAGCTCCGTCAGGAGTTCGAGCAGCGCACCGGAGAGGTGTGGCCGCTGAACGTGGGGCAGGTCTACACGACCCTGCAGCGGCTCGAACGCGACGGTCTCGTCGCCTCCGACGACGATGCCGCCGACGCCGGCCCCCAGAAGAGCTTTCACATCACCGACGGTGGTCAGGCCGAGCTCACCACCTGGCTGAAGACCCCGCCGGATCTCAGCTCGCCGCCCCGCGACGAACTGGTGATCAAGGTGCTCGTCGCGATCGGGGTTCGCGACATCGACGTCCACGAGGTGATCCAGGCGCATCGTCGCCACATCGTCGAGCTGATGCAGGAATGGACGCGGGTGAAGCGTGACGCGGCACCCGAGGACGTTCCACTGGCACTCGTGGTCGACGCCGAGCTCTTCCGGCTCGATTCGGTGATCCGCTGGCTCGACACCGCCGAGAGTCGGCTGCGCCGAGCACCGAAGCCCGAGCCCTCCCTGCCTGCAGAGTCGCGCGGGCCCGGCCACGGCGTGCCGAAGTCCACTCCCTCGACCCGGAAGGCTGGAGCACGTCGATGAGCGTTCTGGAATTGAGCGGGATCACGAAGCGCTACGGCATCGGGGCGGCTGCCGTCGATGCACTTCGTGAGGTCGACCTCCGTGTCGAGCCCGGCGAACTGGTCGCGATCATGGGCCCGAGCGGGTCCGGGAAGAGCACCCTGCTGACGATCGCCGGCACCCTTGAGGAGCCGACCTCGGGTGAGGTCAGCGTCGGCGGCCTCGAGCTGTCGAAGCTCTCCCGAGCTGAGCAGGCGCAGCTGCGGCGCCGGGCGATCGGCTACGTCTTCCAGGACTTCAACCTGCTTGCCGGGTTGACGGCCGCGGAGAACGTATCGCTTCCGCTGGAGCTCGACGGCACCTCGGCGAAGGCTGCGCGAGCGGCTGGGCTAGAGGCGTTGGAGCGCCTCGGGCTGGCTGGACGGGCCGACCACTTTCCCGACCAGCTCTCCGGCGGTGAGCGCCAGCGAGTAGCTATCGCACGCGCGGTCGTCGGTGAACGCCGACTGTTGCTGGCCGACGAACCGTCCGGTGCGCTGGACTCGGTAAATGGCGAGGCAGTCATGCGACTCGTGCGGGCAACGTGTCAGGGCGGTGTAGCCGGCGTCGTGGTCACCCACGATGCGCAGCTCGCATCCTGGGCTGACCGTGTGATCTTCATCCGGGACGGGCGGATCGTCGACCAGACGTCCGCGCCGGACGGTCCTGAGTCACTGCTCGAGGTGGACGGGGCCCGATGACGACCCTGGCCCCACCGCCACCCCCGCCGACGTCGACCACGTCGCCATCCCGCGCCGGGGTGAACGGCGGCCGTCCTGCTCGACGGGCAGTGCGCCGCTGGGCCTGGCGGATGCTGCGTCGCGAGTGGCGTCAGCAATTGGTCATCCTCGCCCTGCTCGTCGTGGCCGTCGCTGCCACGACCGTCGGACTCGGCATGGTCGTGAACGTCGAACACTCCGACAAGGGTTACTTCGGCAAGGCCAACACCAGGATCGACATCTCCAACCCCGGCACCACGGGGGCCGATCTGGCTGCCGCCCGAGCACGGTTCGGTGCGGTGGAGGCGATCGAGGAGTCGAGCATCCCGGTTCCGGGCTCCGTCACCCCGGTGGAGCTCCGGGCCCAGGATCCACACGGCCGGTTCGGATCGCCGATGCTGCGGCTGGTCTCCGGGCACCTTCCCGCCGGCGCCGATCAGGTGGCAGTCACTGCGGAGGTCGGTTCCGTCCTCGCAGTCAGGACCGGCTCCACGCTTCAGGCGGACGGTCGGACGCTGACCGTCGTCGGGAGGGTCGAGAACCCGAACGACCTCACTGATGCCTTCGCCCTGGTCGCCCCCGGGGAGCTACGCGCGCCGACTTCGCTGGCCCTGCTCCTCGATACCGGCAGCGCGCTCGCTGGGGCGCGGTTCAGCCCGCCGGTGGGGACCCTGGCGGGCTTCTCCTCCACGAGCGCGAGCGGGCCGGCGCAGCGCCGGAATCAAGCGCTGGCGGTGCTGCTCATCGCGACGATCGGACTCATCTTCATCGGACTGCTGGCCGTGGCCGGCTTCACCGTCCTGGCGCAGCGACGCCTGAGGTCCCTCGGCATGATCGCGGCGATCGGTGCCTCCGATCGGCACGTGCGGCGGGTCCTGCTCGCGAACGGTGCCGCAGTCGGGCTGGTGGGCGCAGCTCTCGGCACCGCGTTGGGAGTCCTCACGTGGTTCTCGCTCGGCCCGGTCTTCTCCAACGTGGTCGGTCACCGCATCGACCCGTTCAGCCTGCCCTGGTGGGCAGTGATCGCGGGAGCCGTCCTAGCGCTGATCACCGCGGTGATCGCGTCGTGGTGGCCCGCGCGCGCAGTCTCCAGGGTTCCGATCGTCGTGGCCCTGTCAGGGCGCCCAACCCCGCCGCAGCCGGTACACCGGTTCGCGTTCGTCGGAGTCGCTGTCGCGGCCCTGGGGTTCGTGCTGCTGGTGCTGTCTCACCACGACAACACGGCCTACATCATCAGCGGAATCCTGGCGACGACCATCGGCATGCTCCTGCTCGCGCCCCTGGCCGTCCGGCTCATCGCACGGCTTGCCCGACGGGCGCCGGTCGCCATCCGCCTGGCGCTTCGTGACCTCGCCCGCTATCAGGCGCGATCAGGTGCGGCGGTGGCAGCCGGCACGCTTGCCGTCGGAATCGCCGCCACGATCACGATCCACGCCGCAGCAGCACAGCACGCCGACCACTCGGGCGCCGTCGGCAACCTGCCCAGCAACCAGATGGTCGTCTGGCTCGACGGCAACCCCAGCAATCAGGGCGGCCCTGGCCTCTCGGTCGCGACCGCTGCCGGCGCGAGCACCGCACCGTCGGCACCGCCACCGGCAGCCGTCGCCAGCGCACGGCGGGTCGTGGACGCGATCTCGACAGCAGTGCAGGCCCACCGATCGGTCGAGTTGGAGGCGGCGATCGACCTGAACCAGACCATCCCTGCCGGCGCGGAGCAGGGCAACGACTACTCCAGCCTGGCTCGACCAATCTCGTCCCAAGGGCGTAAGGGATTCGAATTCGTCACGACGCCGCTGGTGGTGACCGGATCCGTCCTCACGTTCTACCGGATCCCCGCCTCGACGCTCTCGCCCGGTGCCGACGTCGTTACCTCGCGCGCGGGGCTCGGCAGGATCGACGTGAATACCGGCCCATTCGGAGACTTCGCCGCCGCAAAGGTCCAGGTCGTTGCCGCCCTGCCGAAGTACACCTCGGCTCCGAACACCCTGCTCACGCAGCGTGCCCTGGCAGAGTTCGGACTCACCGCGGTCCCCGCCGGCTGGCTCATCGAGACCCTCCATCCACTGACGAAGGCCCAGCTCGCCGACGCCCGCGCCCGAGCCGCGGCGGCTGGCATCACCATCGAGACCCGCTCCGCCCCGGACGACACGATGCAGCAACTGCGGGAGTACTCCACCACGATCGGCGTCCTCATCGCGCTGGGCGTCCTCGCCATGACAGTCGGACTGATCCGAAGCGAGACGGCAGGCGACCTGCGCACCCTGACCGCCGCCGGTGCCAGCGGGCGGACACGGCGCACGCTCACCGCCGCGACCGCCGGAGCCCTCGCCGTCCTCTCCGGGGTGCTCGGCACGGCCAGCGCCTACCTGGCCCTGATCGCCTGGAACTGGCACGACGTCAGCTACCTCGACAGCCCGCCCTACCCGGAACTGGTCGCGCTCGTCATCGGCCTACCCGCCGTCGCATTCGTCGGGGGCTGGGTCGCTGGACGCACACCCCGCAAGATCGCTCGTCGCCCGCTCGACTAACCGCATCCACCCGGCGACGGCAGGGCCGTGACTGCGTGGACCGGGAGGCGCCGGGTTGTGCGCAGCAGCATGACGCTAGCGGGTGGCGATCGCGGTGATGCCGATGTCCAACCAGCGGCCGGCCAGCCCCCTGCCGAAGGTGATGCCGTGGGCGTAGCGGTCAACCCTGGCCGTGGCGTGCAGCGCAAGTTCGTCGTCAAGGGTAGTGGTGAACTGGTCCAGGGTGAGGTCGACCGGCTCGGTGACGCCGTGGGCGGTGACGACGCCGACGGCCACCCACTTGCCGTCTGACTGGTCGATCAGGGTGCAGGTGAAGAGGATGTCGGGATACCTGCTGGTGTCGAGGTAGCGCGACGACCGGACCTCCTTGTTGCGTGCCGCGAGCCCGCTGTCGAAGCTGCTTGCGTCGAGCACCGCGGCCACGGTGGATTCGCTGATCGGGTCCCCGATGCTGAACTCCGCGTCGCGGAGCTGCACCGTGCCGGAGACACCGCCGAGGCCGAACAGGTGGCGGGTGGTGAATCGGACCTCGGTACGAAGCGGGTCGATGCGGTAATAGCCGGCGGCGGGGGTCCGCTCGGCGGCAATGCTCGGAATCGGTGTGCTCATCAGGCTCCTTCTGGTGGTGGAACGCCTCAGGCTGCGGGCGGCGTCTCGGTGGGTTCCGGGCTCGGTGTGGACCCGGTGCGCGCCGGTGGTCATGGCCGGTCGGTGGCGCCCTGTCCGGACGCCGCGGTGAAGCGGTGCATCGGTCGCGGATGGCTGCGGTGGAGCCACGCCTCACCTGATTCAGGTTGTCGTGCTCGGCGATGGGGCTGGGGCCCACGCTAGCCCTGATTAACCGCGAAAAGGACCAATCGACCAAGGAGTCCGTTGAGCGGCATCACGGCGCTAGCCGCGGCCGTGCGCGAACTCGGCAGCGGTCAGGCGACGGGTCGGTTGTGGTGGGGCAGCCAGGCGACGTGGGCGAGGTGTAGTTCGTTGGCCGCGAGCTGTACGGCTGGACTGCTCGAGTCCTCCCGGTCCAGCATGAAGCGGTTCTGGTCGCCCGAGTCGGGCCGCAGCTTCTGATAGGCATGCCACGCGGCGCAGTACCGGGCGAAGCGCAACTCGTAGTGCTCGGCCGGCACGTCAACACCGTGGGTGAGTGCCCCTGCACCCCAGTCGCGCATCTGCTCACACATCACCTGCGCATCGGCCAGCTCGAGCTCCCCGCTGGTGGCGCGGCGGCTCATGACGAACTCGGCCATGGCAAAGGACGAGTAGTAGGGCCCCCCGGCGCAGATCGCCATGGCAGCGAGGTAGCCAACCGGATCCCGGTGCAGGCAACCCAGGTCGGTGACGGCGATTGCCCGCCCGAGCTGCTTCGGTGGCTCGTCATCCCGATCGCGTTCCGTCGTGGCAGGCGTCGCGATGGAGGGGGCCAAGTCCCTGGACATCCGGGCGAGGATCAGCTGCAGTTCCACGATGGCGCCGCGGACCGCATGGTCGGCCAACGACGCATTGAGGCGCTGCCGTTCCGGCGTTGCCGATCCACGCAGCGCGGCGGTGGCCATCGCGGCAAGCACCAGCAAATTACTGACCGGCTGGAAACTCGCTTCGTGGTCTTTCAGTGCGCCCATTCCGGGCCTCGTTCCATGACCGGCAATGCCGTCGAACTCGAGCGAATGCTCGACCTGCCAGGTACGGCGGACAGGCTCGACGCGCGGGCTGTGATCGCAACCGATGCGAACGCTACGCCACCAGCCGTCAAGCACGGGTGTGCCGCCCGGGAGCCGTCCGCCGATCCAATCCGCGGAGCTAGACGGTACGTCCTTTCAGCCTGACGGACTGACCCAAACCGGGAGCCGGTTGGTGCCGGGCATGACGCTGCGTGGGTACGGTCAGCCCGGCGCCATGTGGGGTGATTCCGGCGGCCGTGACCAGATGACACCGAAGGGGCGGCAGATACCGTGACCGACTCGATCGCCGCGGCTCTGGGCGGCGTTTTGATCGCCGACGATGACGGTGACATCTGCCGTCTGATCCAGACCTTGCTCAGCCGGAGTCGCATCCCGACCGAGGTCGTCTACGGCGGCCGAGCCGCACTGGCGTGCGCCGAACGCCAGCACTACGCCCTGGTCATCATCGATGTCTGCATGGGCGACATGAGCGGTCTCGACGTCTGCCGGGCCATGAAGGCCGACCCTGCCTTTCATGCTCCGATCCTCCTCATGAGCTGCGGGGACTCGACTGCCCAGGTGGCCGCCTGCTACGAGGCCGGCGCCGACGACTTCCTCTCCAAGCCTTTCAAGTCGCAGGAGCTGCTTGCCCGGGTCGGCAGGCTCATCGAGGCGAACTCAGCCCAGCACCGTTTGCACGCCGCGGCGACAACTGGTCCCTACGGTTGGGCCGGATCGTCTAGGCCGTGCATGTCGTCGGTCGCCATGCTCGGGGGATGAGACCGCTCGAAGCGACGCCGACGTCGGCTACCTACACCGCAACCCGGATGTGCCGTGGAGGTCCGTGAGTCCGGACCTGATGCCCCAACGTCCCGCTGCGGCGCCTCCTCTCGACGCTGATGACCTCGCCGGCATGGCGGCCGCGGTACTGGGCGGGAGCCCGCTCCCCGCTTTCGTACTGGACGTCCCGTCGGACCGGATCGTGGCGGCGAGCCTGCGTGCCGCGCAGATGCTGAGTCCGGGTGCGGGTGAGGTGGTCGGGCACCAGTTCGCGGAGTTCACCGCAGATCATCCGGCGCTGGGTTCGGACCTGGTGGCAGGGGCGCGGCTCAACGGATTCGAGAGCTTCCGCCTGCTGAGGCGAACCCACGGACCGGATCTGAAGATCCGCCTGTGGGTGCGGAATTTCGAGAACGTCTCCACCTCGCGCTATGTGCTCGTCCTGATCGTCGCTGACCGTGCGGCTCCTGCCGACGCCAGCGAGCGGGGCTGGCAGGACGCGCCCGCTGTGGTCGGGATAGCCAACTCGGGAATGCGGATCGAGCGAGTCAGCGCGGAGGCGGAGTTGCTCTTCGGCCGACGGTTGACGGAGTTGATCGGCATGCCGCTGTTGCGGCTGATCTCGGATGACGACACCCAGCCCTGTCTCACTGCGATGGCCGAGGCGTCAGCCAGCGGAAAGGGCGTGACGCTGCACGTGGATACCAGGGTCCCAACCGGCACGGCCAGCCACCGAAACCTCAGCTGCGAACTCCTCATCCTCCCGCTGCAGCCCGCCCCCGCCTGTGCCTTCGTCTTCCTGCCGACCACGGCGCGGTCGTCGGGGGTGGCCCTGTCCGATGACCTGTCCGCGATCCTCGACAGGCTCGGGCGCGGTGCCGAGATCGCACAGCTCGCTCGCGGGGTGCTCGCCGGCATCTCGGAGCTGGACATGCCCGGACTCAGCCGGCTCACGACCCGGGAACTCGAGATCGTGACCGGGCTGTTGCAGGGGGATCGGCCCCCCGGCATCGCCCGAAGGCTCTTCGTCAGCCAGAGCACCGTGCGGAACCACCTCGCGTCCGTGTTCGCCAAGATCGGCGTCAGTTCGCAGCAGGACTTGATCGACAAGTTTCGGGCTGCGAGGTCGGTAAGTGATCAGCGCTAGCGCGACGGAGGTTCGGTTTGCCCTAGCGCGTCGGGATACTCCGCCTATTCCGCAGGTCGCCTCTCCACCGGAGCATGTGAATCGAGCGTGAGGTCATCGAGCGCTCCACCCCCTCTGGAAGGCTCCTCATGACAACTCACCGAATGCCCGAAAGCATGCCGAGCTCAGCCGGCTCGAGACCCAATACCGGGCGTCGCGTGTTCGTGGCCGCCGTCGGCATCACCATGGCCGCCGGGTGTGTTGCCCTCATGGGGGGCACCGCCTCTGCCGCCCCCGAGAGCAGCGGCGGGTCCACCACCGCCAACGTCGGTGTGGAGACCGCGATCTCGCTCAGTGGCCTGACCCCCGCCTTCACGCTCACCGGCATCCCCGGAGCAACCGTGACCACCGGAGACGTCCCCGGTGACCAGACCGGACCGGTCACGTTCGTCGTGACGACGAACAACTTCGCGGGCTACGCCGTGACGGTCGGCAGCGAGGACGCGACACTGACGCCGCCGACCCCCGGAACTGGAGCCGGCCAGAACCCGGACACCATTCCGATCGGCAACCTCAAGGTCCGCGAGACCGGTGCGACTGCCTTCACCCCGGTCAGCAACCTCGCACCGGACACGGTCACCGTGCACTCGCAGACCGTCCGTTCCGCCGAAGCCGGTGACGACCTGAGTACCGACTACCAGGTCGCGATCCCGTTCGTGAACCAGGACACGTACTCCGCGACGCTCGACTACATCGCCACCACGCTGTAGCCCGCTGACAGTCGAAGGGTCTGAGATGAACAACGCCATCGGTCGCGGTGCCGCGGCGGCGTTGTGCCTGATCACCTTCGGCGCACCTGGTCTGCTGGTGACCGGAGTCGAGGCGTCCGCCTCGACTCCGGTCACTCCGGTGAGCACGCCGTCGCCGTCGAACTCGACGAGCTACAGCACCCTCCCCACCAAGTTCTCCCTGACGATCAGCCCCACGCGTCTCGTCGTCAGCCCCTCCGAAGTCGAGGCGCCGCACGACATCCTCGTGGTGAACCGTGGTCAGGCGTCGGTGCCGGTGACCGTTCAAGCACGCAACTTCGTCGGCGCGGCGAACGGCACCCTCGCCTTCGAGAAGGACGCCCCCTACGCCGCCGCGACCTGGCTGGCCGTCACCCCGACGAGCTTCGTCCTGGCACCCGGCGCCAGCCAGACCGTCACGGCGACCATCAATGTTCCGATTCGGCCTGAACCCGGTGACCATCAGGTCGCGCTCGTCTTCCTGGTGCCGGCCGGCCAGACGAGCGCGAACATCAAGATCAACCGCGGGGTGGCGACGCCGGTCTACATCACGGTGCCTGGGCCGACCAGCAACACGTCCGTGCCCAGCGACCTCAAGGCACCGGGTTTCGCCACCGGCGGCCCGATCACGCTGACCGCGAGCGTGCGTGATTCGGGCACCGTCCACCGTGACTTCCGGGAGAAGACGAGGCTCGTCGTGGGAGGCGCCAACGGCGCCGCGTTCCCCGACTTCACGGTCCTGCGCGGATCGACCCGTGTCGTCACGACGACATGGAGCCCACCCCTGCTCTGCATCTGCCATCCGAAGATCAGCATCAAGAACGCCGACGGCACGACGCGCACCGTCTCGGTCCGGGTGATCGTCTTCCCGCTCCCACTCTTCCTGGGGCTCCTCGGTGCGCTGCTCCTGCTCGCGTTCCTCATCTTCTGGCTGCGTCGCCGCTACCGCTCCACCGTGCTGCGCGCAGCGACAGCCCTGAACCGCTCCGGCAGTAGCGGAGATGTCTAGGGACCGTCCGCGGCAGTGGCGTCGCCGCTCGAGAGTCACCGTCATGGTTGCAGTGGTCTGCCTGATGGCCACCGGGCTGGTGGTGGTGCCCCCGACTGACGCGCTGGCGGCGGGCACCGTGCTGTTCAACAACGCCTTCAATGACCGGACGGTGGACGGCGTCGGCACGGTCACCAAGCCGGCCCCGGCCAACGGCACTAACGTGGTCTGCCTCACCGCGAGCGGCAACTTCGCTGCCAATCCGATCGCCAGCTGCTCCCCGACCTTCGATTCGCAGGGCAGCGGTACGTTGCGACTCACCCCCGCGGTGATCAACGAGGTGGGCGGGATCTTCGGCGCCACCAGCTTCCCGACCTCCAACGGCCTGGACGTCACCTTCAACTCGTATCAGTGGGGCGGCAACAACGCTGACGGCATCGCCTTCATGCTCGCCGCCGTCGATCCGGCGAACCCGGTCGCACCAGCGACCATGGGCTCCTCAGGTGGCTCGCTCGGCTACTCGGCCGCGCCGGGAGTGGTCGGCCTCGTCAACGCCTACCTCGGCGTCGGGCTGGACGTCTTCGGGAACTTCAGCAACAGCAGCTACTCGGGCACCGGCTGTTCGGGCAACATCCCGAACTTCGGCGTTGCGGCCCCTGGTGCGGTAGCGGTACGGGGCCCGGGGAACGTGCGGGTCGGTTACTGCGGCCTGACCACCACCTTCGACGGCACCGCGGCCTCGAAGGTCACCCTGCACGCCGCGACGCGGGCTGCGGCCATCGTTCCGGTCGAGGTCCTCATCAACCCGACCGTCGGCCCGTTCACCTCGGCCAGTGGCATCACGGTCGCCTCCGGTACGTACAAGGTTGTCTTCACCCCGATCGCGCAGGCCACCCGCACCCTGACCGGGACGCTCCCGGCGGTGAGCGCGGGGCTCTACCCGTCGACGTCCTGGCTCAACGCGAGCGGCGTGCCGAAACAGCTGGCCTTCGGCTTCGTCGGCTCCACCGGCTCGGTGATGGACAACCACGAGATCTCCGACGTGAAGGTGCTGACCTTCAACCCCGTGCCGCAGCTCGCGGTCACCACCACGAGCTACAGCGCTGTCAGCCCGTCGCCGGGCGCGCCCGTCAACTACCAGGTGAACGCCCGCGTCCTCACAGGGGCGGACGAGGCCGCAGCAGTGTCGGTGACCCAGACCATCCCGGCAGGAGCAGTGCCGGTGGGAGCCTTCGGGACGGGTTGGGTCTGTCAGGCCCCGATTGGTCAGACGTTCACCTGCACGACCAGCGCGACGTCCTTCGCCAACGGCACAGCTCTGCCCGTGCTCAACGTGCTCGCGACCGTCACTGGTTCGAGCGTGACGGCGACGCTGGTGCAGAGCAGCTCGCCGACCTCCATCTCCTCGACTGACGCGAATCCGGGGGCATCCGCCACCACCACGGCCGGAACCGTGCCGGCCGCCCCGACGGGCGTTGCGATCAGCCCGAGCAGCGGGCTCGTAGCCGGGGGAGTCCTGACCTACATCACCGCCTCGACCAACAACGTCTCGCCGACCGCGGTCGAGATCGGTACCCCGGCTGAGCAGCAGGCTGGCACGGCGCTGGTGCTGCTGCCCTGCTCGTCCGGGCGGGCAGTTGGCTGCTTCAACATCGAGGGGAACACGTTCGCCATCCAGTCGATGCCCGCGCGGGCCACCGCCGCCGGTGTCACGGTGACTGTGGTGCTGCTCGGCAGCGCAGGCAGCACGACCTACACCTATCTCGACAGGCCCGCGATCCCCGCGGCTCCGGCGGCGACGGCGGGCATCAACAGCGCCACCATCAGCTGGACCGCTCCGGCGAACAACGGCAGCGCGATCACCGGCTACGTCCTGACTCCGTATCTCTCGGGAGTGGCGCAGTCACCGCAATCCTTCGACGCCTCCACCACGACACGTACCCTCAGCGGCCTGACCGCAGGAGGCTCGTACGCCTTCACGGTGGCGGCGACGAACGCGCAGGGGACCTCCGTAGCCAGCCCCCAGTCGAACGCGGTGGTCCCGTACACCGTGCCGGGTGCACCTGCGATCACGGCGGCCTCCGCGGGGACCAATGCAGCCACCCTGACCTGGACCACACCGGCCAACGGCAGCAGCCCGATCACCGGGTACGTCGTGACGCCGTACATCGCCGGGACGGCCCAGGCGCCGCAGACCTTCACCGGGACGGCCACCACCCGCACCCTGACGGGGCTCACCGCGGGAACGCCTTACACCTTCACCGTCGCCGCCCAGAACCTCGCCGGGACCGGGCCCCAGTCGGGCCCCAGTCCGGTGGTGACTCCGAACGTCTCGCCGACCCTGGCCTTTGCCGCGCCGCCGCCGGGGGAGGTCGCGGTGGCCTACAGCCGGCTGCTGGCGGTGACCAACGGGACGTCACCCTTCGCCTGGTCGCTGGCCAGTGGCACCCTTCCGGCAGGGTTGGCGCTGAACCCGTCCACCGGGCTGCTCAGCGGTACGCCGACTGCCGCCGGGAGCTTTCCCGCCGTGATCCAGGTGACGGATGCGAGCGGGCAGACGGCCACCGAGGCCGTCACCCTGGTGATCTCGGCAGCCCCGACGCTGGCCTTCGCGCCGGCCGCGGGGGAGGTGTCGGTTGCCTACAGCCAGCAGCCGGTGCTCACCGGGGGAGCGGGTCCGTACTCCTGGAGCGTCACCGCGGGCAGCCTGCCGGCCGGGCTGACGCTCAACGCCTCGACCGGCCTGATCAGCGGCTCCCCGACGGTGGCCGGGAGCTACAGCTTCAGCGTGGCGGTGACCGATGGCTTCGGACAGGTCGCCACCAAGACGGCGGGCATCGTGATCGTGGCGCTGCCAACCCTGACCTTCGCCGCGCCACCAGCGGGCCAGGTCGGGCTGAGCTATTCGGCGTCGCTCTCGGTGTCGGGCGGCAGCCTGCCGCTCACCTGGTCGATCTCTGCGGGCAGCCTCCCCTCGGGGCTGGCGCTGAACGCGAGCACCGGAGCGGTCACCGGCACGCCGACGGCCGTGGGGAGTTCAGCCTTCACCGTGTCGGTGGTGGACGCCAACGCGAAGACGGCCAGCAGGTCGGTCGGCCTCGTGGTCGGTGCCGGTCCGCTCGTGATCGTCAAGAGCGCGGATGCCTCCTCCGCGGCGGCCGGGAGTGTCGTCAACTACACGATCGTGGTCAGCAACACCTCCTCGACGTCCTTCTCCGGCGTTGCACTGACCGACCCCCTCGGGGCGGTCCTGGACGACGCGTCCTACAACGCGAACGCCACGGCGACGAACGGCACCGCGTCCTTCGCCTCGGCCACGCTGAGCTGGACCGGGACCGTGGCAGCCAACACCTCGGTCACCATCACGTACTCGGTCACCGTGAAGAACCCGGACGTCGGCAACAAGGTGCTCGCGGACACGGTGGTCTCCTCGACCCTCGGCGCGAACTGTGCTGCGGGTAGCGGCGATGCCCGCTGCACCAGCACCGTCACGGTCCCCGGCCTCACGATCGTCAAGTCCAGCGACGTCACCACCACCACGCCGGGCGGGGTCGTCCACTTCAGCATCGTGGTGACCAATACGGGGCAGACCGCCTACCTGGGTGCGACGCTGACCGATGCGCTCGGGGACGTGCTCGACGACGCCAGCTACAACTCCGACGCCACCGCCACCTCGGGCAGCATCTCCTACACCAGCCCGCTGCTCACCTGGAGCGGCAACCTTGCCGTGGGTGCGACGACGACGATCACCTACTCGGTGACCGTTGCCAATCCCGACAGCGGGAACCGCACGCTCGCGGCGACGGTGGTCTCCCCGGCCGCCGGAAGCCCCTGTCCCGGCGGCAACCCCGCTGCGCAGTGCTCGGCGACGGTCACGGTGCTCGTGCCCGCGCTGTCGATCACCAATACCGCCAACGTCGCGACGGCGACGCCCGGTGACACGGTCAGCTACACCGTCAGCCTCGCCAACACCGGCCAGACGGGCTATGCCGCGACGAGCGTGACCATCGCCCTCACGGGCGCGCTGGACGACGCGACCTACGGCAACGATGCGACGGCCAGCGCAGGCAGCGTGGCGTTCGCCCCGGGGCTGGGCGCACTGGTGTGGACCGGCACCCTCGCGGTCGGAGCGCTCGTCACCATCCACGCGTCGGTCACCGTGGCGAGCGTCGACGTCGGCGACAAGGTTCTCGTGACAGCGGCGACCTCGGCGGCTGCAGGCAGCACCTGCCCGTCCGGCGGATCAAGCCCGGCCTGCGCCACGAGCGTGCCGGTGCTGATCCCACAACTCACGATCGCCAAATCCGCCGACGTCACCACGACGACCCCGGGGTCGACGGTGCACTACACGGTGACGGCCACCGACACGGGGCAGACGCCCTACACCGGTGCGGCCTTCGCCGACTCGCTCGCCGGGATCCTCGACGACGCCACCTACAGCGGTGACGCGGTGGTCTCGGCCGGCGCGGTCTCCCGGGTCGGGTCAACGTTGAACTGGACCGGAAACCTGGCGATCGGCGCGACGGTCACCCTTACCTACTCGGCTGTGGTGAAGAGCCCCGACACCGGCAACCTGACCCTCACCGGGGCGGTCACCTCCGCCACGCCGGGGTCCACGTGCCCTGCAGGTGGCACGGCCCCGGCCTGTTCGAACACGGTCACCGTGCTCATCCCCGGGCTCAGCATCGTCGGCTCGCTGACGCCCGCGTCGGCCACTCCGGGCTCGGTCGTGCAGTACTCGGTCACGGTGCACAACACCGGGCAGACGGCCTACACCGGGCTGGCGGTGACGCTGGACCTCGTTGGCGCGGTCGACGACGCGAACTACAACTACGACGCGGTGGTCTCCACCGGCGGCCTGCAGACCAATCCGGACGGCACCGTCGACTGGGTCTTCGACCTCGCGCCGGGGGCGAGTGCGACCGGAGCGGTCTCGTTCACGGTCAACGCCCCCGACACCGGCGACCGGAACATCGTGGTGACGGCCGTGGCGGATGCCGCGGGCAGCCCCTGTCCGGCGGGCGCTCCCGGCCCCACCTGCAACGCCTCCATCGCGGTGCTACTGCCCGGCCTCGCGATCAGCAAGACGGCCAACACCTCCACCGCGACACCTGGCTCGGTGGTCGGCTACACGATCTCGGTCGTGAACAACGGCCAGACCGCCTATTCCGCGGCGGCCCTAGACGACGATCTGAGCAGCGTGCTGACGGACGCGACATACGCCGGCGACGCCACCGCGACCAGTGGGAGCCTGACCTATGTCACGCACGTCCTGCACTGGTCCGGGCCGCTGGCCATCGGCCAGTCGGCGACGATCACCTATTCGGTGACGGTGCTCAACCCCGATCCGGGGGACAAGGTGATGGTCAATACGGTGGTCTCATCGACGGCAGGCAACAACTGTGCGGCCGTGAGCACCGACCCGGCCTGCACCGCGTCGGTGACGATCCTGGTTCCGGGCCTCACGATCGTCTCGACGGCGGGCAGCGCGACGACCACGCCCGGCGCGACCGTCAGCTACTCCGTCTCGGTGACCAACTCGGGGGCGACCGCGTTCCCTGTGGCGGCACTTACCGAACCGTTCGCAGACCTGCTCGACGATGCGTCCTACAACGGCGACGCGACCGCAACCACGGGCAGTGTCGCGGTCACCGGACCAGGGCTCACCTGGACCGGCGCCCTGGCTGTCGGAGCCACCAGCACGATCACCTACTCGCTGACCGTGCATCAGGCCGACGGCGGCAACAACCTGATTACCGGGAGCATCACCTCCGGCACGGCCGGCAGCAACTGCCCGGTGAGCGGCAGTGATCCGCGCTGTTCGAGCACGGTGGCGGTGGCACGGCTTGTGATCGTGCAGAGCTACCCGCAGCAGACCACCACGCCCGGGTCGCTGCTGCACCTCACCGCGACCTTCACCAACACCGGCCAGGTGCCCTACACCGGGATCTCGATCTCGAGTCCGAGCGCTGACACCGTCGATGACGCCATCCCCTCGGGCGACCAGGTGGCCTCGTCCGGCAGGCTGACCCTCAGCTCGTCGGCCATCACGTGGAGCGGCAGCATCGCCGTCGGGGCCGTCGTCACCGTCACCGGCACGCTGACCGTGCAGAATCCGGACCTGGGCAACAAGGCGATCACCGGGACGCTGGTCTCGGCGGCGCCCGGAAACAACTGCCCCAGCGGCGGCAGCGACTCCCGGTGTACGGCGCTCACCACGGTGCTCGTGCCCGGGCTGACCATCACCAAGACGGCCAACACGACGGCTGTCGCTCCGGGTGGTTCCGTCGGCTACACCATCACGGTCCATGACTCGGGGCAGACCGACTACCCCTCCGCCTCGATCTCGGATCCGCTCGCCGCGGTTCTCAACGACGCCGCTTACAACCTCGATGCGGCGGCGAACATCGGGGTCGTGAGCTATAGCGGTTCGACGCTCTCCTGGAGCGGCGCGCTGCTCGTGGGGCAGACAGCGACGATCACCTTCTCGGTGACGCTGTCGGGCGTCGGGTCCGACGACAAGAGCCTGCAGAACGTGGTCAGCTCCACGACGGTGGGAAGCAACTGCGCGCCGGCAAGTACCAACGATGCCTGCCGGTCGGTCGTCGTCGAGCTGACGCCCGCCCTGACGATCGTCAAGACCGCGGACCGTAGGAACGCGACCCTCGGCAGCATGGTGACCTACACCGTCGTGGTGACTGACACGGGGCAGACGCAGTACCCGGCGGCGGCCTTCACCGACCCGCTCAGTGGCGTGCTGGACGATGCCGGCTACAACCACGACGCCGTCGCCGGCTCGGGGACCGTCGGCTACGACAGTGGCACCGGCGTCCTCAGCTGGTCCGGTCTCCTCACCCCGGGCCAGTCGAGCACGATCACCTACTCGGTGACGATCAGGAACCCGGACACCGCCGGTGACTTCACCCTGCTCAACACCGTCACGTCACCCTCGCTCGGCAGCAACTGTGCCGCAGGCGCCGGAGACTCACGGTGCACCGCGACGGTCAGCGTCACCAACGCCGTGAGCCTCACCTTCACCAAGACGGCGAACGTCGCCTCCACCGTCGCGGGTGCCGTCGTCTCCTACACCGTGACGGTGACCAACTCGAGCAGCACCAGCGTGACGGCCGCGAACTTCACCGACTCTCTCAGCGGCGTCCTGGACGACGCGACCTATGACAACAACACGGTGGCTAGCGGCGGCTCGGCCGCCCTCACCGGCTCGGCCCTCGTCTGGGGTGGGGACGTCGGTGCCCTGAGCTCGGTCAGCGTCACCTACTCGGTGACCGTGCGCGCACCCCCAGGCGGTGACCAGATCCTCACCGGCGCTGTCAGCTCGACCTCCCTTGCGGGGAGTGACAACTGCCTGGCCGCCAGCACCGACCCGCGCTGCACGAGCACGGTCCCCGTCGCGGCGCTGCTCCTAGAGCAGCACTACTCGGAGTCGTCGACGACACCAGGGGCACTGGTGCACCTCTCGGCGACCTTCACCAACACCGGTCAGTTCCCCTACGTCGGCATCAGCGTCTCCAGCCCGATCGCGGGTGCCGTCGACGACGCGATCCCGTCCGGCGACGAGACGGCGACGTCCGGCACGCTCAGCTTGAACTCCACCGGCGTTCTCTGGACCGGCAGCATCCCGGTCGGCGGGGTCATCACCGTGAGCGGCACCCTGCTGGTGCGCAGCCCGGACCCGGGCGACCGGCTGCTCGTCGGGACGATCGTCTCCGCGGCGCCGGGCAACAACTGCCCGTCCGGTGGCACCGACCCGCATTGCACGGCATCGGTGCCGGTGCTCGTTCCCGGACTGACCGTCAGCACGAGTGCGAACACCACCTTCGTCATCCCCGGCGGCACGGCGACTTACACCATCACCGTGCACAACACCGGCCAGACCGCCTACGCCGGAGCGACGGTCACCGACTCGCTGGCCGGGGTCCTCGACGACGCCACCTACAACGCGAACCCGGTGGTGAGCAGCGGGAGCGTGACGTTCACCAGCCCGCTCCTCGTCTGGACCGGCGATCTGGCGCCCGGAGCCTCCGCGACGATCTCCTACTCGGTGACCGCAGACAGCCCGGACGTCGGCGACAAGACGATGATCAACCCGGTGAGTTCGACGGCGGTGGGCAGCACCTGCCCGCCGGCGTCGGGCAACCCGCTGTGCCAGAGCACGGTCGCGGTGCTCACGCCGGCCCTGACGGTGACCTCAGCGGCCGACCACGCGACGGCTGTGCCGGGGGCGACCGTCACGTACACGATCACCGTCGCCAACACCGGCCAGGTGCCGTTCGGTAGTGCGAACGTCAGCATCCCGCTCGGTGGCGTCCTGGACGACGCCACCTACGGCGGCGGGGCTCGTGCCGGTAGCGGCACCGTCTCGATAGCCGGTTCGACCCTGAGCTGGGCCGGCGCGCTCGGCACGGGCGGTTCGCCGGTCGCCATCACCTACTCCGTCGTCGTCGACGACCCGGTCGGTGGCGACTTCCGGCTGGCCCAGACGGTCGTCTCCTCCACCCCGGGAGCCAACTGTCCCAGCGGCGGAGCCGATCCGCGCTGCTCGACGCTGGTCCCGATCGCCGGGCTGCGCATTCTCGACACCAGCGCCACCGGGGTGACCCAGCCTGCTTCGGTCGTGCGCGACACGCTGACGATCACCAACCTCGGGCAGGTCCCCTACGTGGCCACTGCCGTGGACGCGAGCTTCGTCGGCTCGCTCGATGACGCCGCCTACAACGGTGATGCCAGTGCCAGCTCGGGGAGTCTGGCGCTCAACCCCGCCACCGGGCAGGTGCTCTGGACCGGGGACGTGCCGGTGGGTGCGACGGTCGTGATCACCGGCTCCTTCACCGTCAACAACCCCGACACCGGCGACCTGGTCATGACGACCTCCGCCAGTACGGCCGCGGTGGCCTCGAACTGCCCGGCCGCCAGCTCCGATCCGGCGTGCATGAGCAGCGTGACCGTCCTCATCCCCGGCCTGACGATCACCACCACCGCTGATACGACGACCGCCCTGCCCGGGCAGACCGTCGGGTACACGGTCAACATCACCGACTCGGGTCCAACCGCCTACGCCGCCGCCCAGGTCGGTGACTCCCTCGTCGGCGTGCTCAACGACGCGACCTACAGCGGAGATGCCCTCGCCTCCAGCGGCCGTCTGAGCCTGGTCGGACCGAACCTCACCTGGACCGGCGACCTCAACCCCTCCGACGTGGTGACGATCCGGTTCACTGTCGTGGTCAACGACCCCGATCTCGGCGGCCGGCTCATCGTCAACTCGGTCTCCTCCGACGAGCTCGGCAGCTCCTGCCCGTCGGGCGGTGGTGCGGCGTCGTGTACCTCGTTCGTCACCGTGCTCATCCCCGTGGTGTCGATAGCGGTCGCAGCCGATGCGACGACCACCACGCCCGGCTCGAGCGTGGGGTACACCGTCACCATCACGAATACCGGGGACGTCGCCTTCGTCGGTGCCACGGTCACGACGGCGATCGCCGGGGTGATCGATGACGCCAGCTACGGCGACGACGCGACCGAGACCGCCGGGGCGGTCACCCTGACCGATTCCTCGCACCTGACCTGGACGGGCGACGTGCCGCTCGACGGGACGGTCCTCATCACCTACTCGGTCACTGTCGCCGACCCCGATCTGGGCAACAGGGTGCTTGCGACGGCCGTGAGTTCTGCCGCGGCGGGGAGCACCTGCGGCTCTGCCCCGCAGTGCAGCAGCACGGTCAGTGTCGTGATACCTGGTCTGGCGGTGTCGATCACCGCCGATACCTCGACGGCGACACCGGGCGACTCGGTCGGCTACACGATCACCCTCACCGACACCGGGGAGACGGAGTACAGCAATATCGGACTCAGCACCTCACTTGCCGATGTGTTGGACGATGCCGGCCTCGACGGACAGCCAAGCTCGTCGGCCGGGGTGGCGACCTACGCAGCGCCAACGCTGTCCTGGGCCGGCACGCTGGAGCCCGGCGACACCGCGACCATCACCTATTCCGTGACGGTCCTGCTCCCGGACCCCGGTAACAAGACGCTGCTGAACAAGCTCGTCGCCTCGTCGCCCGGCAGCACCTGCACTGCCGGGAGCGACAGCCCGGCGTGCACCTCGACCGTCAGCGTCCGCATCCCCGCACTGGCCGTCTCCACCTCGGCAAGCGCGCCGACGACGACGCCAGGCAGCGTGGTGACGTACACGGTGCTGGCGGTCAACGCCGGCCAGACCGATTACGCCAGCGCCACGGTCGCCATCTCCCTGAGCGGGATGTTCCCTGACTCCGCCTACGATCTCGACGCGGCCGTGACCGGCGGCGGGTCACTGGCCTACGCCGCCCCGAACCTCACCTGGGTGGGCGCGCTGCCCGTCGGCGCGTCGGTGACCATCACCTATTCGGTGACCGTGCATGACCCCGATATCGGCGACAAGTTCATGACGAGTGCGGTCACCTCGACGACACCCGGCAGCACCTGCCCCACGGACGGGACCGGCACGACCTGCTCGACCGTGGTGCGGGTGCTGGTCCCCGCGCTGGTGATCACCAAGACCGCGAGCGCCTCGGCCGTAGCGGCGGGCAGCAGCGTCCAGTACACGGTGACGGTGACCAACACCGGCCAGACCGGCTACGAGCCTGCGACCGTCACCGACTCACTGGCCGGCGTGCTTGACGATGCGAGCTACTCCGGTGACGCCACCGCCGACGTCGGGAACCTCACTTACAGCGACCGTGTGCTGGTCTGGAGCGGTGCGCTTCCGGTTGGCACCACGGCGACGATCAGCTACACGGTCACGACACTCTTCCCCGCAACCGGGGACCGCTCACTCGCCAACACCGCACTCTCCGCGGCGCCGGGGTCGAACTGCGTGACCGGCAGCGATCCGCGGTGCAGGAGCACCGTCGCCGTGCTGGTGCCTGCGCTGGTCGTGACGAAGACTGCCGACACCGCTGGGGTGGTAGCCGGAGGCACGGTCCACTACACGCTCACCGCGACCAATGCCGGTCAGGCGGACTATCCGGCGGTGACACTCACCGACGCGTTGACCGGGGTACTCGACGACGGCGAGTACCACGGCGATGCCACGGCAACGCGTGGCCTGGTGAGCTACAGCGCGGGCACGCTGAGTTGGGCGGGTGCGCTGGCCGTCGACGAGAGCGTGACGGTCAACTACTCGATTGCGGTAGATCCCGTCGACGCCGGCGACGGCGAGTTGTCCAACCGGGTGATCTCCACCGCGGTCGGCAGCACCTGCACGGCGGGCAGTACCGACCCCGCCTGCGTCACGCTCACCGCGGTTGCGGCGCGGTCGATCACGCTGAGCGGGCTCACCTCCTCGGTCACGCTCTCCGGCCTACCGGGATCGACGGTGAGTGCAGAGGACGCGGTGACGATGACGGTCACGACGAATAGCCCTGGTGGCTATCAGGTCTCGATCCAGGCCGCGAGCGGTGCGTTGAGCGGGACGGACGGCAACCCGGAGACGATTCCGATCGGCCGTCTCGGCGTGCGGGAGAGCGGGTCCACGGCCTTCACGCCGCTGTCGACGACGCCCTTCCTCCTCCACGATCAACACACCGCCTCCACCCCCAACGGCGACGCGGTGGGCAGCGACTTCCAGGTCCGCATCCCCTTCGTCGCCGGGGACCTCTATTCGGCGACGCTCGACTACATCGCCAGTACGCAATAGGCCCAGGAGAGGACAACGACATGAGAACCAGTCCCGGCAATCTCGCTTCCAAGCGGGTCCGCGTCGGCGTGCTGCTGATGTGCGTGGTCCTGGCCTTGGTCGGCGGGTACGACACCCTGCTGCCCGCCAGTGCCCACGCGCTCGCCGCCGGCCCGCAGTTGAGCGTTTCGGTGAGTGACGGACGGGCCTCCGCCGCGTCGGGAGACCGGCTGAGCTACGCGATCCGGCTGACGAACCTAGGGCAGAAGCGAGTCGGCAGCCTGGTCGTGACTCAGACGGTGCCGACCGGCCTGCACTTCACGTCACAGGCACCCCCGGGCACGGCCCGTCCAGGGACCGTGACATGGACCTCGACGCTCGCGCCCAGCGCCAGCAACGCTTTCCACACCACGATGGCTGTCACCGCCACCCCGGCGCAGCTGCTCAGGCTGGCCACCGTCGTCTGTGTGAGCGCGTCTGCCAAGGCCGCGCCGATCGTCTGCGCCTCCGACTCCGATCAGCTCCCCGCCGGTGCAGCCGCTCAGGCAAGTCGTGCCCCGCGTGAGGACGCCGCGACGTCGCGTGCGGCCGCCTCCGCCGCACCGTGGTACTGGGGTGGCGGCGTCGCCGTGCTACTCGTCCTCTCATGGCTGGTGCTGCGGCGAGTCCGGTCCAGGACAGTGCGAACCTGAGCGAATGTGGACGATCTACCTCACGTGAATTCCCTGTGGGCTTGGATCTTCCTGACGTCGCGTCGTGTTGGCGCCGGTGCTAGCGTCGCTGCGCAGCCGAAAATCGACGGGTAGGCGATCCAAGGCTGTCGAATGAGGCAGACATGATCGCTGCACGATCCGCACGGTACTTCCCGTGATTGCACGGCTGAGCCCTCAGGCACTTTCGCGCGTGGCAGCGACGGTTCTGGGTGAAACTCCCTTGCCCGCACTCGTGCTGGAGATGCCGGCGGGGAGGATAGTTGCCGTCAGTCGGCAGGCGGAGGAGATCCTCAACCCCGCGAGCGGACCCACGGTTGGCCGCCTACTCGAGGAGTTCACCGCCGATCGTCCCCGCCTTGGCGGTGGTCTGTTCGCCGGTGGCGAGCTGAACGGCCTCGAGACATTCCGGCTGGTTCGTCGACGTTCCGGTCGCGATGTGCCCGTTCGGATCTGGATCCGCAGATTCAGCGATCAACCCGCCTCGATGTACGTGCTGCTCGTCATCGCGGCCGATGACCGGAGCATCTGTCGCGACGATGGTGGCCCGGTGAATCGTGCTCCCGCGGTCTTCGGCCTGGCCGACTCCGCCCTGGTGATCGAGCGGATCAGCGGTGACGCGGAGCTGCTCTTCGGAGTGCGGGTCAGCGAGATCCTGGGGGCGAGCCTGCTGCGCCTGGTTGTCGCCGCGGACGCCGACCTGTGCGCGGAAGCCGCAGCCGAGGCGTCGCGCGACCAGCGTGGGGTCACGGTGACCGTGCGGATCCGGGTGGATGCCCGAGTGCGGGTCGGTCCGCTGCAGTGCGAGATGCTCATCCTGCCGCTGCGCCCCGCCCCGAGCCTTTCGTTCATCTTCCTGCCGCTGTCCAGCGGGGTCTCGCTTGTCTCGGCGTCCAGCGAGTTGTCGGTGAGCCTGTCAAGACTGGGGCGGGAGGCTGAGGTGGTGGCGCTCGCCCACGGGGTCCTGGCCGGACTGGCCGACCGTGACCTCCCGGGGATCAGCCACCTCACCACTCGCGAACGAGAGATCACCAGCAGGCTGCTCGAGGGCGATCGGCCCCCGATGATCGCGACCAGCCTGAGTCTCAGCCAGAGCACGGTTCGTAATCACCTCGCCTCGGCGTTCATCAAACTCGGTGTGACATCGCAGCAAGGCCTCGTGGATCTCTTCCGTGCTGCCCGTGGGTCGCGGTAGATGATCCGTCCGGACGTATGGGCGCTCTGTCCCGCCGTCCGCGCAATGTCGTTCACGATGGCGCGACCCGGCCTACGTTGACGTCGTCGCCAGCCCCCGCTGGCGGCAGCGTCGTCACTGGACCGCGCCAGGGCGTCGCAGCTGGCGCGTCGTGGGAGGCCCCGGATGAGCAGTAGTCGTGTCGAGGAGCGGGTGCCGCTGTTGCGTCGGTTCGGCCGGGCGGCCCGCCACCGTCCGGTGCAGGAGGCTGACGGCTCCGAGGCGGCTGGGATCGGCCGTCGCACGTTGCTCGGAGGCGGGATCGTGCTCGCCACCGGTGGTGTGGCAGGGGCCGTCCTGAGCGGCGGGCGGCCGGCGACCGGTGCGGTGTCGGTGTCGGTGTCCACCGTCATGGCCCCCGCGCCCTCGGGTGGCGATGACACCGCCGCCCTACAGGACGCCCTACCCGCGCAGGGAGTGCTGTACCTCCAGCCGGGTACCTACCTGCTGGGGAGCCAGCTCGTCGTCGGAGGTGGCCAGGATCTGCTCGGTGCCGGCGGCGGCTACGGGAGATCGGCAACGGTACTCAGATGCACGACAGCCGATGCCGGGGTGACCATCTCGGCCGGCGGTGGGATCACGTCAGGGTTCCGGGTGGACGGCAACGGAGTCGCGACCCAGCCCTTGCTGCGCAACGGCGGAATCGGATCGTGGGTCGGCCGCACCTTCCAAGGCCTGACCGTGGTCAACGCGGCGCAGGACGGCATCGTCTGCCTCGGCTGTCAGAACGACGCCTGGTACAACGTGGTGAGCGCCTCCCACGTGCGTGATGCCTGGGTAATCGACCAGGGCTACGGCGGCGCGCTCTTCAGCCGGTGCGAGTTCGCCGCAGCGGGAAGGTACAACCTCCGTATCGACTCGGCCCTCACCGGTGGCCCTTACGCCACCCCGAGCAACCATGTCTTCCACCAGTGCATCATCGAATACACCGCGGCGACGTCGGCGGGCCTGGTATGGATCAACGGTGGTGGGCGGATCAAGTTCGACCACACCGCCTTCTACGCCTCGGTCGCGCCGAGCGGGGCGCTGATCTCGCTCACCGGCCAGGCGACCGACATTCTCATCGAGGACGCACTCATCCAGAGCACCCCCGCCACCCAGGGCGGCATCGGCATCCGGCTCGACACCGGCTGCCAGCTGATCTGTTCAGGATTCACCTCGTTTCAGAACCTCGCGACACCCATCTACCTCGCGGCCGGTCGGCCCACCGTGGAGGTCCGCGGGCTGTTCCAGTACAGCAACTGCGGCAGCCGGTATGGCGCCGCCGCCGGCATCGATCCGCAGAGCAGCATCACCACCACGCAGTCGGAGCTACTGGCCTTCGCGCGGCGATCGGCCGGCGATCTGAGCTACGCCAGCCTCAACCCGAGCGGCGGCTACTACACCTACGAGAGCGCGGCGGGGCGCAAGGTCTGGGGCAGCGGAAACGACTACGTCGGTGATGTCGCGCTGAGCAGGCGCGACGTCGGCGTGCTGGGCGTCGACAAGTTGCAGCTGCTGGCCAGCGGCTACGGCAGCACTGCCACGCGGCCGGCGGTGACGGGCCTGATGGCCGGTGCAATCCGGTACAACACCGACAGCAGGCAGCTCGAGGTAACGGATGGCGGTGCCTGGCATGCGCCGAGCGAGAGGTCTAAGTCCTTTGCGGTCTCGGCCACCTTCGTCGTTCCTGCGGGCGTCACCCTGATGCGATGCCAGGCGTTCGGTGGCGGTGGGGGTGGTGGCGGTGGCGGAAACATCGGCCTGCTCACCCTCACCGGAACCTGCTACGGCGGTGGTGGCGGCGGCGCCGGGATGACGATGGACACCCCGATCACCGTCACGCCGGGAAGCACCCTCACCGTCCTGATCGGCGCCGGAGGTGCGGGCGGCGCCGGGGCGTTGGCCTCCCTCGGGCTGAACGGCAACGCCGGGCAGAACGGCGTCGCCGGTGGCACCACGGGTATCACGAACGCCGCGGGCACAGTCCTGATCAACGCTCCCGGTGGTGGCGGGGGTGGCGCCGGCCCCGGCGCGACTGTTCTCGGTGCGGTGGCACCGGCCGGTGGAGGCGCCTTCGGCTGTCCGGACTTGAGCCAGTCGTTGGCTGCGCCTGGCTGTGGTTCGTCGGCGGGCTGGAATGCCATCCCGACCCTGAACGGTCTCAGCGGGGGTGCTTCCGGCGCGTCGTCCTCGCCGGCGCGTGGCGGGGGCTCAGGCAGCGGTTCGCTCGCGCAGGGTCAGCGTGCCGTCGCCGGCGCGAGCACCAACCTCACCCCGAACGGGTCGGTCGGTGCACGTTCGAGCACCCTCGCGTGTGGCGGAAACGGCGGTGGGGCCGGCGGCTCGGGCGGTACCAGCGGTGCGGGCGGTGCCGGGACCAGCGGCGCTCTCCTGCTCCTCTGGGTGTCGTAATCCGGCCGCCGTCGGGCAGTGAGCCCGCCGGGAATCGCTAGGGGATGAAGCGGTACCCCATCCCTGGCTCGGTGATCAGATGCCTGGGATGGGACGGCGTGGGCTCGAGCTTGCGTCGCAGCTGGGCGAGGTAGATCCGCAGATAGCTGCGCTCGGTGCGGTCGGGGTCGTTGCCCACGGCCAGCAGGAGTTCGCGGGCGGTGATGAGCCGTCCGGGCTTGCGCAGCAGGACGTCCAGCAGCCGCCACTCGGTCGGGGTGAAGTGGATCGAGGAGTCGGCCGTGTCGTCACCGGCCCCGTGGTGCCGGGCGGTGCGGGCAGCGAGGTCGATGGAGACCTCGCCGATGGTCACCACGGTGGCGGCGTTGGTGTCAGTGGTCGTGCGGCGGATGACCGCGCGGAGCCGTGCGATGAGCTCGTCCATGTTGAAGGGCTTGACGACGTAGTCGAGCGCGCCGAGGTCGAGCGCGGCGACCATGTCGGCACTCGTGTGGCGGGCGGAGAGGACCAGTATCGGCAGGTCCGGGCCGTTCTCGCGGAGCTCCCGAATGACTTCTAGCCCGTCGAGGTCGGGCAGCCCGAGGTCGAGTACGAGCAGGTCCGGCGGGGTGTGGTGGATCTCGGCGAGCGCGCGGCTCGCTGACGTTGCGGTGGCGACGTCGTAGCCGCGGCCGGTGAGGTTGACGGTGAGCGCGTGCAGCAGGTGCGGCTCGTCGTCCACGATCAGCAGCCGGGTCATAGCGGCTCACCGTCGACGGCGATGGGCAGGCTGATGACGGCCATGAGGCCGCCGCCCGGGGTGTCGTCGAGGCTGATCGTGCCGTGCATGGCCTCGACGAAGCCACGGGCGATCGCCAGGCCGAGACCGACCCCCTGGCGGTTGACGGCATGATCGTCGCGGCGCTGGAACGGGGCGAAGACCGCGTCGCGGTCCGCGCTGGCGATGCCGGGTCCCCTGTCGATGATGCGCAGTTCGACGCTGTCGCCGTGGCTGCTGGCCGCAACGCGGATCGCCTGCTCGGCCGGGCTGTACCGCAGCGCATTCTCGACCAGGTTGGCGATGACGCGCTCGAGGAGTCCGGGGTCGGCAAGTACCTCGGGTAGCGAGTCGGGGATGTCGCAGGTGATGCGGCCACGGCTCGCCTGGTCCGGGGCGCAGTGATCGAGGGCGATGTCGACGACCTCGCCGAGGACGATGGGGCGCAGGCCAACCGGCAGTGCGCCGGCCTGCAGGCGGGAGAGGTCGAGCAGATTGGTGACCAGGTCGGTGAGGTGATCGACGGCCTCCTCGGCGTTGCCGAGCAGTTCGTCGCGGTCGCGGCTGCTCCAGTCGATGTCGGTGCTGCGCAGGCTGGAGACCGCAGCCTTGACCGATGCCAACGGGGTGCGCAGATCGTGGCTGACCGCGTTGAGCAAGGCAGTTCGCATCCGGTCGGCCTCCGCGAGCGGCACCGCAGCGGCGTTGGCCTCGGCGAGCTGACGCTGCCGGTAGGCGACGGCCACCTGCGCGGCGAAGGCGGCCAGCACGCGCTGGTCCTCGGCGGCAAGGGTGCGTCCTCGCAGCACCAAGGCCAGCTCGTCCCCGACCGGGACCTCGGTGTTGCCGTCCTCGGGGCGCAGGCACGGGTCGTCACCGACGCTGGCGAGGCAGGACCACGTGCCTCGTAGGCCGCCGCCGGACTGGGTGCTGGTCTGGGATCCCCGGCTGGCGGGCGCGGCTGTGTCACGGCGCAGCAGGGTGACGCTGTCCACGGCGAAGGCCTCCTGCACCCGGGCCAGCAGCGCGGGAAGTGCCTGCTCGCCGCGGAGCAGGCTGCCGGCGAGCGTGGAGAGCGTCTCGGCCTCGGCGTTGGAGCGAGCGGCCTCGCTGTAGCGCCGGGCTGCGAGGTCGACCACGCGCGACACCATCGCCGCGATGACGAGGAACACCGCGAGGGCCAGGATGTTCTCGGGTGCGGAGATGGTGAATTTGTGGATGGGCGGCACGAAGTAGAAGTTCAGCAGCAGGCTTGCGACCAGCGCCGCGAGCAGCGCGGGGTAGAAGCCCCCGACGAGACTGACCACCACGACGACGAGGAGGAACAGCAGCATGTCGCTGGCCAGGCTGAGCTCGCCGCGCGAGCTGGCGCAGAGCGGAACCAGGGCGGCGAGCGCCACGGCGGCGACGAGGAGCCCGAGCAGCCGCCGTCTCGTGGTCAAGCCGCCGGTGATGCGGGGGAGGACCCGGCCCTTGCCGACGTAGTCGTGACTGACGACATGGACGTCGATGGAGCCGGCGGCACGGGTGATGTCCATGCCGGTGCCGGGGCCGGTGAGCATGGCGATCAGCGGGTTGCGCCGGCTGGCACCGATGACGATCTGGGTGGCGTTCTTGGCGCGGGCGAACTCGAGGATCGCCGCGGCGACCTCGTCGCCGACGAGCGAGTGGTAGC
The DNA here is from genome assembly GCA_025963285.1 of Jatrophihabitans sp. Lineage (GTDB taxonomy): Bacteria > Actinomycetota > Actinomycetes > Mycobacteriales > Jatrophihabitantaceae > JAOPUX01. The sequence continues at coordinate 55,229 of JAOPUX010000097.1, forward strand.
TGCCACCGAGCGACTCCACTAGGACGCGCTGCTGGGCGAGCTCGGCGATGCTGGACCCGGCGAGTCCGTCGCTACGTGAGACGTGCACCGCCAGCAACTCACCGCCCGTGGCGCGTGCGGCGATGCGTGCCGCACGCCGGATCAGGGTCTCGCCCTCGGCGCCGCCCGTGAGTGCCACGACCACCCGTTCGCGGGTCTCCCACGTCGACCCGATCCCGTGTTGATCACGGTAGGCCTGCAGCCCCTCGTCGACGCTGTCGGCCAGCCAGAGGAGGGCGAGTTCGCGCAGGGCGGTCAGATTGCCCGGGCGGAAGTAGTTGGACAGCGCCGCGTCGACCTTGTCCGGCTTGTAGATGTTGCCGTGCGCCATCCGCCGGCGCAGCGCCTCGGGCGTCATGTCGACGAGCTCGACCTGCTCGGCCGCCCGCACCACGGCGTCGGGAACGGTCTCGCGCTGCGGGACGCCGGTGATGGCCTCGACCACGTCGTTGAGGGACTCCAGATGCTGCACGTTGACGGTGCTGATCACATCGATGCCGGCTTCGAGCAGCTGCTCGATGTCCTGCCAGCGCTTGGCATGGGCGGAGCCAGGCACGTTCGAGTGCGCGAGCTCGTCGACGAGCGCGATCTCCGGTGCGCGGTCCAGCACCGCCTGGACGTCCAGCTCCTCGAAGTCGGTGCCACGGTAGGCGATCACCTGGCGAGGGATGATCTCGAGACCCTCCAGCTGCTTCAGGGTGTTCGGGCGAGCGTGGGTCTCGACGTAGGCCACGACGACGTCGGTGCCGCGTTCGGCTCGGCGGTGCCCCTCGTCGAGCATCGCGTAGGTCTTGCCGACGCCGGGGGCCGAGCCCAGGTACACCCGCAGATCGCCGCGCCGGCTCATTCCCGGGCCGCCCGGTGCCGGCCGAGGACTGCAAGCAGCCCACCCCGGTGGTGGGGGCGGGCTGCTCGCGGTGTCATCACCTTCACTTGCTGTACGGGTACTGCTTGTCGAGGGCGAGGTTCAGCTGCAGCACGTTGACCCGTGCCTCGCCCAGGAACCCCAGGTCGCGTCCCTTCTCGAACTTCGCCACGAGCGCGGCCACCTGTGCCACGGAGATCCCGCGCGTCTTGGCCACCGAGGCCTCCTGCAGTTCGGCGTAGGCAGGGCTGATCTCGGGGTCGAGGCCGGAGCCGGAGCCGGTGACGGCGTCGGCCGGCACCGCCGGGTGGGACGGCGCGTCGCCCCGGATCGGTACGACCTTCCCCTTGGAGTAGTCCTCACCGAACTTCGCATCTACCACCTTCACCCCGTGGTAGGTGGCGAGGAACGGTGTGGCCGGTGCGGCCTGGTTCAGGCTGACGACGCGGGTGATCTTGCCGTGGTACCCGGGTCCGGCGTAGAAGACGGCGAGCACCGCGCCGACACCGCTGGAGGTGCAGAACGGACGAGCACCGCTGACCCCGTAGAGCTTGCCGATCGCGAGGCTGCGCGAGCAGACCTCCGTCAGCAGGCGCTGCGTGCCGGCGTCGTCCTTTACCGACGGGTCGGGCAGGATGTCGACGATCGACTCGGGCCCGAGGTTGCTCGCACTGGACGCGGTCGGGTCGTAGCCGTCACCGGCTGACGACGGGCGGCTCTGGAAGTACTGCAGCAGCGGGTTCCCGTCGCTGTCGGTGAAGCTCTGGCCGATCAGCTTGGAGCCCACCACCTTCCCGTCGATCTTGATCAGGGAGCCGTCCGCCCGGGTCTTGAGGCCCGGTACCTGGGCGATGGCGGTGATGAGCAGCGGGTAGGCGATCCCGCAGATCACGGTGAAGACCAGCAGCATCCGCAGTGCAGCGGAGTACTGGCGAAGGGCATTGACGATGGTGCGCATGTCAGGTCACCGAATCCCGGGGATGAACTGGATTACAAGGTCGATTGCTTTGATGCCGAGGAACGGCAGGACGATCCCGCCGAGGCCGTAGACGTAGAGGTTGCGGCGCAGCATCGAGCTGGCATTGGCGGGGCGGTAGCGCACCCCGCGCAGTGCCAGCGGGATGAGGACCACGATGATCACGGCGTTGAAGATGACCGCCGAGAGGATCGCGGACTGCGGCGAGTGCAGCCGCATGATGTTGAGCTTGTCCAGGCCCGGGTACACCGCGGCGAACATCGCCGGGATGATCGCGAAGTACTTCGCGACGTCGTTGGCGATCGAGAACGTAGTCAGCGCCCCTCGGGTGATGAGCAGCTGCTTGCCGATCTCGACGATCTCGATGAGCTTGGTCGGGTCGGAGTCGAGGTCGACCATGTTGCCGGCCTCCTTTGCCGCCGAGGTGCCGGTGTTCATGGCGACGCCGACGTCGGCCTGAGCCAGGGCCGGCGCGTCGTTGGTGCCGTCACCGGTCATCGCGACGAGCTTGCCGCCCTCCTGCTCCCGCTTGATGAGCGCCATCTTGTCCTCGGGCTTGGCCTCGGCGAGGAAGTCGTCGACCCCTGCCTCATCGGCGATCGCCTTCGCGGTCAGCGGGTTGTCGCCGGTGATCATCACCGTGCGGATGCCCATCCGGCGCAGCTCGGCGAAGCGCTCGGACATGCCGGCCTTCACGATGTCCTTCAGGTGGATTACGCCGAGCACCCGCGGGGTGCTGCCGTCGATCCGCTCGGCCACCACGAGCGGCGTGCCGCCGCTGGCGCTGATCCCGTCGACGGTGGCGCTGGTGTCGGCGGCGACATCACCGCCGTTGTCGCGGACCCAGGCGATCACCGAGCCGGCGGCACCCTTGCGGACCTGCCGGCCGGGCTGGCCATCGGCCGCCGCAAGATCGACCCCACTCATCCGGGTCTGGGCCGTGAACTCGACGAAGGTTGCGTGCGTCAGCTCTCCCGAGGCCCGCTCCCGCAGCCCGTACTCGTTCTTGGCGAGCACCACGATGGAGCGCCCCTCGGGCGTCTCGTCGGCCAGCGAGGAGAGCTGGGCCGCCGCCGCTAGTTCGCTGATCGGCACCGACCCGACAGTGAGGAAGTTCGTCGCCTGCCGGTTGCCGAGGGTGATCGTGCCGGTCTTGTCGAGCAGCAGCACGTCCACGTCACCGGCGGCCTCGACAGCGCGGCCGCTCATCGCGAGCACGTTGCGCTGCACGAGACGGTCCATGCCGGCGATGCCGATGGCCGAGAGCAGCGCACCGATGGTCGTCGGGATGAGGCAGACGAGCAGCGAGATGAGGACGATCCCGGTGATGCCATTGCCGTCCAGCGCCGAGCTGTTGGGGATACCCGGCTGGTTGACCTTGGCGAAGATCGCGAGCGGCTGCAGGGTCACGGTGGCGAGCAGGAAGATGATCGTCAGCGACGCGAGCAGGATGTTCAGCGCGATCTCGTTCGGGGTCTTCTGCCGGCTGGCGCCTTCGACGAGGGCGATCATCCGGTCGAGGAAGCTCTCACCCGGCTTCTGGGTGATCTCGACGACGATCCGGTCGGAGAGCACCTTCGTGCCGCCGGTGACCGAGTTGCGGTCGCCGCCGCTCTCCCGGATCACCGGCGCGCTCTCGCCGGTGATCGCGGACTCGTCGACGCTGGCGATGCCGTCGACGATGTCGCCGTCACCGGGGATGGTGTCGCCGGCCTCGCAGACCACGCGATCACCCTGCTGCAACTGGGCAGCAGGCACCGGCTCCTCCGCGCCGCCGAGGCTGGTCCTGTCGACGAGCCTGCGAGCGATCGTGTCTGTCTTGGCCCGGCGCAGCGCATCGGCCTGGGCCTTGCCCCGACCCTCCGCGACTGCCTCGGCGAGGTTGGCGAAGATCACGGTCAGCCAGAGGAAGACCACGATCAGCCAGGCGAAGGTCGAGGGGTTCGCCACCGCGATCACCGTGGTGAAGACCGCCCCGATCTCGACGATGAACATGACCGGGTTCTTGTAGAGCGTCGCCGGGTTGAGCTTGCGGACCGCGTCCGGGGCCGCGGTGAGCAGCATCTTCGGGTCCAGGAGCCCGGCCTTCACCCGGTGCGGACCAGTGTCCTGTGGCTGGGGTGTCGGGGCTTCGCCGCCGGGGCGAGTATCGATAGGAGTGATGACGGACATCAGTGCAGACCCTCCGCGAGCGGACCGAGTGCAAGAGCAGGGAAGTAGGTGAGGGCGACCACGATGATCGTGACGCCGGTGAGCATCCCGACGAAGAGGAGCCGGTGCGTGGGCAGCGTCCCCTCCGAGGCGGGAACGGGCTTCTGTCTGGCCAGCGACCCTGCTAGGCCGAGGACGAAGACGATCGGCAAGAACCGGCCGAGGAGCATGATCACGCCGAGCACGCCGTTGTAGAAGGTCGTGTTCACCGAGATGCCGGCGAAGGCCGAGCCGTTGTTGTTGCCCGCGGAGGTGAAGGCGTAGAGCACCTCGGAGAGGCCGTGTGGGCCGCTGTTGAGCATGCTCGCGCGTTCGCCCGGTAAGGCCATCGCCACCGCAGTGCCGACCAGGACCAGCGCCGGTGTGGTGAGCAGGTAGAGGGATGCGAACTTCACCTCCCTGCCGCCGAGTTTCTTGCCTAGGTACTCCGGCGTTCGCCCGACCATCAGCCCGGCGACGAAGACGGTCAGCACGGCCAGGACGAGGATCCCGTAGAGGCCGGATCCGGTACCGCCGGGTGCAACCTCGCCGAGCATCATGTTCAGCAGCGTCATGGCGCCGCCGAGGCTGGTGTAGGAGTCGTGGAAGCTGTTCACCGCGCCGGTCGAGGTGAGCGTCGTGCCGGTGGCGAAGATGGCCGAGTCGGGCACCCCGAAGCGTTGCTCGGTTCCCTCCGCCGATGCGCCTACCGAGGTCGGAACGGTGCCGTGGTGCATGCCCTGGACGACGAGCATGGCGCCGACCGACAGGATCGCGAGGGTGGCCATGACCGCGACGATCGCGCGACCCTGCCGCTTGTCGCCGACCATCACGCCGAAGGTGCGCGGCAGCGAGAAGGAGATGCAGAGCAGCAGGAAGATCTCGAGCCAGTTCGTCCACGTCGTCGGGTTCTCGAACGGGTGCGCGGAGTTGGCGTTGTAGAACCCGCCGCCGTTGGTGCCGAGCTCCTTGATGGCCTCCTGACTCGCAACGGGGCCGCCGGTCAGCGTCTGGGAGCCACCGTTGATCGTCTTGTACGTGACGTAGTGGTGGAAGTTCTCGATCATCCCGCCGCCGACGAAGATGATGGCGAAGAGGATCGACAGGGGAAGCAGTACGCGCAGGCTGATCCGGGTCAGGTCCACCCAGAAGTTGCCGAGGCGGTCGGTCTTGTGACGGGTGAACCCGCGGACCAGGGCGATGGCGACGGCGATGCCGACCGCGGCCGAGACGAAGTTCTGTACCGCGAGGCCCGCCATCTGCACCACGTAGCCCAGCGCGCTCTCACCGGAGTAGGACTGCCAGTTGGTGTTCGTCACGAAGCTCGCGGCGGTGTTGAACGCCTGCCCCGCGGCCATGGTCGGCACGCCGTACGGGTGGCCGAAATGCTGCTGGATCCGCAGGAAGAGGTAGAGGAACAGCACTCCGACGAAGCTGAAGGCCAGCACCGAGCGGAGGTAGCCGCTCCAGGTCTGGTCGGCCTCGGAGTCGATGCCGCCGAGCTTGTAGACGCCCTTCTCCACCGCCAGGTGCCGCTTGCCCATGACCGCGCGCGCCATGTAGTCGCCCAGCGGCTTGTGCACGAGCACCAGCGCGCCGATCAGCGTGCCGAGAAAGATGATCCCGGCCCAGGTGTCATTCATCAGAACTTCTCCGGGAAGACCAGCGCGACCACCAGGAAGATCGTGATCAGGATCGACAGGACCAGACCAACTACGTTCGTCGCGCTCACAGCTTCTCTACCCCCTTGACGCACAGCGCCAGGAAGACGAAGACGCCGATGGTCAGCAAGACAAACCACACGTCATGCACTGGTGACTCCAAACCGATCATGAGATTGGGCAACGAGGATGTTCGGCATCCCGCACCGCTCCGCCGAGTTCTTCGGCCGGACGCTGGTCAGTGAACGCCGCCGGATCGGGCTGTGTCGTGCTGCGCCGGCCATCTTCACGGAGTAGTCACGCACTCCTCACGGGCCGAACTCGCCGAGCAGGCCTACGCTCGACTCATGGGAAATATCGGACCTGAACGTCGCCGTATCGAGGTGTTGCCAGCTGCCCCGCCTGCCACCGAACCGGCAGCGCCTGCTCCGGCGCAGCCGGCTTCGGACCCGGAGCGAGATGTGCCGGCCCGCCCCGCGTCAACACCCGCACCGGCCCACTGACTTCTGCCATGGAGCCGTACACGGGATTCGAGCCGCAGGTCGGCGAGATCCGCGCCGTACGCACCTTCCGCATCGGTCCAGACGGGCTGCTGTATCCGCTGTTCAGCGACGTGCCCTGGCTGCCCGGCACGAACACCGCCCGGTGCAACGCCGTATCCCTGGGGTCGCAGTTCCCCTCAGGCCTGCTCGGCTCCTTGGACCCGGCGGCCGACACCGCTCACCGCCCGCATGAGACACCCGAGCCGGACTGCACCTGCGGCTACTACGCGTACGCCTCGGAGCGGGCCGCACAGGAGTACCCGAACGCACGTCACGTGCTTGCGGTCGTCGCCTGCTGGGGGCGGGTCATCGCCGGCACCCGGGGGATACGGACCGAGCACGGCCGCGTCGAGGCGCTGTGGATGTCGGCCACCGTTCCCGCAGACCTCGCGGGCTCGGTGGCTCAGCGCTACGGCGCGGTGGCGGTGTACGCCGACAAGGAGCTGATGCTCAGGGAGCACCCGCCGACGGCGCTGGACTGCTACGAGGTCGAAGGCCCGGAGCTGCGGGGCCGCCGCGCCCTGGTCCGCGTCACCGTCGTGGCCGCCCTGGTGCTGGGACTGATCCCGCACGCCTGGCTGTCAGGCAATCGTGACCTCCTGCTCGTCTGGCTGGTCGAGGTGGTGGTGTTCGTTGCGGTCGCGTTCTCCGCACGCGGACGGAGCGGGATCGCAGCCAGACGCCGAAGTGTCCAGTCCATCGCGCTCGTGCTGTGGCTGCTGGCTCCGTTCGGCGGCGTGGCGGGCACGCTGCTGCTCCGGATCCCGGTGATCCAACTGACGAGCCTGATCCTCGCCCAGCGTCGAGCGCTGTCGCGGGAGGCGAATCGCTTTCCGGCAAGAATCGCCTCGCTCGGCTGGGAGGGCGGACGATGAACGTCGCCGCCGGCAGGCAGGCAGGGTGGGCGCCGCAGCTCGCGAGCCGTCCTCGCGGCTGGCCCTGCACCCGCGAGGACTCCGTCAGCGTGCCGTGAGGATTGCGTAGCAATCGCCCCGCCGCCCGGCCGCGCCGTGTTCGCTCTCCTGGGGCGACCAACTCGCCCCGCAGTGGTCGCAGGGGAGCAGCCGTGAACGCATTCATCGCACTCCTCGTCATCGGTGTCGGCTGGATCGCCATCGCGAGGGCGCTGGCCGTGTCGACCCGCCTCGCCGACCCAGCAGACGCGCCGGCCCCAGGCGAGTTCCCAGGCGAGTTCCCAGACGGGCTCGCAGGCGGGCTCCGGCACGAGCCCGGCAGGATCGCGACCTGGCGCGAGGTGCCCGCCAACCGGCCCGTCGGGGTGTTCCCGCGCTCGACGACGGTCCCGGACCGCGACGCCTGAGCCTCAGCGCCGCGGAGTCCGAGCTGGTTCACCGGGTGGGCTGGACGCCGCCCTTCCGACCCGTGCCCGCGATCCGTCGGTCAACCGGGTTAGTGCCCGCACCGCGCCGGGTATCGCAGAGCTGAGCACAGCAACGCAGCTGCCGACTTGGTGCGAGCGCAGCCGCCTCGACCGAATGCGCGGGGCGAACTCGTCGCCAGCGCCGAAGAAAAGGACTCCTGCGGTGATCCTTCCTGATCCTGCCCACACCCCCGTGGCGAACGGCGGCACCGTTGTCCTCATCCCCTGAGCCACCGCGAGCGGAGTTCCGAACCGTCGGCGTGGAGGAGGAGTTCCTGCTCGTTCGTGCCGATGGCGAGCTGGCCGACGAGGGTGACGCCGTCGTCCGGGACGCCGCCGCAGCCGACGAGTCCGGCCAGTTCGAGCATGAGCTGAAACGGGCGCAGGTGGAGATCGGGTCGGCGCCGGCGTCCGACCTGCGCAGCCTCACCGCGGATCTGACCCGGCTGCGACGGGAACTGGCCGTGGCGGCAGCCGACGACGGCGCCCGGCTGGTCGCCAGCGGGACCCATCCGACCGCGCGCCACCCGCGCACGACGGCCGACGAGCGGTACCGGCGGATGACCGAGACGTTCGGCATGGTGGCGCGCCAGCAGCTGACCTGCGGCATGCACGTGCACGTCTCCGTCGAGTCGCCGGAGGAGGGTGTCGCGGTGATCGACCGGGTCCAGCCGTGGCTGCCGCTGCTCACGGCCCTGAGTTCGAACTCCCCGCTTCGCCACGGCGAGGACACCGGCTACGCCAGCTACCGGAGCGTGCTGTGGGGTCAGTGGCCGACCGCCGGGCCGACCCCCCTCTTCGGTGACGTGGCGGCCTACCGTCGGCTGCAGCAGGGCCTGATCGCCTCGGGCGCGGCGATGGACGACGGCATGCTCTACTTCGACGCCAGGCTCTCGGCGCACTACCCCACGGTCGAGATCCGCGTCGCGGACGTCTGCCCGGCTGCCCGCATCGCGACGGCGATCGCCGGCCTCGCGCGGGCCCTCGTCGAGACGGCGGCGCGCGAGTGGAGGAGCGGCGAGGCCCCGTCTGGCGAGCGTGTGGAGCTGCTCCGGGCGCGGGCGTGGCGGGCGGCGCGCTGGGGCATGGCAGGTGAGTTGATCGCCGGGCCGTCGGCGAGGCTCGAGCCGCGGCCGGCGTGGCACTGCGTCGACGAGCTGCTGGAGCATGTGCGCGACGCGCTGGATGATCTGGGTGACGCCGCGACCGTCACCGCCGGTCTCGCGGAGTTACGGGCCGAAGGCACCGGGGCGCAGCGGCAGCGGGACGCCTACGCCGCGGGCGGCTTCGGCGCGGTCCTCGACCTGCTCACGCTGGCGGCGGCCGACCCCGACGACCAGGCACGCAACCCGGTGTAGGCGGTCGCGAATGGCCGACCTGGGGGAGTACCGCCGGAGGCGTGACGCTGCGCGGACGCCTGAACCGGTTCCGGAGAGCTCTGCGGTCGACAGCCACGGCGGGCAGAGCTTCGTCATCCAGGAGCACCATGCGACTGCGCTGCACTGGGACTTCCGCCTGGAACGCGACGGGGTCCTCGTCTCCTGGGCGGTCCCGAAGGGGCTACCGACCGACACGAGGAAGAACCGCCTCGCAGTGCAGACCGAGGACCACCCGCTGGAGTACGCCACCTTCGAGGGGACGATCGGGGCCGGCCAGTACGGCGGCGGCACCGTGACGATCTGGGACCACGGCACCTACGAGCTGGAGAAGTGGACCGAGCGCGAGGTCAAGTTCGTGCTGGCCGGTCAGCGGGTGCAGGGCCGCTTCGTGCTGTTCCGCACGAAGGGCAAGCAGTGGATGATGCACCGGATGGACGCCCCGTCGACCCCTGACTGGCAGCCACTCCCCGGGTCCGTCGCGCCCATGCTGGCCACGCCGGGTGAGCTGCCGGAGGACAGCGACGCCTGGGCGTTCGAGATGAAGTGGGACGGCGTCCGGGCGCTGGCTCGCATCGAAGGCGGCCGGATCTCGCTCACCTCCCGTAACGACCACGACCTCACCGTCTCCTACCCGGAGCTGCGAGCCCTCGGTGAGACCGTCGGCTCGACCCAGCTGCTTCTCGACGGTGAGATCACCAGCTTCGACGGCGCGGGGCGACCCAGCTTCGCCCGGCTGCAGAAGCGGATGCACGTCAGCTCGGCTGTCCAGGCGCGGGAGCTCGCGGCGGCCGAGCCGGTGGTCTACCTCGTCTTCGACGTCCTGCACCACGACGGTAGGTCCTTGATCGGTGAGCCCTATTCGGCGCGTCGGGCCCTGCTCGACGAGCTGGGTCTGAACGGGCCGACCTGGCAGACACCCCCGGCGTTCGACGGCAGCGGGGCAGCGGCCTTCGGCGTGAGCCAGGCCCAGGGGCTGGAGGGGGTGGTCGCCAAACGGCGCGGTGCCACCTACCAGCCCGGCCGGCGCTCCGCGGACTGGATCAAGGTGAAGAACATCCGCGCGCAGGAGGTGGTGATCGGCGGCTGGAGGCCCGGAGCGGGGCGACGTGAAGGCTCCATCGGCTCGCTCCTCGTGGGGCTGCCGACCGCGGACGGCCTCGCCTACGCCGGCAAGGTCGGCACCGGTTTCACCGACGAAGCGCTCGACGAGCTCGGCCGGCAGCTCAAGCGCCTCGGCCGCACCACGTCGCCGTTCTCCCAGAGCCCCGGCGCCGGGGTCCCGCGCGGGGAGGCCAAGGACGTGCACTGGGTGACCCCGAAGATCGTCGGCGAGGTCGCCTTCACCGAGTGGACGCGGGACGGCCGGCTGCGCCACCCCGCCTGGCGTGGGCTGCGGCCGGACAAGCGTCCAGACCAGGTCCTCCGCGAGGGCTGAAGCCGTCCTGGGTTACGGCACGGCTCGCGACGGGGACCACCCCAGACGTGAGCGGTGGCGAGCTTCGCATCGGCCTGTCCGGCTGGAGCTATCCCGGCTGGCGCGGTCGCTTCTACCCACGCGGCCTGCCGCACAACGCGGAACTCGGCTACGTGGCAGAGCGCTTCTCCACCGTTGAGGTCAATGCGTCGTTCTACCGCCTGCAGCGCCCCGACACCTACCGGCGGTGGGTGGAGCAGACGCCCGGGGGTTTTCTCTTCGCCGTGAAGGGCAGCCGCTACATCACCCACATGAAGCGGCTGCAGAGCAGTGTCGCGATGGCGAACTTCCTCGCCTCGGGGGTGCTTGCGCTGGGCGACCGGCTTGGCCCACTGCTCTGGCAGCTCCCGCCCACGATGCACTTCGACCCGGCCGTGTTGGAGCCGTTTCTGACGGGTCTGCCGCGGACCATGGCAGCAGCGGGTCGTCTGGCCCGCAAGCACGACGAGCGGCTGAACGGGCGCAGCGTCCTCGCCGTCTCCGCGGACCTGCCGCTGCGGCACGCGCTCGAGGTGCGGCACGAGTCGTTCCGCGACGAACGCCTCTACGGGCTGCTGCGCGAGCAGGGTGTGGGGCTGGTGGTCGCTGACTCGGCGGGGCACTACCCGCGGCTGATGGAGGCGACCGCGGACTTCGTCTACGTCCGGCTCCACGGCGAGGAAGAGCTGTACACGAGCGGCTACGACGACGCCTCGCTACGGGGCTGGGCCGGGCGCATCGCACGCTGGCGGGCGGAGGGCCGTGACGTCTACGTCTACTTCGACAACGACGCCAAGGTGCGGGCGCCGGTCGACGCGCTACGGCTCGCCGAGCTCTGCGGCGTCGCCTCCGACTCCGAATGACGCCTGCCGGCTCGGGATCGCTCCGGTCAGGCGATGGGCGATCCGCTCAGCGCTCGCCTCCGCCGTCACGCGTGGAACCCCGGCCTCTCCTCACGACCCGCGCCGTGTCGTGCCTGCGCATCGCCAGCACGGTGACATCGTCGTCGTTGCCGTCGCTGTCGCCCAGCAGCGCGCTCATCACGTCGGCGCAGGCGATCTCGGCCCAGACGCCGGCCGCACCCTGCAGGGCGTTAAGGAGCACCGCCTGGCGGGCCTCTAGATCGGCGCCACGCCGCTCGACCAGCCCGTCGGTGTAGAGGAACAGCGTCGCGCCGTCCGGAACGCGCACCTCGGTCTGGTGGCGACTGGCCGGACGGGAGACGCCCAGGGGACGGTCGACCGGCATCGTCAGCTCCCTCGCGCCGCCACCGCGCGGCACCAGCAGCGGCGCGAGGTGACCGGCCAGGGAGATCGAGGCGCGCCCCGTATCGCGTTCGAGGATGCCGTAGGCCACGGTCATCAACTGGTTGAACTCGAAGTGCTGGATCTTGCGGTCCAGGCGAGCCAGCACGCTGGCCGGATCGTCGTCTTCGATGGCGTAGGCCCGCAGCGCGCTGCGGGCCCGCCCCATCACGGTGGCCGCGCCGAGGCCGTGCCCCATCACGTCCCCGACAGCGAAACCCACCCTGCCGTCGGGAAGCGGGAAGACGTCGTACCAGTCGCCGCCGACGCCGTGCTGGCTGCTCGGCGCGTAGCGGGCGGCGAGGTCGAGGCCGGGCAGCGCGGGGAGCCGTGGCGTCAGCCCCTCCTGAAGCGCAGCGGCTGCCGCGGCGTCGACCCGTCCGCGCCAGTCCACGATGCGGCGGGCGATCGCGTCCGCGTGCCCTTCCAGTGCCGCCACCTCAGCGGCCCCGAAGCTGCCGGCGAGACGGCCGATGTGCAGAACTCCGAGCAGACGCTCCTCGAAGATCAGTGGTGCACCGCACAGCGCGGAGATGCCCCGGCGCCGGAGGACGGGGTTCAGCACCGTCGTCGAGTCGATCCGGTCGAGGACGAGCGGGCGTCGCTCGCTGGCGATCCGGCCGGCAAACCCCAGACCGATCGGAACGCGGGAGCCCTGCCTGACCTCATCCTCCAGGCCCACCGAGGCGCGGGCGGTCAGGTGCTGCAACGCCTCGTCGACGAGCAGCACGGCCACCGTCGCCGCGTCCGTGTCCAGGCGCACGCTCTCCAGATCCGAGGCGAGAAACGCCTGGATCTCGAGATCTGAGGCTGTAGGGGAGTTCATCGGTACCGCTCGTGGACTCAGCCGGCGTCACCACGGTGTTTCGAGTGCGCGGGCCCGGCGTTGACAATAACGACCCGCCCCACCCGGCCCTAGACGGGTTCGATGACGAGGGCGACGGCCCGCGCCGCGGTGCCCGGCGCGGCCGGCGCCGAGGTGGCGACGACGAGGGCCGGCCGCTGCGTCTGCCGCACCGACTCCACGGCGGCCGCGAGCAGCACGGCACCATGGGCGGCACGGCAGTCGCCAATCCGCCGCCTGAGCTCCGCTCCATGATCGGGCTGCTCGGTCGAGGCGCTGTCCCACCACCAGTCGGCCTCCTCCGGGCGCAGCTCCGCCTCCTCCAGCGCGTCGCGGGCGGCCCCCACCGCCGGCCCGACCCGGTACGACGCGACGGCAGCAACGCCGTCGACCTCGGCGCGGGACAGGACGAGGAGCGCCGCGTCCACGCCCAGATCCGGCAGCCCGACGGGCGCATCGCCGGCGTCGCTGGCACCGGCCAGCGCGATGTCGGCGCGGCCGAGTTCGATCAGCTCCACCGCCTCGACGACGGCCTCGAGTCCCGCTGCCGGCCCGCAGACGGTGAGGTTCGGACCGCCGGCGTCGAAGAAGATCCCGAGGTGCCCGGCGTGGACGTTCACCACCACGTTCGGGAAGCTCATCGGCAGCGTCTGCTGCGGCCCCGACCCGACGACCACCCGGTTGAAGCCGGCGAGTGGCCCGATCGAACCCCACTCCGTACCCAGGCTCACGGCGCGGCGCTCGGGTGCCACGCTGCCCCACGCAGCCGAGGCACCCGCGACCGCCTCCGCCGCTGCGACGCAGGCCAGCTGCGTGGTCCGGCAGAGCTGCCTCGTGCCCCGGAACGGCACGTGCGCGGCCGGCTCGAAGTCGGCGAGGCTTCGCGGCCCCGGCCCGGTCCCGGCCAGGACCCTCGACAGCTCAGCCAGGCCGACCCCCGCGCCGGTGACGACGCCCGCCGACAGGACACGCACCCGCGTGCTCATGCCGCCCCCCGAGCGACCGAGCTGAAGACGACCGCGGCGTTGTTGCCGCCGAAGGCCGCCGAATTGTTCAGCACCACCTCCACGCGCCCCGCTCGCGGCTCGTCGGTGACCAGGTCCCACGCACAGGCAGGGTCGCCTGCCTGCAGGCCCCAGGTCGGCGGCACCAGGCCGTCCCGTAGCGCGAGCAAGCAGCAGACCGCCTCGATCGCACTGGCCGCGCCCAGGCCGTGACCGGTCAGCGCCTTCACCGAGCTGACCGGAACCTGCCGCGGCGCGGAGCCGAAGACGGCGCGCACGGCTGCGATCTCGGCTGGATCGTTGGCAGGTGTGGCCGTGCCGTGCGCGCAGAACCAGCCGACCTCCTCAGTCGAGATCGCCGCCTCGCGCAACGCCGCGGCGATCGCCCGCGCCATGCCTGCCCCGTCCGGATGCGGGCTGACGATGTGGTGGGCATCGCAGGCGAGCCCGAAGCCGGCGACGAACCCGAGCACCGCAGCCCCGCGAGCCACCGCATGCTCCTCGGCCTCCAGCACGAGCACTCCAGCGCCTTCGCCGAGCACCAGGCCGTCCCGGTCCGCGCTGAAGGGGCGGCAGCTCTTCGACGCGAGCGCGCCGAGCCGCCCGAAGCCAGCGAGCGCGGTTCGCGAGAAGGCGTCCGCACCGCAGGCCAGCACGACCTCGGCTCGGCCTGCCCGGATCCAGTCGGCGGCGCGCCCGATGGCGTAGTTGCCGCCGGCGCAGGCCGCACCCAGGGTCAGGGTGCGACCACCGAGCCCGAGGGTCGCTGCGACGTCGGCGGTGATCGCGGCCGGCCCGGAGCGGGCCAGCTCCGCCTGCCTGCTCGCCGGAACCTCGGGCAGGACGCCGTCCGCGTCGGGCCAGGACTCGATCCAGCTCGCCTCACCCATCGTGGTGCCCAGTACGAGGCCGACGCGCCCGCGCCCCGCTGCGTCGATCCCGGCCTGGCCGAGCGCCTCGGCGCCGGCGATGCTTGCGAGTGCGGCCGCGCGCCCCCGTCCCGGCGGTGTGCCGACCTCCTGGACCTGGGCGCCGACCGTGGTCATGAACCCGTCGGCGCTCATCCCGACGATCGGTCCGATGCCGGAGTGCCCCGCGGTGACCGACGCCCAGAACGTCGGTACCGAAGTACCGATCGGCGACGCGACCCCCAGGCCCGTCACCGCCACCCTCCGCCCGGACACGAGCTCAGGTCCTCGCGAGCTGGAGCTGGGTCAGGGTCACCAGGTCGAGCAGGCAGTGCAGCCGCCCGAGGTCGTCCTCGGTGAAGCGCGCCCCGAAGCGCTGCTCGACGTGCACCGCGATCTCGATCGTCATCAGCGAATCGATCCCGACCTCGGCCAACGGCGCCTGCGGGTCCACCGCAGTGGCATCGATCTCGGCGAGGTCGGAGACGAGCGCCAGCAGCTCATTGGCCAGCGGTGCTGACATCAACTCGGTGATGGTGGTCATGACGGGTTCCCTTTCAAGGCGAGGTACAGCTGGGTGTCTGGGGGCGGAGCGGCAACCGCTAGAGCGGCCGACCAGCCCGCCGGGGTGCCGAGTAATGCGGCGAGTGGATCGCCCACGATGCGGTACGGGCTTGGCCCGGCCGGCAGGGCGGCGCAGAGTGCGGGCCCCACTGCGGTCTGCCCCTCGGCCAGCGCCGCGGCGAGGCCGATCATCCAGCGCGCGTTGTCGAGGTGCTCGACGGGCGCCACGGCCCCGACCGAGGCGGCCGCCGCCCCGCCGAGCACGACCTGCTCGGCGAACGAGGTCCCCACGCGCCACCGGCTCGCGGTGTAGCAGGTCATCGAGATCACCGCGCCGAGCGGCTCGCCGCCCGTCACGAGGTGGTGGGCCCGAACGCCGTGGTAGGCGGCCCAGCCCGAGGGCCTGCCGTGGCCGAAGTACACGGCCGCACCCAGCCCGAGCCGGAGCGCCTGGGCGACGTCGTCACGGGTGATGCGATCGGCACTCCACCGGAGCCGGCCGGTCTGGGCGGGCAGGTAGTGGTCGAGCCGCTCGGCCAGCTGCAGGTAGCGAGGCACCCACTGCGCGAGGATGGCGATGGTGGCAGCGGCGTTGGCTGGACGAGCCGCCACCCGGGCAGCGGCCGCCACGAAGGCGCCGAGGCCGTGGCCGCGCCCGCCGGCCGGTACCCAGCCCACCGGCACCTGCCGGCCGTCAGCCGAGGTGACGAACGGCCCGGGGAGCGCACTGCGTGGTGCCCACCGGCCGTCGCTGCAGACGAGCAGCCCGGCGGCCCCGTCCGCCCACTCGGCGAGCTCGTCGAGCCCGGCCGGGCGCCCCGACTCGCGCGCCACCAGCCGCACCGGACGGTGCCGGGCGTGCGCCTCGACGAGCGGACGGGCCGCAGCCAGCACGGCCGCGGGTGCGGCCAGCACCCACGACCGTGCCTCGTGCTCAGACATGTCGGCCGATCCTCACGCGGCGCGGATCGTCGCGACGAACGGCTCGTACGGGGACGGGTCGAAGGTCGACCAGTCGGCGAGTTCGGAGGCCGCCGGCGGCACGGCGTTGCCCGGCACCGCCTGGTTCGTCCCGGCGAAGTAGGTCTGGATGATCGTCGCGGCCTGCTCGGGGTTGAAGTCGTTGATGGTCTTGCCGTCCGCGTTCGCCTGGGACAGCGCAGTCTGGCCGCCGTAGTCGTAGGTGGCGTCACGGCCGTCGGCGATCTGCCCGTAGAGCGCGTGGGCCATGTAGAACGGGCCCTCGCTGTGTTCGCCCTGCCAGCAGTGCGTCATCTCGTGGATCATGATGTTGCGGTCACCGGTGGCCGCGACCCCGCTGTCCCAGTCGTAGCCCGAGGGGACGTGGAAGATCCGCATCGTCGTCACCGGCACCTCGCCGCCGTTGAAGCCGGACGCCCACGAGACGAACGACCCCTTGAAGATCCGCAGGTCGTCCCACGGCAGCGAGTCGTCGAAGATCGTCTTGGCCATCGCGATCTGGTCGTCGGTGAACTTCGTGAAGACGCCGAAGACCTCGAGCAGGATGGTGAGGGCGGCGTCGATGGCGCCGACCACCACCCGCAGCAGCCCGCTGAAGACGGTGAGCAGGTCGTTGCCCAGGTCCTTGAGGGTCTGCACGACCTTCTTCCCGGCGTCCTCGGCGAGCTGCACGAACGCGATGTCGCAGATCTCCTCGACGGTGTGGCCGAGTGAGACGGCGGCCGCGACGAGGTTCTGCAGCGCCTTCTGCGGGTGAGCGATGGTGTCGGCCACCAGCTCGCCCAGCGTGATGCCCTCGGCGAGCAGCGCCTGCAGCACGTCGGTGACGGCCTGCAGCGTGCGCCCCACCAGCCAGCCGGCGAAGTCGGCGACCGTGGCGCCCGCGGCCAGAGCGCCCTTGACGACCGCGACGATGCCGGGGATGGCGTCGTGCTCGACGAAGTCGATGACGTAGGAGATCGAGTTGCCGAGGCGGGTCAGCACCTCCGACACCAGCTGCAGCGCGGCGTCCCCGGCGGCTGCTGCCCAGGCCAGCACGTCCTTGATCGCCGTGCCGACGCTCTCGATGGCGCTGACGATCTGCGCGAAGACGTCGGCGGTCTTCGTCGCCGCCCAGTCCAGCGCCTCGTCCACCGACTTCTTGACGAAGCGGATCGCCAGGATCGCCTCGCGGTACAGCGCGGAGGCGACGTCCGCGGCTTGGTCCAGCACCCAGTCGAGGACGGCCCCGACCGGCCCGAGCGCCTGCAGGATGCCGTTCACCATCCGCCGGAACACGAAGTAGCCCGACGCGACGGCTTGGGCCAGCAGGTCCGCCACCGCCAGCCCGGCATCGATCGCCGCGTCGATCAGCCGCGCCGCGGAGCGGTAGGTGAACGAGGCCACTGCCGCCACGAAGTCGACCACGGTCTTGCCGAGTTCGACCGCGGCCTGGATCACGACCTGGATCACGCTGAAGGCAGCCTTCGCCGCGGCACGCAGCACGTCGACGAGGGTGCGCCCCAGCTCGAAGGCGGCATCGACGACCTTCCGCACCGCATCCAGGCCGTAGGAGGCCACCGCGACGACCGCATCGACCAGCGCCATCCCTGCCTCGAGCATCGCCTTGGCCACCGCCCGAGCGGCATCCACCGCGGCGGTGGCGATGTAGCCGGCCAGGTCGACCAGCGTGCCGCCGATGCTGAGCAGGCCCTTGACGACGGCACCGAGGACGTCGCCGGCCGCCTGCAGGGCTGTCCCGATCAGGTCGGCGACGGTCTTGCCGACAGCCAGCAACGCACGCAGCAGCGAGGAGAAGACCGAGAGCGGGCGGGTCACCACGTCGGCGATGAGCTCCGCGACGGTGTGACCGAGCGAGAGGAGCGCCGACACCATCGACTGCAGGAAGGAGAAGCTCTCGGCCAGTGCCTGGTTGACCAGGTTCGCCACGGCCTTGCCGACGGCGATCATCGCGGCCACGAAGCGGGTCACGACGTCCTGCACCTTGTCGGCGAGCCAGGTCAGCAGCTCCGCGAGCGTGTGCCCGAGGTCGTCGATGGCGTGCAGGACCGTCTGCAGCTCCTCGCCGACGAGGTTGATCACCGCGTCGAGGACCTCGAACATGGCGTGGCCGGCGTCGAGCACGCCCTCCACCATGTTGCGCACGAAGTCGTAGGAGATCGTGCCGAGTGCGGTGAGCGCGCCGTAGATGCAGTCGTAGATGGACTTGCCGGCGGTCAGCAGCGCGTTGGCGAGGAAGATGACCTTGTCGGTGGCCCAGGAGACGGCCGAGGCGATCGCGGTGCCGATGTCCCCGACGATCGCGGTGACGGCGTCGACGATGGAGGTGACGGCCTGCTTGACGGAGTCGGCGACGTCCTCGATCAGGTCGACGACCGCCGAGTCGTGCTTGTCGTCGTCTGGGCGGTGCGTGCTGGTGGAGATGACCTTGCCCAGGTGGGCCAGGTACTCGGTGACCTCGGCGAGGGCATCGCGGTCCTTGCGGCCGGCCGGGCTGAGCACGAAGTCGCCCATCACGGTGCGGCCCTGGGCTGCGGGGAGCTGGCCGATCGCGTGGACCACCCACTGCGCCTGGCCCGCTGCGCGGTAGCCCCCGATCAGGATGCGGCGGGTCTGTTCGTCCGCCCCGGCTGCCGCCTGGAAGACGGCGCGGTGCTGATCGATCTCCGGCAGCGAGGCCGCGTAGGCGGTGGCCAGGCGCTTGGCGTTGCGTGGCGAGCTCTGGACGAGGTCGCGCAGCGTGGAGACGAGCTCGGCATCCCGGGGCGCCAGCTCGTGAAGCCGGCCGCCCAGCTCTTCGTCATCCAGCTTTCCGATCGGCCCCAAGGCCGCGAGTACGCGTGCAGACAAGGTGATCCCCTCCCGAGGTCGGCGGACATCCGCGGTGTTCCGGTCGGAACCATGACTCGCCGGATGTGGCGCTGCCGGAGAGGATGCGATCCCTCGGCGTCCTGATACATGCCGGGGGAGACTTCGGCGGTGGGCCTCAGCCCTGCCGCTTCAGACCGAGGGCCGGCGATCGGCCGATGAGGACCGCGCCGAGGACCATCGCCACGAGACACGTCGCCTCGATCGCCAGGGCGGAGTCGGTGACTGCGAGGCGATCCCCGAGCAGGGCGACGCCGAGGAGCACACCGACGATCGGCTCTGCCGCGGCGGTCGGCGGCAGCGAGTAGTCGAGCCGCGCGGCACCGAAGGCGTTCTGCGACAGGGCGATGCCGACCACCGCGGCCCCGACCACGATGTACGGCCAGGACGAGGTCAGCAGTGTCGCGATGCCGTGGTGGTCGATGCGCAGCAACGCTCCCCGGGTCGCCGCGTCCTGCAGCCCGTAGAGGATCCCGGCACTCGTCGCGATCAGCACCGCCTCACCGATCAGGCCGCGCCGCCGGGCGGTCCGCAGGATGGCGGCCACGACCAGCGCGATCACTACCGTGGCGAGCGCGATCGTCTGCCAGGTCGGCGCTGCCGTCCCCGAGCGGGGCCGCCCGATCGCGATGAAGACGCCCAGCGCTGCCGAGAGCACCGCTGCGCCGATGAGCTCCGACGGCCGCGGTCGGTGCCGCGCCGCCGCACTGGCGATGATGAAGGCGAAGAGCAGGTTCACCGACAGGAGCGGCTCGACGAGCGTCACGGTGCCCAGCTGCAGTGCCCACGCGCCCAGTGCCTGGCCGGCGACCATCGCGGCGATGCCCGCCCACCACACCCGCTTGCCCATCAGGTGCCACACCAGGTGCAGCGACATGAGCTCCGAGGCCGCCGCGTGGCTGGCCACCCGCTGCTGCAGCACCCAGCCCAGGCCGAGCGCGAGCGCGGCCAGGATGCCAGCGAGGTAGACCATTGCGCACGCTCCCGTCTAGGCGAGTATCACGGTGACCGCTGAGAACTGGATCAGTCACGGCGCCCTAGTTCGGGACGGCCGCCGAGCTTGGCGCTGGGGTGAGGGTGTCCTCGGCGAGCGCCGACAGGAGGGGGGAGTTGGCGAGCAGGAACACCCCGCCGGCGATCGTCGCGGCGGCCAGTAGCTCGGGCAGCAACCACAGCCCGACCCGGACCGCCTCGTGGTAGACCAGCACCCCCCAGAGCGTCGAGACCAGCGGGTCGAGCAGGGTGAAGCCGGGCTGCGCGGCCAGCAGCGGCCCGCTGTGCAGCGCCCACTGCATGATCACCACGCCGGCTACGCCCACGCCGGCCGCGCCGTAGGTCTGCCAGGTCGCGAGCATGCCGACCACGCCGTGGGTGTCGAGGCGTGACACCGCCTCCTTGGTCAGCGTGGCCGTGAGCCCGAAGCTGGCACCGGCGGCGGCGCCGAGGCAGGCGGTGCGCCAGAGCCGCCCGCCGCGCTGCGCGGCCAGCACGAGCAGCAGGACGAAGGCGACGGTGCCGCCACCGGCGAGTGCATAGATCGGCTGACTCACGTCCGACTCGTTGCCGGGGTGGGGGTCGAGCACCGCCACCAGCACGATCATCCCGACCGTCATCGTCCAGATCCCGGCCCACTCCATCCGGCCGACCGCCACGTTGAAGACCCGGGAGGCGACGAGCAGGGTCAGGGGCACCTCCAGCGTGATGATCGGTTCGACGGCGGAGAGCTGGCCGAGTCCGAGGGCGACCGCCTGGAGCAGGAACGAGGCGACCATCCCGCCGAAGCCCAGCAGCCAGGTGGGGCGCTGGACCAGGTCCACCATCAGTTTCAGGCCGAATGACTGCTCGGGCGGCTGCTCGAGGCTGGCCTTGCGCTGCATCACGTTCGCAAGTGCGTTGCCGCCCGAGGCGGCCGCAGCGCAGACGAAGCTCAATCCCGCATCCAGCCCGACCCCGATCATGGTTCCCAGTCTCCCCCGGCGCGCCCGGCACGGCGCGTCCAGGGAGCGTGTCTAGCTGCGACGAGCGGTGCCGGGCGCGGTCCGGTCACCCACGCAGCGGTGCAGCCAGGTGTTCGAGGTCAGCCCACGGTGACGATGTCGGCGGCGGTGGCCGCGCTCGTGCCCGACGGATTCAGCACCCGAACGTGACACCGGGTGACCCGCTGCACCGGCGAGACCGCGATGATCTCGGTGCTCGAGACGATCTCGAAGCTCGTCGCCGGAACCGTTCCGAAGAGCACCTGGCTGGCGGTGTCGAAGGCCCTGCCGATGATCGTCACCCTGGTGCCCCCGCCCGTCGCGGTACCGCTCGGCGACACCGAGCTGACCGCCGCGGCAGGCAGGTAGGTGAAATGGTCCGCCGCGGAGATCGTGGTGGTGCCTGCCGCGGTGGTCACCCGGGTGTCGACCACGGCCGCTCCGTGGCCGGAGGTCACCGCGTCGATCTCGGTGTCCGAGATGACCTGGAAGCTCGCCTGGCTGGTCCCGAAGCTCACCGAGGTGGCGTCGGTGAAGCCGTGGCCGGTCAGCACCACGGCGGTACCACCGCCGATCCCGCCGGAGGCCGGGGAGATCCCGCTGAGAACCGGCCGCCCCGCGTAGGTGAAGAGGTCGGCCGCCGACGCCCTGCTCGACCCGGCGGGGTTCGTCACGATCACGTGGTGGGCGCCCGAGGCCTGGGTCGGCGAGACCGCGACGATCTGGGTGGCGGAGAGGACCTGGAAGCTCTGTGCCGGGTAGGTACCGAAGAGCACCTGGGAGGCCGCACCGAACTGGCTACCCGTGATCGTGACGACGTCGTTGCCCGCGATGGAGCCGAAGTGGCTGTCCAGTGCGGTGACGGTCGGGGCCTTCACGTAGGTGAAGGTGCTGGCACCCGGCTGCGGGGTGCTCCCGCCCGCGGTGATCACGACGACCTTGTGCGCGCCGGAGGTGTGGGCCGGGGCCACCGCGGTGATCTGGGTGGGGGAGTCGATCGTCCAGTTCGTCGCGGGTGTCCCGGCGAAGAGCACGGCGGTGGCCGTGTCGAGGTTGTCCCCGGTGATCGTGACCGGAGTGCCGCCCGAGGCGGTGCCCACGTTCGGTGTGATGCCGGTGATGTCCGGCGCGGCCGCCGTGACCGAGAACGCGCTCGGTCCGGCCTGCAGCGAACCCGCGTCGGCCGTGAGGAGGTACGTGCCGACCGCGTCGATGGTCAGTCCGGCGAAGGTGGCGAGCCCGGAGTCGTCGGTGGCCTCCAGTGCATCCTGATCGATGCTGCCATGATCCACGCTCAAGTTGACGTCGAGACCACTGACCGGGTTGCCGAAGGTGTCGACGGCGCCGACCTGCACGGCGGGCGAGACGGCCTGGCCCTGGGCGGTGTCGGTCGGACCCTGCGCGAAGGTGAGCGCGGTGGCAGGGCCGGCCACGACCGTCTCCAGCGTGGTGGCCTGGTCCAGCGCCCCGGATTCGTCGTAGGCGTCGATCGTCGGCCAGCCGCTGGCCGTGTCACCGAAGTAGAGCGTGGTCGACGTGCTGCCGGCGGGGATCACCGCCTGGGAGATCGGCGTGCCGCCCGCGGTCGTGGAGACGGTGGCCGTGCTGGAGATGTTGTAGTAGGTGTCGAAGACCATCAGATCGACGACGGTCGCGTTGGCGCGGCCCGCGAGATTCCCGTTGCCATCGCGCAGCGTCACCGTGAACGGCGTCTGCGGGGTGCTGGAGGCCGTGGCCGAGATCGTGCTGACCGCCAGGTGCAGGGCCTTCGCCGTGAAGGACTGGCTGACGCGCGGCGCTGCGTTGAAGTCGGTGTTGCCGGCCTGGTCGGCGTCGATCGTGCAGAGCCCCGGGCCGTCGACGATCACCGTTCCGCTGTCGGCGTCCACCTCACAGGCGCCGCTGGCCGACCGCGAGTCGACGCTGAACTGCACCGGGTTCCCCGAGCCGCCTCCGCCCGCGGCCACGGTCAGCACATCGCCGACGGCCACCGCGGTGGGGGCGGCAGAGCCGAAGGTGATCCGCTGGCTGCCGATGCGCACCGTGACGCTCTGCTGCGCCTGGGTGGCCGCGAGGTAGTCACCGCTGGCGGCCTGGTTGGCGTCCAGCAGGCAGGTGCCGACGTGGGTGAACGAGACGACGTTGTTGGTTACCGTGCAGGCCGAGCTACTGGCGTCGACGCTCACGACGACGGGGCTGGGGGAGCTGCCCTTGGTGAAGGTGGGCGTGTAGGTGCTGCCGCCGGCCACGGCCGTGGTGGGGGCGGTCGAGGCGAAGCGCAGGCTCTCGGCCAGGCCGGTCACCGTGATCGTCAGCTGGATCTGCGGTGCCGAGGCCGCCGTGCTGGTGCCCGGCTCGTTGCCGTCGATCACGCAGGTGCCGACGTGCTGGAAGGCGACGTCGTAGGCGTCGACGAGCTTGCAGGCGCTGTTGGTCGTGGCCGCGTCGATGCTCGTGACGCCGCCGTGGTTGGTGGCGTTGTCGAGTGCCAGGGCGGTGTACTCGGCACCGTTCACGGCCACCGAGCTCGGGGCGCCGTTGACCCAGTACAGGCTCTGCGCGGTCAGCACCGAGATCGAGTACGACACCGTGGCCGCTGCGGCATAGGCCGAGTCGGCCGCCTGGCTGGCGTCGACGATGCAGGTGCCCACCTTGCTGAAGCTCAGCGTGGTGCCGGTGATCGAACAGGCGCCGGAGGTGCCGGCGCTGTCGACGGAGAAGACCACGGGTTTGCTGCCCGCGCCGCCAGCGGCGCTGAGGGTCACGTGCGTGCCCGTCACCGCGTTGGGCGACGGTGCGGTGAAGGTGATCACCTGGGGCAGTGCGGTGACGGTGAGGCTGAATGCCGTGGTGGTGCTGTCGATGGTCGCCGTGGTGTCGACGGCCTTCAGGGTCACGGCGGTCGTGGCTGCGGTCGTCGGCGTGCCGGTGATCGTCACCGACGAGCCGGTGGTGGCCGAGAGGGCCAGTCCGGCCGGTGCGTTCGTCAGGGTCCAGGTGTAGCTGCCCGAACCACCGCTGGCCGTGAACGTGCCCGACGTGTACGCCGCCAGAGCGGGCGTCGTAGCGCTGCTCGGGCCGGTGACCGCAACCGCTCCGGACTCATCGGCCCGGGCGGTGCCCGTCGCCCCGCCGAGGCTGGCGGTGACCGTGACCGAGCCGGGTGGGGTACCGAAGACGGCCCGCAGTTCGTTGCCGTTGAAGTACGCGAGCGCGGTGTTCGACGAACTCCAGGTGACGAGGTTGGTGATGTCGGCCGTGCCGCCGTCGGGGTAGGTGCCGATCGCGGTGTAGTCCTGCGTGGCGCTGGGGATGAGGGTCACCGTCGCGGGCGTGACGGTGATCGAGGTCGGGTGCAGCAGGCTGACGGTGAGATTCGTGCCGGCACTCACCGAGCCACCGCTGAACGCGAGCGTCCCGGTGATGTAGCTGCCGGCCAGGCTCGTGTGGCTGAGCACCGTCGCCAGGCCGGTGCTGCTGACCGTGGCGACGCTGGGTGCCGACGACGTCCAGGTGACGTTGTCGGTGACGTCGAGGGTCGAGCCGTCGCGGTAGGTCGCGATGGCGGTGAACTGCTGGGTGGCCCCGGCGCCGACCGTCGGGGTCTGCGGCGTCACCGCGAGTGACACCGGGTTGCCGAGCATCTCCGTCGCCACGGTGGAGGCGGTGGCCACGCCGTCAGGAGCCGTCACCGTCACCGTGGTGTGACCGCCGCCGGTGGTGGTGTTCGTGTCGAGCTCGTTGCCGCTGTGGATCACGCCGACCGACGGGTCGGAGGAGGTGAACGTGGCCAGCGGGGTGATGTCGGCCTGGTAGCCGCCGGGGTAGGTGCCGAGCGCGGTAAAGAGCTGCGAGCCGCCCTGCGGCACGGTGGGGTTCTGCGGCGAGATCGACACCGACACCGGATGCGCGAGGGTCACCGTCACGTTGATCGAGTTGGCCGGGGTGCCCGCGTAGTCGGAGCGGATCGTGCCGGTGCCGCCCACCGAGGCGCCGGTGCCGACGGCCGTCACCAGGCCGCCGGAGGAGACCTGCAGCGTGCCCGACCCGTCCGTGGACCAGTCCATCGCCGAGGTGATGTCCACCGTCGTGCCGTCGGGATAGGTGGCGATGGCGGTGAGCTGCTCGGAGGTGCCCAGGCCCAGCGTGGACGAGTGTGGCGTGACGTCGATGCGGTCGGGCTGGCCGGGCAGCACGGTCAGGCTGGCGGTCCCGGCGACGGCGCCCTCGGTGGCCGTCACCGTCACGGTGCCGCCCTCCTGGTGGAGCGGGGTCTGGACGAGGCCGCCGCTGGAGAAGGACGCGATGGCGGTGTTCGAGGTGCTCCAGGTGGCGAGGCCCGTGAGGTCGGCAGTGCGGCCGCCGTTGTAGTTACCGGTCGCGGTGTACTGCTCCGATCCCTGTGCCGGGATGGTCGCGGTGGCCGGGGTGACTGTGACCGAGTTGGGGCTGGCCAGCGAGACCGTCACGGTGGTGGTGCCGGTGGAGACCGGATTGCCGTTCTGCAGGAGCGTGGCCCGCAGCTGTACCTGGGTGCGGTCGGTGGTGGCGGTGCCGGTGACGAGACCGTTCGCATCGACCGTGGCGCCGGGGTTGTCGACGCTCCAGACGACCTGGCTCGTCAGGTCGGCACTGGTGCCGTCGGAGTAGTGGGCGGTGGCCGTGAGCTGATCGGTGTTGCCCAGCCCGACGGTGCTGCTCGCCGCGCTGACCGCCAGGGAGGTGGGAATGCCGGCCGACACCGTCACCAGCTGGGAGTCGGTCTTCCCGCCGTAGTGCCCGGTGATCGTGGTGGTGCCCGCGTGTACCGGGGTGAAGGTCTTGCCGTTCATCGTGCCCACGGTGATGTTCGTCGACGACCACGTAGCCAGGTCGCTGACCGAGGTCTGGTAGCCGGTGGCGTAGTGCGCGGTGAGGCCGAAGTCGTAGGTCTGGCCGCTGCCACCGACCGGGATCACCGACGGGAAGGGCGAGCTGAGGCTCACCGAGCTCAGCGGACCGAGCGTCGCGGTGATCGTGAACGGGGCCGCCGTCGCGGTGCCACCGGAGTTGATCGCCACGAACTTCGAATAGCTGTACGTACCGACCGCGCGTGCGGGCACGGTGCCGGAGAGCGTGGCGGTGCCGTCGCCGTTGTCGACGAGGGTCAGCCCCTCCGGCCAGTTGTTGGTGTCGTCGTCGCCGAGCTGCGGGAGCGGGAAGCCGGTGGCCGTGAAGGTCTCCGAGCAGTAGGTCGTGACGGTGCAGGTCATGTTGTAGCCGCTGCTCGTGAACGCCGGCGCCACCTCGACGGGCGTGATGGTGATCTTCGGCCCGTCGCTCGTGGGGGTGGGGGAGGCGATCTGCTGGGCCACGTAGCTGCTCCCGGCGCCACCGCCGCCGCCGCCCGCTCCGCCGAGGTGGTCGTCGCCGCCTCCGCCGCCGCCTCCGCCGAAGATGCCGCCGCCCCCGCCGCCGCCTCCGCCGCTACTCAGCGCGCCGTCGATGAAGCCCCCGCAGTTGGCGACCGGAGTCGGGTCGGCCGGCCCGGAGCCGCCCTCACCGCCCCAGTGCGAGGTGCCGTCGTGGCCATCCGAGGCGGGCAGGCAGTTGGTGATGGTGCCGGCCGGGAAGCCGCCAAGCTGGTAGCCGTTGCCCCCGGCGCCACCTGCGCCTGGATCCCACTGGGTGGCCGTGCTGCCGCCCGCGCCGTCGTGCGAGCTGTTGTCGCCGCCCGCGTTGCCGGTGGCCTGCGACTCGTTGGCGCCGTAACCGCCGTCGTGATCGGAGTCGGTCGAGGCGCCGCCACCGCCGCCGCCGCCCGCCGCCACGACGAGCACATCGGCGTCGTTGACGGCCTGGTTGCTGCAGCCGTTCGGGCGCGCCGAGGTGACGGCGCTGGCGTTGCCGCCCCGACCGCCCGTGCCGGTGAGGGTGACCTGCAGGCCGCTGACCTGGCCGGGGAAGCCGCCGATGATGCCCGGGAAGAGCGAGCTGTCGGGGCTGACGTAGAGCCACGAACCCGGCGTGACGCGCACGATCGCGTTGACCTCGGAGCCCTCGCCGCCGGCGCCGCCTGGCACCACGTCGCCGTTGTCGGAGGCGTTCTGCCGGGCGCTCGAGCCGTCCTGGCCGGCCGCGCCGATGGCGTCGATGTCGAGCTCGGTCTCGCCGGCGGGCACCTGGTACTCGTCGTAGCAGTTCCCGTCCGGGGTGAAGACCTGGCGAAGGCTGTTGACGAGTACGGGGGTGGCCTCGGCCGAGGCGCCACCGCTGATGATCGGCACCACCAGCAGTGCGGCGGCGAGGGTGACTACAGCGGCAATGCTGGTCCAGCGGCGGCGCGGCGGCGCAGATGTGATCATGGTGCCCGAAAGCTAACACGTGTGTGAAGTCCGTGTTAGCCCTACAAAACGGGCTGTTCTGCCTGGTTACGGCAGGAGGACCGTGCGCATGCCCGGCTCGTCCGGTTCTGTCCACGCGGCCTCCACGCCGGCCAACGGGCGGGTCCGCGTGGTGACGGCGATCGTGCCCGCGCAGATCTCATCGACGAGCGCGGGCAGTTCGGCGAGGTAGTCGCGCGGTGAGACGGCGCCCTGCCCGTTGCCCTGCAGCCGGAAGTTGGCCGAGCGCAGCAGCGCCGACGGCAACCCGATGGTCGGACCCGCCATTGCGCCGATCTGGATCCAGTTCAGCTCGCGGCTCGGCTCCGAGCGGGCGGTCAGCAGTGCCGTCATCGTCTGCTGGGCTGGCGAGCCCCAGACGTAGTCGATCACCAGGTCCACCTCGGCAGCCGCGGCGCCGACCGCCTCGGCGCCGTCGGTGAGCTGGACGACCTCGTCGGCGCCGGTCAGTGCCTCGAGGCGGCCCGGGTCGCGGCCGGCCCCGATCACCCGGCCGGCGCCGAGGCGCTTGGCCACCTGCACGGCCATCGCGCCGGCATTGCCCGTGGCGCCGAGCACCAGCACGCTCTGCCCGGGCTCGAGCGGCACGCGGCGGCGCAGGGCCACCCACGACGACATCGCCGGGTTCATCGCGGCGGCGACCTTCGCCGCGTCGGCCCCGCCGGGGAGCTCTATCGCGCGCCGCGGATCGACGAGCGCCTGCTCGGCCATCGTGCCGATGGCGTCGTCGTCGGCCACGAAGTAGATGAGCCGCCCGTCGGCGCGCCGGCCCACCGCGTCGATCCCGGGGATCATCGGCAGGCCGCCGGTGCTCGTGTAGTGCTTGCCCGCCGCGCCGGTGCGGACCCGCGGGTGCAGGCCGACCGCGACCACGTCGACGACGAACTGCTCGCCGTCGGCGGCCTGCGGGGTGTCGACCGCGCGGTAGTGCGGCGGCTCGGCGAACGAGGTGACGACGGCGGCGTGCATCTTCGACATGGAACGGCTCCTGCTGACTTAGTGGTGTCACGTACTAATCTAGTTTGTGTCACGTACCAAATCAAGTACGATCGGTAGCCATGGCAGCCGATGAGTTGAGCACGGTCGACGCCCTGGCCCAGCTCTCGTTCCTCGTGCACAACACCCTGGAGCGACGCGCGGCAGAGCAGGAGCTGTCGATGATCCAGACGCGGCTGCTCGGCGTCCTCCGCGACCGCGAGCCCACGATGAACGAGCTCGCCGCGCTGCTCGAACTCGACAAGTCCAGCATCACCGGCCTGGTCGACCGCGCACAGCGCCGCGGCCTGGTGGAGCGGCACCCGTCGCCCACCGACCGCCGTGCCGTGCTGGTGCGCCTCACCGCCACCGGGCGCGAACTCGTCACCGTGGCAGCCGCGCGCTTCGCCGGCGACGTCACCGCCCTGCTCGCCGGCCTCTCGGCCACTGATCGTGCGGCCCTGACCCGCGTGCTCAGCCGCGTCCTCGTCTCGCACGCCGCCGAGCAGGGGATCGATCTCTTCCCCACGGCCTGAGCGGCACAGGCCGCGCCACGTATCGTGGGCAGGTGCTGCATAACGTGCTGTGGACGTTGCGACAGCGACGCTACCTCGCCATCGCGGCGGGGATGCTGGCCGTCGCGATCGGCTGCGTGGCGGCGGGCACGTGGCAGATCTCGCGCTTCGAGCAGTCCGTGCACGACAACCGGGCGCTCGACCACAACGCGCGCGCGGCGTCCGTCCCGCTGACCACGGCACTAGTGCCACTCAGCGGCACGGCGAAGAACCCGGGACGGCTGGCAGTCCGGTTCCGCAGCGTCAGCGCCGAGGGCAGTTATCTCGCCGGCACCCAGTACCTCACCGGCAAGATCGACGACAACGTCGGCGGCTACTACGCGGTCTCGCCGCTGCGCACGGCCGGCGGCGTCGTGCTCGTGGTGCGTGGCTTCGTCGCCGACGACGGGCACGGTGGGCCGCTGCCGGTTGCCGCCGCACCCAGCGGCACCGTCCACGTCACTGGCCGCCTCGACACCGCCTCGACCGGAGGCAACGCCGTCGACCCCGCGACCCAGGCTGCCCGTCTCGGGCTGCCCGTCTACGAGGCGCAGCTGAACCTGCTGGCCGGGCAGCCCGGCACCAGCGGCCTGAAGGCGCTACCCAAACCGAACCTCTCCAATCCGGCCGGCGGCGCCTACGAGGCGCAGCACTTCGCCTACATCATCCAGTGGTACCTCTTCGCGCTCATCGCCCTGGTCACGCCGTTCGCCCTGTCGCGCAACGAGGTCCGCGATGCCCAGCGGCGCTTCCTCGGGATCGACCCGGGCGAGGAGGAGCTGAGTACGGGCACCGGGATCGCCCTGCGCGAGAACGGGGCGGTGGTGCGGCCGGGGGAGGTCGAGACGCCTGCTGTGCGCCGTGCGCAGCGGCTGGCCGATCGCTACGGCAGGTCGCTCACGGACGGCAACGGCGTGCCGCAGCAGCTCAGGCCGCCGCCCATGCCGGTGCTCGCTCCCGAGCCGGGCGGGCTGGCCGCGCGGGTTCCGGACAGCTCTGAGGTACCGCACCGCAGCCACGACGCCTACCACGGCTCCTACAACGACTACCTCTGGCGGCTCGGCCTAGAGGACGGTGAGAGCCGCGACCTACCGCTGGACGAGCTGCCCGTCATCGAGATCGTCGAGCCGGACGAGCACGACTGAGGCTCTACACTTGCGGCCATGCGTTTTCCGATCGGCAACGAGGTCCCGTTCACCGCGGGGGTCAGCGGCATCGTCTTCGCCGTGGCCGTCTTCAACCTCGGATCGCCCATCGGCGAGCTGGTGCTCTTCGTCCTATGGGGTCTGATCTACGCCGTCGAGTGCGCGATCCGCCGCCCCCACCTGCGCGGTGGCCACGAGCCCGGGCTGGACGTAGGCACGGCGCCATAGCCGCCGCACGAACGTCACCCAGCTCAGCCAGACGAACGCCACGAACGCCGCCCCGCCCGCTACCAGGTGCCAGACGACGGTGAACGTCGAACCGTGGTTGAGGTAGTTGCCCGGTACGTAGACGGGGCCGCCCCAGACCGGCTGCCACGGCACCTTCACCTGGAAGCGGGCGTAGATGAACCACGCCACCATCCGGCCCACGCCGTAGAAGAACAGCCCGCGGTAGAAGACCAGCAGGCCGTTGTCGGTGAGCCAGAGCCGTCGCTGCAGGAAGGCCCAGACCCTCGGGTCGGAGGTGATGATCACGGTCTGGAAGTAGTCGGACTTGAGCGTCTCCCGCGCGAAGATCAGCACGACGATCAGCCAGAAGAGGTCCCAGATGCCACCGAGGCCGGAGTAGTAGGCGGCGCCGTCGCCACCTCGTCCCTCGGCGGCGGCGTGCTTCCACATGCCGATCGTGATGTTGTTGGTGGAGAACGGGAAGAACGCCATCACCCCGGCGGTGTCGGAGATGTCGGTGGCCACGTGCGCCCACTGCCCGATCAGCAGGCCGAGTGCCCACGCGCGGCTCTTCGTGACCGCCAGGATCAGGATCGCCAGCACCAGACCGAAGATCAGCGAATGGGTGAAGCCGACACCCGGCCAGCCGCGGTGGAAGTGCGCGGCGTCGGCGTGGTGCTCGTACACGAAGTGCTTCGTGGTGACGTCCGGGAGGTAGGTGCCCAGGCAGATCGCCAGGAACGACGCCTTGAACTTGACGTGCTTCTGGATGAAGTAGTTCTCGAACTCGTGGGCGGCCCAGCTCACGACTCGCCCCGATCGCCGGATCCGCGTAGGCGGCGGTAGGTACGCGGCAGGACCTCGAGCACGAGGATGAAGTACATGATTCCCCACGTGAACGTCAGGTAGTGCTTGGTGAGGATCCCGAGACCGATGTAGCCGAGCAGCGCGAGCGCGTAGCGCGGCCCCTCCCGGGTCAGCAGACGCGAGGCTCGATCCGGCATCGGGAGATCATAAGCGTTCCCTGAGCTTTAGCGGCCCTCCGCCTCGAGACGGGCCAGTCCAGCCCGCACGTACTCCGCCCCCCGCTCCAGGTCGGTGCCGCGGCGCACCACCATCCGGCTGGCCATCCGCAGCTTGTCCCCGTCGCGCCGCGGCACCGCGTGGATGTGCACGTGGAAGACCGTCTGCATGGCCGCGGCACCGTCGGCGAGCATGAGGTTCACCCCGTCGACGGGCAGGTCGCTGCGGCGCAGGGCGAGCGCCATCCGTTGAGCGGCCTGGAAGACCAGCCCGCCCTGCGCGGGCTCTAGCTGCTCCAGGCCGGAGGCGTGCCGCTTGGGGATGATCAGCGTGTGCCCCTCGCTGAAGGGGCGGATATCCATGAAGGCCAGCACGTCGTCGTCCTCGTAGACGCGGGCGGCGGGGGAGGTGCCCGCGACGATCGAACAGAAGATGCAGGCCGGCGCAGAACTCATGCTGGCCACGGTAGGGGCTGCCCGTGCTACCGTTTACTCGGTCTACAGCAATATTCCTTCACGTCACGACGCGCGGGATTTTGCACGCGCACGGTGTCGTTCTCGCAACAGTGGGACAGGCAGCTACGCTTCGACCTGAACCGTGGCACAGTGCCGCGGTTTGCCCCACCTAGCAAGGAGAGCACCAAATGGCAGAAGGAACCGTGAAGTGGTTCAACAGCGAAAAGGGCTTCGGCTTCATTTCGCCCGACGGCGGCGGCGCTGACGTCTTCGTCCACTTCTCTGCGATTGCCGGCGATGGCTACAAGAGCCTCGACGACAACCAGCGTGTGTCGTTCGACATCACGCAGGGTCAGAAGGGCCCGCAGGCCGAGAACGTCCGCGGCCTCTAAGACTTACACGAAGCGCCCCGCCCTGGGAGACCAGGTGCGGGGCGTTTCGTCGTTTGCGGTGCTCCTTCTTCTGGCGAGCTACGCCTCGGGGGCCTCGCCAGGCTCGATGGCGGGCTTGTCACCCTCGGCGGGCTTGCCCTGCTCACGGGCGCGCTT
>JAOPUX010000099.1 GCA_025963285.1 Jatrophihabitans sp.
CACCCCGACCGACAGCGCCACCCCGACCGACAGCGCCACCCCGACCGACAGCGCCACCCCGACCGACAGCGCCACCCCGACCGACAGCGCCACCCCGACCGACAGCGCCACCCCAACCGACAGCGCCACCCCCACCGACAGCGCCACCCCAACCCCGACGCCGTCGGGTTCCCCGACGTCGAACCCGTGCGATCCGTGGTACCTGGGCTGCTGGATCATCTGGATCCTGGGGTAACCGTCTCAGCCGGCGCGGTGGCGAGGCCCATCCGAGCGCGCCAGCCGCGGCGGCTCCGCCGGCTCGGTGCCTACCTGGACCGGCGTGCGCGCCCAGCCCTGGCTCCGCTCGATCCGGCCAAGCTCCTCGGCCAGCCACGCGGCGCTCGGCGGCCGCAGCGCCGGGTCCACGGCCAGTGTCCAGTTGATCACGTCGATAAGCGCGAACGGCAAGTCGCGACGACCGATCGGCGGCACGGGTCCGGTGAGGATGCGCAGGCTCAGTGCCGCCACGGACTCCCCGTCGTAGCTGCGATAGGCCGCATGACCGGCGAGCAGCTCGTAGAGGGTCGAGCCCAGGCCGTAGACGTCGGTGGCCTCGACGGCGGGGTCGCCGAGTAGCAGCTCCGGCGGGGTGTGCGGCGAGATGGCCCGGAGCACCGGCGGCTGCGCGTCGCCCAGCCGCCGGACGAAGCCGGCGAGCAGCGTCCGCCCGTCCTCGCTCAGGTGGAGCTCCGCCGGCTGCACCGCCGCATGGACCAACCCCGCGCGATGCGCCGTCTCGACCGCTCCGCAGAGCCGAACGACCAACGCCACGGCGTCAGCCGGCGGCATCGGAGCGACGGCAGGGACTAGGGGCGCAAGGCGCTCAAGGACCAGTACCTCACCGTCGCTGAGGCTGAGCCGGTCGAGCAGGCTGACGACGTGCGGGTGCCTGCCGATCAGCCCGAGGGCCTCGCTCTCCCGCTCCAGCAGCTCACGCTCATGCGGGGCTGCGTGTCGGGTCAGGACACGCAGCGAGACGGCGCGCGCGAGCAGCAGGTCGTAGGCGTCGCCACTGAGCAGGCCGTCGTGCAGGCCCCTGTGGCGCAGCCCCTCGAAGCGGTACCCGAGCGCGGGCCAGGCCGCGCCAGGTTCGCGTCGCGTCACGGCCGGGCCTCTCGCTGGAAGATCACCAGCCTACTTCACAGAGAATTTACACGCTACGTCCTCGATCAATGCTCGTCCACAGCCAGAGGATGTCGACCGCAATTCACCCGGAGTGTGCATTCTGGGGCGACAATAGAGGCCGCTATTAAAGCGAAGCGCTAATAAGCGAAGCGCCATTAAGCGAAGCAGGGCCCCTCCATGTATGAGATGGAGGGGCCCTGCCTATCGAGCCGCACCACCTGCCGATCGCTCGGCCGGCGTGTCCCTGCCCGACGGTCGCCCAGAGCGAAGAACCTCGTTGGAACCACCGGTTTCCCGGCCGATCCGCCTCCCGAGGTCTCCCTCGTTCTGGCCTTCGTCGTTGGCGACGAACCAATTTCTACTGCGTCCAATCGGCGTGCGCAAGAGCTGTTGACCAAGTCAGGCAACCAATTTCAGAGGAAATTCGGCTGTCCACCAGTTGTCCCCAACTCAGGCAGAGTTGTCCCCAGTTGCCGGACGTTGTGCACCGGTCGTCCACAGGTTCATGCACAGCTGTGTGCAGAGCCTCGGTTCGTTCAGAGCCGCGCCGCGAGCCGCGTGCCCTGCTCGATCGCCCGCTTGGCGTCGAGCTCGGCGGCGACGTCCGCGCCCCCGATGAGGTGGACGCTGACCCGCGCCTGCTCGAGCGCTGCGAGCAGCTCGCGTCGCGGCTCCTGCCCGGCGCAGATCACGACGTCGTCGACCTCGAGCAGCCGCGAAACCCTGCGTTCGTCGGTGAGGTGCAGCCCCGCGTCGTCGATCCGGTCGTAGCTGACTCCCTTGAGCGTCTCGACCCCCGCGCCTTCACCGCAGCGCGGTGTACCCAGCCCGAGGTCTTGCCCAGGCCCGCGCCTACCCCCGTTGTCTTGCGCTGCAGCAGGAAGACCGTGCGCGGCGACTGCGGCGGGGCCGGAGCGGTAACGCCGCCACGATCCCGCGACGGGTCGCTGACGCCCCACTCCCGCAGCCACTCGTCGCGCTGCTGCGGCACACCCACCTCGCCGCTGTGCGTGAGGAACTCGCTGACGTCGAAGCCGATGCCACCCGCACCGATCACGGCCACCCGCTCTCCCAGCACCACCCGGCCGGTGATCACGTCGGCATAGGTGTGCACGTTCGGGCGGTCGACACCGGGCAGGGCTGGGGTCCGCGCGGTGACGCCGGTGGCCAGCACAATCTCGTCATAGCCGCCCTCGATGAGCTCTGCGGCCTCGACTCGGTGGTTCAGGTTGACCTTGACCCCGGTGAGTTCGAGCTGGCGGACGAAGTAGCGGATCGTCTCGGCGAACTCCTCCTTGCCCGGGATGCGACGGGCGAGGTTGAACTGGCCGCCGATCTCGCCGTCTGCCTCGAAGAGCTCCACGCTGTGCCCGCGGCGCGCCGCCGACGTCGCCGCAGCCAACCCCGCGGGGCCGGCACCCACGACCGCCACCCGCCTCGCCCGGCGGACGGGCAGCAGCCTGAGCTCGGTCTCGTGGGCCGCGAGCGGATTCACCAGGCAGGACGCTCGCTTGTGCTTGAAGGTGTGGTCGAGGCAGGCCTGGTTGCAGCCGATGCAGGCGTTGATCTCGTCCGACCGGTTGCCGGCCGCCTTGTTCACCCACTGCGGGTCGGCCAGGAAGGGCCGGGCCATCGAGATCATGTCGGCATCGCCGCGGGCCAGGATCTCCTCGGCAGTCTCGGGCATCGTGATCCGGTTGGAGGTCACCACCGGGATCGTCACCTCGGGCTTGAGCTTGGCGGTGATCCAGGTGAATGCACCGCGCGGCACGGAGGTGACGATCGTCGGGACTCGCGCCTCGTGCCAGCCGATCCCGGTGTTGATGATCGTCGCGCCGGCCGCCTCGACCTCCTTGGCCAGGGCGACGACCTCGTCCCAGCTCTGTCCCTCGGGTACCAGGTCGAGCATCGACAAGCGGTACATCACGATGAAGTCCGGGCCGACCGCCTCGCGCACCGCCCGCACGATCGAGACCGCGAAGCGACGCCGGTTGGGCGCGCTGCCACCCCACTCGTCGGTGCGGTGGTTCGTCCGCGGAGCGAGGAACTGGTTGATCAGGTAGCCCTCCGACCCCATGATCTCGACGCCGTCGTAACCCGCCTCGCGGGCCAGCTGGGCCGAGTGCGCGAAGTCCTTGATCGTCTGGGTGATCTCGCGGCTGCGCATGGCCCGCGCGCCGAACGGCGTGATCGGCGACTTGGACTTCGACGCGCTGACGCTGAGCGGGTGATAGGAGTACCGGCCCGCGTGCAGCAGCTGCAGGGCGATCTTGCCCTCGTGCTCGTGCACGGCGTCGGTAACGATCCGGTGCTGCCGCGACTCGGCCGTCGTCGTCATCTTCCCGGCCAGCGGCAGCAGCCAGCCGGTGCGGTTGACGCCGAAGCCGCCGGTGACGATGAGGCCCACCCCGCCGCGCGCCCGCTCCGCGTAGAACTCCGCCAGCTTTGGGAAGTCCTTCCGCTTGTCCTCCAGCATCACGTGCATCGAGCCCATCAGCACGCGGTTGCGCAGCGTGGTGAAGCCGAGGTCGAGCGGCTCGAGGAGGTGGGCGTAGGGACCGTCCGTCATGACGTTGCCTTCCGGGGTGTGGGCTTTCGCAGTGTGCCGAGGACCTCGTCGTACCAGCCGATGAGGCCCTGCTCGAGGGTGATGCCGCCGCGCAGGACGAGCCATTGGTGCAGACGTCGACCGGTCAGCGACTCCGGATCGGGGAACTCGTGCTTCTCGTTGGCGAGGTAGGAGTCGAGGCGCTCCGCGTGCAGGGCGCGATGCCGGGCGACCTCGGCCAGTACTGCGTCGAGGTCACCGTCGGCCGCACCGCGGACCTTCACCGCCAGGTCCGAGCGGGTGACCTCAGGCTGCGCGGGCAGCGCCAGCCAGCCGGCCAGCTCGACACGCCCGGCGGCGGTGAGGTCATAGACCTTCTTGTCCGGACGGCCCTCCTGCGGCACCACCGTGGCGGTGACCCAGCCGTCCTGCTCCATCCGGCCGAGGACCTTATAGACCTGCTGATGGGTGGCCGACCAGAACTGCCCGATCGACCTGTCGAAGCGACGTGCCAGCTCGTAGCCCGAGCTGCGCTGCTCGGCCAGCGAGACGAGGATCGCGTGTTCGAGGGCCACGCCGGGCAGCTTACCTATGCAACAAGTTGCACTGCAACTGCGCGACCGCGCCTCCCCTTCGCCGAGTGGCTAGTTCGGACGCGAGTGGTGGCGTGTCGCCCAGCCACTCGCGTCCAAACAAGCCACTCGCGGAGATGGGTCGGGGCGGCGCGGTATTTTGGGCGGCATCGACGGACGGGGCACGTGGCGAGACGGGCTGGGTTTCGACCCTGGCCTGGTGCAGCTGCGCGCGACGGCGGTGACCCTCTTCGGGGTGCTGGCCAGCTTCGGCACGGCCTGGCTGATCGAGAGCCTCGCCGGGCTGCACACCGATGTCGTGGTGCTGGCCGTGGTGCTGTCGCTGACCCTCAGCCGGCGCGTCGGGCACGGCCGGGCCTGGTACGTCTCGGTGCCGCTGCTGATCGTCGTCGCGGTAGCCGCCGGACTGGTCGGCACGCTGATGCTCGAGCACGTCGCCCTCGGCGACACCCTCTTCACCCTCGCTCTGGCCGCTGGCATCTGGTTGCGTCGCTTCGGACCGTGGGGTCGCCGCGCCGGCACGCTGGTGGCGCTGCCGTTCATCGCGATCCTGGTGACGCCCGCCCCGCCCGGCATCAGCACCGAGCACTCGCTCTGGACCGCCGCCTTCAGCGCCATCGCACTCGGCTGGGTGCTGATCAGCCAGTACCTGGGCCGCCGCCTGGGCCTGCTAGCCCCCGAGACCCCGGCAGCGGTGTACGAGCCGCCGGCACGCAGGAGCCCGACCGGCCGGATCGCCCGCATCCCGGCCAGCAGCAAGATGGCGGCCCAGATGGGCGTCGGGCTGGGGCTGGCGTTCCTGTTGGGGCACCAGGTCTTCCCGCAGCACTGGCCGTGGGTAGTGCTCACCGCCTACATCGTCGCCAGCGGCAACCGCGGCCGCGGTGACGTCGTCTACAAGAGCGGGCTCCGGCTCGTCGGCGCGGCCGTCGGCACCGTGCTCGCCACGCTACTGGCCAACAGCTTCACCCCCGGCAACCGCTGGGCGATCGTCGCCCTCTTCGTGGTGGTCGGCATCGCCGCCTGGCTGCGTACGTGGAGCTACGCCTTCTGGGCCGCAGGCGTCACCTCGGCACTCGCCCTCCTCTACGGCTACTCGGGGCAGACGGGCACCAGCCTGCTGGGCACCCGGCTGGAGGCAATCGGCTGCGGGGCGGCACTGGCGATCGCTGCCGCGTGGTTCGTGCTGCCGATCAAGACCAGCCAGGTCCTGCGCCGGCGGGTCGCCGACGCCCTGGCCGTCTTCAGCGATCTGCTCACCGCGATCCGCCGACGCGACACCCCAGCGATCGACGACCAGCAGCAGCGCCTTGACGCCGCCCTGATCCAGGCCGAGCAGCTGCGTCCGGCCCTGCATGCCCACCGGCTCGCGACTCAACCGTTCCGGGCCGCGGCCCATCAGGTCGACGCCATCACCGGCCTGCGGACACTCGGGCGCTCCAGCCGAGCGATCACGACGCGGATCACCGAGCGGCCGGAGCTCACCGCCGCACCAGGCATGGCTGGTGAGCTCGCCGCCCTGCACGCCGCGCTCACCGCCACCCGTCGCCGGCTGGGCCACGCCGAGGTCGACGAGCCCTCGCCGCCGCCGCTGGCTGCCGCGGATCTGCCCGAGGCTGCCGAGCTGCACGCCGCGCTCAGGTCGATCGCCGCAGCCTTCAACTGACTGATCGCCCCGGCCGTCAACTGATCTCCGCGGGGGTCGATGATCGCCGTCAGTTGACGGCGCAGTCCTCGGCATCACGCAGCGTGCGCAGGATGTTGCCGCGGGCGAGCGCGGCCAGCTCGGGCTCCGACCAGCCACGGTCGAGCAGCTCGGCGATCAGCGTGGGGTACATCGAGACGTCGCTGATCCCGTTCGGCATCGGCTTGCAACCGTCGAAGTCCCCACCTATCCCGACGTGCGCCACACCGGCCACGGCCCGGACGTGCTCGACGTGGTCGGCCACCTGCCTCACCGTGGCCACCGGCGATGGGTACCGCTGCGAGTACCGGATGGCAGCCGCCGTATGGGTCGTCCAGTCCCGCGGGTTCTCGCCCTCGGCACGCATCAGCTCCAGTACCCCAGCGTCCCACTCGTA
The DNA here is from genome assembly GCA_025963285.1 of Jatrophihabitans sp. GTDB lineage: Bacteria > Actinomycetota > Actinomycetes > Mycobacteriales > Jatrophihabitantaceae > JAOPUX01. The sequence goes on from JAOPUX010000099.1 coordinate 6,387, forward strand.
GCAGTCGGTCGAGACGAAGGCCGGCACGCAGGTCACCATGCAGACCCCGCCGTTGGTGGCGAGGCTGGCCAGCACGTCGTCCGGGACGTTGCGGACGTGGTCGACCAGCCCGCGCGCGGAGGAGTGGCTGAAGATCACCGGCGCCCGGGTGACGGCCAGCGCGTCACGCATCGTCGTCGCCGCCACGTGGCTCAGGTCCACGAGCATGCCTAGGCCGTTCATCTGTCGCACGACCTCCCGCCCGAAGTCGCTGAGGCCACCGAGCACCGGCTCGTCGGTGGCGGAGTCGGCCCACGGCACGTTGTCGTTGTGCGTCAGCGTCAGGTAGCGCACGCCCAGGCGGTAGAGCGTGCGCAACACCGCCAGCGACGAGTCGATGCTGTGGCCACCCTCGGCGCCCATCAACGAGGCGATCCGCCCCGCGGCGCAGGCAGCCTCGACCTCGTCGGCCGAGGTGGCGAGGGCAAGGTGGTCGGGGTAGCGGGCCACCATCCGCCGCACGAAGTCGATCTGCTCCAGCGTGGCGCTCACCGCGCGCTCACCGGCCCACGCCGCCGGGACGAAGACCGACCAGAACTGCCCGCCCACGCCGCCCTCGGCCAGCCGCACCAGGTCCGTCTGGGTCTGCGATTGACGCCGGTCGAGGGGAAAACGGGCGATGTCGTACTCGACCAGCTCGCGCATCGCGTAGGGCAGGTCGTTGTGCCCGTCGATGATGGGGTGCCGGCTCAGCAGAGCCTGCGCGGCGTCGATACTCACCGGCCCATCCTTGCCTACCTCAGACGCCCACGGACTCCAGCGGCGCCAGATGCTGGAACGTCACACCGAAGGGCTCGGCGATCCGCGCCACGTGCCCCTCGATCATGTTCGCCGCGATACCGGTGATCAGCGAGTCGTGGATCTGGAAGACCTGCGGGGCCCGGACGGCCACGGCGAAGTCGATCACCTCGGCGGTCTTGCTCCACGGTGCGTGCGTGGGCAGCAGCAGCGTCGAGACGTCCACGCTGGGCACGCTGAACGAGTCGCCCGGGTGGTAGACGGAGTTGTCGACGAGGTAGCCGATGTTGGCGATCACCGGGATCGACGGGTGGATCACCGCGTGCTGGCCGCCGAAGGTCTGCACCCGGAAGCCCGCGGCCTCGAAGTCCTGCCCCGGGTCGACGGCCACCACCTGGTCGCCGAACTCGTCCAGGGTCTCCACCACGCTCAGCGGCGCCCAGACCTGCAGCCGCGGGTTGGCGGTGAGGGCGTCCGAGAGCCGGTCGGCGTGCAGGTGGTCGGCGTGCTCGTGGGTGATCAGCACAGCGTCGGCGCCGTCGAGGGCGGCATCGAGCTCACTGAAGACGCCCGGGTCGATGACGAGGGTGCGGTCGCCCTCGTCCAGGCGGACGCAGGCGTGGGTGTACTTCGTCAGCTGCATCAGACCGGCCGGTCCTCGTCGACGATGTAGACGGCAGCCTCCTCGGCACTGGCTGCATACCCCGCGCGGCCCGCGTCACTGGCGTGCAGCTCGCCCTCCACACTCGCGTGGGCGCCCTCGTCCGGCGAGACGAGCCGGCCAGCGCGCTCCTCGCCCTCGACGTCCTCGGTCTCGTCCCAGACCTCGGGCTCCTCCTCGGCGAGGTGGTCGTCGAGCGACTCGCCGGCCAGTGCCTCGTTCGGGGTCTCCCCCCGCCAGCTGTGCGACGCGCGATCGGGCACCGTGTAGCCCGCGTCGAGCGGATCCTGGGTGTCGTCACCGGTGAGGGTGTCGGAGGGGTCGAGCTGGTTCTCGTCGGTGTAACCGCTCACGTAGAGGTCGTCTGATTCGCTCATCCCCCCAGCCTCCCCGGTTCACCCCGAGATGTCACGGCCACCCCCCGGGCGGGCAGGATGGGTCACGTGACCTCCGTGCTGTGGCTGCGCCGCGACCTGCGCCTGGGCGATCACCCGGCCCTGCACGCCGCGGCAGCCGACGGGCCGGTCGTGCCGCTCTTCGTCCTGGATCCGGCGCTGATCGCCGCGGCCGGGGCTCCGCGGCTGGCGTTCCTGTACCGGAGCCTGCGGGCCCTCGACGCGGCGACGGGCGGCGCGCTGGTGATCCGCACCGGCGCGCCGGACGAGGTCGTGCCCGCCGTCGTGCGTGCCGCGAAGGCCGGGTCGGTGCACATCAGCGCGGACTTCGGACCCTATGGGCAGCGGCGCGACGCGGCAGTGGCCGATGCTCTCGGCGACGTCCCGCTCGTCCGCACCGGCTCGCCCTACGCGGTGGCACCGGGCCGGGTGAGCAAGGGCGACGGCACGCCCTACAAGGTCTACACGCCGTTCTACCGGGCCTGGCTGGCGCACGGCTGGCGGGCGCCTGCCGGCGCGGCCGACCCCGCCTGGCACCGGCTGCCCTCGGACGCGATCCCCGACGACCCGGTCCTGCCCGACGGCCTGGTGCTGCCCGAGGCCGGCGAGGCCGCCGCGCTCGCGGCCTGGCGGGCCTACGCAGTAGGCCACTATGCAGAGGTCCGCGACCGTCCGGACCTGGACCAGACATCGCGGATGTCGCCGTACCTGAAGTGGGGGGCCATCCATCCGCGCACCATGCTCGCCGAGCTGACCGAGAGCGACGAGACGTTCCGCCGCGAGATCGCCTGGCGGGAGTTCTACGCCGCCGTGCTGCATGCCTGGCCGGAGTCGGCCCGCGACTACTTCCAGCCCGCGATGCGCGCGATGAAGTGGTCGAAGCCGGGCGCGGACTTCGACGCCTGGCGGGCAGGGCGTACCGGGTACCCCATCGTCGACGCGGGGATGCGACAGCTGCTCGGCGAGGGGTGGATGCACAACCGAGTTCGGATGATCGTGGCCTCGTTCCTCGTCAAGGACCTGCACGTTGAATGGCAGCACGGAGCCCGGCACTTCATGGCGCACCTCGTCGACGCCGACCTCGCCAGCAACCAGCACGGCTGGCAGTGGACGGCGGGCACCGGCACCGACGCGTCGCCCTACTACCGAGTCTTCAACCCGATCACCCAGGGCATCCGCTTCGACCCGGCCGGCGACTACGTGCGGCGCTGGGTGCCGGAGCTACGCGCCATCGCGGGAAAGGCGGTGCACGAGCCGTGGCAACTCGACGAGCCACCGGCCGACTACCCGGCGCCGATCGTCGATCACGCGGCCGAGCGACTCGTCGCCCTGGAGCGATACCAGCAGATCAGATGAGGCAGCTCAGGTGAGCGGCTGGATGCCCCAGCTGCCCGACCAGGACTGCCGCGGATCGAGCAGGATCAGCCCGGCGCCGGAGTTGAAGGCGTCGGGGGCGCACGTCATCGGCTCGATCGCCACCGCCGGCGTGCCGGGCGTCAGCTCGGGCACCGTGAAGACCTGGAGGTAGCCGAAGGTCTGGTCGAACCAGACGCGTGCCCCGCCATGCTTGCTGCGGACCTCGGCGAAGCCCCGGCCCTCCTCGGTGACCAGTCCGGTGAAGCCGTCGTCCATGCGCAGGTCCTTGAGGCGCTTGCCGCGTCGCAGGTCGTAGGGCGTGCCCGAGACGTTCTGCTCACCCACCGGCACCTGCGCGTCATCGAGGACGAGGCGCCGACGGGCCGGGATCCGGACGGTGACGTGGTCGAGCTCGGCGCCGTGCGTGGTGAGGTAGGGATGGAAGCCGGCGCCGAACGGGGCGCGGTGCTCACCGCGGTTGGTGGCGGTGGTCGTCACCGACAGGCCGCGGTCGGCGTCGAGGGCGTAGCGGATGTCCACGCGCAGCTCGAAGGGCCAGCCCGTCTGCGGCACGATGTCCAGCCGCAGTGTCACCGCGTCCGGCTCGTGCTTCATCGCCCGCCAGCGGGCCCAGCGGCCCAGGCCGTGGATCGCATTGCCCGCGGCCGGCTCGGTGAGCGCCAGCTGCAGGGGGCGGCCGTCGAAGGTGTACCTGCCGGCGCGGAGCCGGTTCGGCCAGGGCACCAGTACGGCGCCGCAGCACTTGGGCGGCAGCGCATCGTCGGGGTAGGTGGCCGTCAGGTCGGTCCCGGCATGGCGATAGCTGCGCAGCCCCGCGCCGACCTCCACGACCGTGGCCGTGTGCTCACCCGCCGAGATCACGAACTCGCGCCCACTCAGTCCCATGGGCCCACGCTAACCCTCGACGAGGGGGACGCTGGCGTCGTAGTGCCAGAACGACCGGACGAGGGGCCCGGCGATCCCAACGACGATCATGCAGGCGATGCCCCCTGCCACCCAGGAGAAGGTGGCGGTCGAGGCGCTCGCCGTCGCGCCGGCACGGACGTCACCGAGGCGGGGGCCGCCGGCGACCACGGCGATGAAGACGCCCTGCATGCGCCCCCGCATCTCGTCCGGGGCGTAGGTCTGCAGGATCGTCTGCCGGTATACCGCGCTCACCAGGTCCGCGGCACCGGCAAAGGCCAGCAGCAGCACCACGAGCCAGAGCTGGTGGGCCAAACCCGAGAGCGCCACCGCCGCTCCCCAGCCGACGATCGCGAAGACCAGCGCGCGTCCCTGCCGCCGGACCCGGCCGATCCAGCCGCTCGACAGACCGGCCACGACCGAGCCGATCGCGATGGCGGCATACAGCGGACCGACCGTGCCGTGGAAGCGCGCGTCGGCGACAGCCGGGAAGAGGGCGCGCGGCATGGCCAGCACCATCGCGCAGATGTCGACCATGAAGGACATCATCAGGACGGGCCTGGTGGCGATGAAGCTGAGCCCCTCGCCGACCGAGCGCAGCCCGAGCTTCTGCCCGCCACTGTGGTCCGGCGGGATCGAGGGCAGCCGGAGCGCGGAGTAGAGCGCCGCGGTGAAGAGGACGCCGTCTATGCCATAGGCGTACGCGTAGCCGTGAGTGAGGCCCACGAGGGCTCCGGCGATGAGCGGGCCCACCACCTGCCCGACGTTGCCCACCGTGAAGTTCAGGGTGTTGGCCGCGGGCACGAGGTCGGGCTCCACGATGCGCGGGATGATCGCGCCCCGGGCCGACGACGCAATGGCGAAGGTGGCCGACTGCACCGCCACCAGCCCGAGGATCAGCGGCACGCTGCCGACGCTCAGCAGCGTCTGCGTCAGCAGGGCGAGGGTGACGGCCCAGCTGCCGAGGCTGGCGATCAGGTAGAGCACGCGGCGGTCGACGACGTCGGCGATGGCCCCGCCGTAGAGGCCGAAGGCGACGATCGGGATCAGCCCGGCGAAGCCGACGAGCCCCACGTCGAACGAGGAATTGCTCAGCTCGTAGACCTGTACCGAGACAGCGACCTGCGTGAGCATCGAGCCGATGAAGCTGGTGCCCTGGCCGATCAGCAGCCGGCGGTAGGGGGCGACGCTGAGCGGGCGGGTGTCGAGTGCCTGACGCTGCAGCCGCTCGCGCAGGCTGCGAGCCTGCTCCACGGCCTGGGCGGGATCGGGACTGTCGGTGGCCTCGTCTTCGGGGATCTCAACAACCACAAGATCAGCCTACGGGTGAAGGTAAATGTTCTGACTCGCTACAAATCACACCTGTGGCGCTCCGCACAGCGTCGCGTATCGCTCTTTTGTCTGATTTGAGCGACGTACCGTAGGGTCATGGACCTCTCCCCTGGTCGCTCCATCAGCGAAACCCGCGTGCGGCTCACGTCGCTGCTCGCCAGCTTTGTGCTCGCCCTGACGATGGTGCGGCTGGCCAGCTCCGCCCGCGACGAGCTGACCGACGCCGAGTAGGTCGTCCCTGCTTCGGGTCCGTGATAGGCAGGACAACCTGACGCGGACGCGACGTCAGCCGGCAGTGAGGGATACCCGCCAGAGCAGCCCAGCTGGCGCCTCCACCCGGAGCGCCGACGATCGAGGGCCGCCGGCTTTGATGTTGACGACGAACTGCCGATCACTGCCGCGAGCACAGTCACCGCCGCCCACCGCGGTGCCGAGCACGAATGAGATCGTGCCTGCGCCGCTGCAGCTCACGAGCAGCTCGACCGAGCCACTCACGAGTGGCTGGGTCAGCGCAACCGTGCCGGCGCCAGCCCCGCCGGACGCCGCGATGGTCGCGCCCGGTACTGCGACTTGAAGTGCCGGATCCGGCAGATGCTGCCAGCGCGCGACCGTATGGCTGGCACCGCCCCGAGCAGTGGCGATCCAGGCCGCGGAGCCGATGACCAGCACCCCGGCGAGCGCGATCCACCAACTGCGGCGGCGACGTCGCCGGGTTTCGAGCGGCACGGACGTGGTCATCCCGTCTCCACATCGCAGTAGAAGCCGAGGTTCGCCGCGACTCCCGACTTCGAGTAGCCGAGGCTGGCCTGCACCGTGGTGCTCACCGCACTCGCCCGCGAGATGGTGCACGAACTGCCGGCCGACGCGGTGCAGCGCGCCACTGGCCGCGTGTAGTCGACCCAGTTGTTGAAGGTGGTGACCGATACCACCTCTGCTAGCCGAGCGCCTCGACGATGCGCGCCGCAGCCTGGTCGGGTGTCAGTTCGCCCGCCAAGACGGCTGCTTCAGCCTCGATAACCACCGCCCGCGCCGGCGGGCTCTCCAACCGGCTCAGCAGCCGGTCGCGGACCATCGAACGCGTCCAGTCGACCAGTTGCCGTCGGCGCTTGGCCTCGAACTCGCCCTGGGCCACCAGCCAGTCGCGGTGGCGCTGGATGTGCTTCCACACCCGGTCGAGATTGATGTTGGTCAAGCCGCTGCAGGTGACGACCGGCGTCTGCCAGTCCTCGGACTCACCACGCACCAGCCGGAGGGCGCCGCTCAGTTCGCGGGCGGCACGCTCGGACTCGTCGGCGTGGTCTCCGTCGGACTTGTTGACTCCGATCACGTCGACGATCTCGAGGATGCCGCGCTTCATGCCCTGAAGCGAGTCACCGGTCCGGGCCAGCGTCAGGAACAGGAAGGTGTCGACCATGTCGGCCACGACGTACTCCGACTGCCCGACCCCGACGGTCTCGACGAGCACCGCGTCGTAGCCCGCGGCCTCCATCACCAGCATCGTCTCGCGGGTGGCCTTGGCGACGCCGCCGAGCGTGCCCGCACTCGGTGACGGGCGCACGAAGGCGTCGGCTTCGACCGCGAGGCGGGCCATCCGGGTCTTGTCGCCGAGGATCGACCCACCGGTGCGCCCGCTCGACGGATCGACGGCCAGCACCGCCACCCGGTGCCCGTCGGCGATCAGGTTCACGCCGAACTGGTCGATGAAGGTGGACTTGCCGACGCCGGGCACGCCGGTGATGCCGATGCGCTGCGCCTTGCCGGTGTGTGGCAGGAGTTCGACGAGCAGCTCCTGTGCCTGCGCCCGGTGGTCGGCCCGCTTCGACTCGACCAGCGTGATGGCCCGCGCGACCGACGCACGGTCCCCGGCAATCACCGATTGAGCAAGTTCTGCCGTCCCTGGGACGGCAGAACTTGCACGATCGGGCATCAGCTCGTGAGCTGCGCGGTCAGCTTGCCGAGCAGCTCGACGGCAGCTTCGGCGATGACCGTCCCGGGCGGGAAGATCGCCGCGGCGCCCGCCTCGCGCAGCGCGTCGAAGTCCTGGGGTGGGATCACGCCACCGACGACGATCATGATGTCGCCGCGGCCCTGGGCAGCCAGCTCATCGCGCAGTGCCGGCACCAGGGTGAGGTGCCCGGCGGCGAGGGAGTTGACGCCCACGATGTGCACGTCTGCCTCGACCGCCTGGCGCGCCACCTCGGCCGGCGTCTGGAAGAGCGGGCCGACGTCGACGTCGAAGCCGAGGTCGGCGAAGGCGGTGGAGAGCACCTTCTGACCGCGGTCGTGCCCGTCCTGGCCCATCTTGGCCATCAGGATGCGCGGGCGGCGCCCCTGCTGCTCCTCGAACTCGGCCGTGGCCGCACGCGCCTGGTCGATGATCGCCACGCTGCCCGACTCCTCGCGATAGACCCCGGAGATGGTCCGGATGGTCGCTGAGTGCCGACCGTATACCGCCTCCAGGGCATCGGAGATCTCGCCGACGGTGGCCTTGGCGCGGGCAGCATCGATCGCCAGCTTGAGCAGGTTGTGCTCCAGCCCCGGCCCCTTCTCGGCGGCCGCGTTCGTCAGGGCCGCCAGCGCGGCGGCGACATCGTCGGACGAGCGCTCCTCGCGCAGCCGACGCAACTTCTCGGCCTGCTCAGCGCGGACTCCGGCATTGTCGACCTTCAGCACGTCGAGCTCGTCCTCGGTCTCCAGCCGGTACTTGTTCACACCGATCAGCGGCTGGCGGCCGGAGTCGATGCGGGCCTGGGTGCGGGCCGCCGCCTCCTCGATGCGCATCTTCGGCAGGCCGGCGTCGATGGCCTTGGCCATGCCGCCGGTCTTCTCGACCTCCTGGATGTGCTCCCACGCGCGGCGGGCCAGGTCATAGGTCAACTTCTCGACGTAGTACGAGCCGCCCCATGGGTCGATCACCCGCGTCGTGCCGGACTCCTGCTGCAGCACCAGCTGGGTGTTGCGGGCGATGCGCGCGGAGAAGTCGGTGGGCAGCGCGAGCGCCTCGTCGAGCGCGTTGGTGTGCAGCGACTGCGTGTGGCCCTGCGTGGCGGCCATCGCCTCGACGCAGGTGCGGATGACGTTGTTGAAGACGTCCTGCGCCGTCAGCGACCAGCCGCTCGTCTGCGAGTGGGTACGCAGCGACAGCGACTTGTCCGACTTCGGGTTGAACTCCTTCACCAGCTTGGCCCAGAGCAGCCGGGCCGCGCGGAGCTTCGCGACCTCCATGAAGAAGTTGGTGCCGATGGCCCAGAAGAACGACAGGCGCGGGGCGAAGGCATCGATGTCCAGGCCTGCCGCGATCCCGGCGCGCAGGTATTCGACGCCGTCGGCCAGCGTGTACGCCAGCTCCAGGTCGGCCGTCGCCCCGGCCTCCTGGATGTGATACCCGGAGATCGAGATCGAGTTGAACTTCGGCATCTTCTGCGAGGTGTACTCGAAGATGTCGCTGATGATCCGCATCGAGGGGGTCGGCGGGTAGATGTAGGTGTTGCGGACCATGAACTCTTTGAGGATGTCGTTCTGGATAGTGCCGGTGAGCTGTTCGGGCGCCACCCCCTGCTCCTCGGCCGCCACGACGTAGAGCGCGAGCACGGGCAGCACGGCACCGTTCATCGTCATCGACACCGACATCTTGTCCAGCGGGATGCCGTCGAAGAGCTGACGCATGTCGTAGATCGAATCGATGGCCACGCCCGCCATGCCGACGTCACCGATCACCCGCGGGTTGTCGCTGTCGTAGCCGCGGTGGGTGGGCAGGTCGAAGGCGATCGACAGCCCCTTCTGCCCCATGGCCAGGTTGCGGCGGTAGAAGGCGTTCGACTCAGCGGCCGTGGAGAAGCCGGCGTACTGCCGCACGGTCCACGGCTGGTTGACGTACATCGTCGGGTACGGCCCGCGCAGGAACGGCGCCACCCCTGGGTAGGTGCCGAGGAAGTCCAGCCCGTCGAGATCGGCGGCGGTGTAGAGCGGTGGCACGGCGATGCCCTCGGGCGTCTCCCAGGGGGCGACGTCGAGCGGTGGCGCCTCGGCGGGCGCGGGCGAGCCGAGCGTGGCCGCGGAGAAGTCAGGAATCGTGGACATCAGTTGACCCCCAGGACGGTCATCGTCGTGGTCAGGACCTCGAGCGCATCGCACCCGGTGTAGACGTAGCCGTCGATCCCGGCGGCGTGGTCGGACTCCTCGTCCTTGCCGGGCTTGCCTGCGATCCAGAGGTACTTCGCCCCGGCTGCCTTGAGCGCGGCGGCCTCCGAGGAGGCCAGCTCGCTGTAGAGCTTGTCCGACGAGCAGAGGCAGGCGACGGTCGTGCCGCTGGCCCCGAAGGCGGCGACGATCTCGTCCGGGTCGCCGCTGCCGACGACGACGCTGAATCCGGCGGCCTGGAAGAGGTTCGTGGCGAAGCCGACCCGCGCGGTGTACGCGGCGAACGGGCCGAGCGCAGCCAGGAAGACCACCGGACGGGTCGGGGCGGCGTCACTACGATCGCGCAGCGCCTCGAAGGCGGCCGTCCAGCGGACGGGCTCGAGCGGGCCTCCGCTCGGGGCCGCGGGGGCGGGCGGCCGGACGACGGGCGCCTCGGCCGGGAAGGCGAACTCGGTGACACCGGTGATCGGCGCCCGCCGGTGGGCGATGTCGGCGTCGCGGGCGGCACGGGTGGCGGCGAGGCGCTCGGTGATCAGCCCGCTGTCCAGGGCGGCGAGGGCACCCCCGGCCGTCTCGATCGCGGTGAAGGTGTCCCAGGCCTTGGCGGCCAGCTCGTCGGTGAGCGACTCCACGTACCAGGAGCCGCCGGCCGCGTCGAGCACCCGGCCGAGCGAGGACTCGTCGTGCAGGATCGCCTGGGTGTTGCGCGCGATGCGCCGGGCGAAGTCGTCGGAGAGCCCGATGGCGGCGTCGAAGGGCGTCACCGTGATCGCGTCGGCCCCGCCGACCGCGGCACCGAAGCAGGCGATCGTGGTGCGAAGCATGTTCACCCACGGATCGCGCTGCGTCATCATCGCCGCGGAGGTGACCGCGTGCTGGCGCTGCCCGCGGCCGCCCGTCGACTCGCTGATCTCCGCGCTGACGGAGTTGGCCGCCTCGACAAGCTCGGCGACGCGAGCCCAGACGCGGCGGGCGGCGCGGAGCTTGGCGATGGTGAGGAACTGGTCGGCGGTGACGGCGAAGCGGAACTCGAGCGCTGCCAGTGCTGCCTCGGTGCTGAGACCGGCGGCGGTGAGGGCGCGCAGGTAGGTGACGCCGACCGCGGTGGCGATGCCGATCTCGTCGGCGTCGGCGGCACCGGCGTCGTGGTAGACGCTGCCGTCGACCGTGGCCAGCTGCAGGTTCGCGTACTCACCAGCCTGCGCCGCCAGGTCGGCCAGCAGGGTGGCGTCGTAGTCTGCGCCGGTGCGGGCGCGGAGCCCGATCGGGTCGGCGCCCAGCGAGCCGGTGAGCTCGGCAGGTTCGAGGCTCCGCGACGCCGCCAGGGCCAGCAGCGCGGTGGCGGCCTCGCGCGTCTGCGACCCGGCGTCGAGGGCTACCGGGGCGAGGTCGATGTAGACGCCCTCCAGCGCGGCAGCCAGCTCCGTCACCGGCAGCCCACCCGCACCGAGGGTGAGCCAGAGGGAGGTCGCGCCCGTCTCGAGGTCGGTCAGCGCGGTGCTGTTGACCCGGGCTGCCGTGGGATCGACGTAGCGGGTGCGGACGTCCCACCCGGTGGCCGAGTCGGCGTCGACCGTCGCCCCTCGCACGAACGGTGCCGCCCCCGGGACGCCGATCTCGACGCCGGGCGCGTCGGCCGCGGTATAGAGCGGCGCCACGGTGATGCCGTCGTAGGTGTGGGAGCTCAGTGCCTTGATCGGGTCGGCATCCTCGGCGAGGCCGGACTTGCGGAGGACGCCGGCAACCAGCGCACGCCACTCGTCCGCGGTCGCGGCCGGGAACTCGCCGGCGAGTTCCAGCGGGGCTGACTGTCCGGGCGAGACGGGGAGGGCAGACATGGCCCCGATGTTAGGGCGACGCTCCGGTTTCGCACCCCGGTAGGTGGCCGATCTCTCCCGGCTGGGGGTCCCACCTTGTGCGCGGAAGCGGCGCTGCCGGGGCTCTGCAGCGCCGATTTCGCGCACAAAGTCCGGGCAAGCCAGCCGGGCTCGGCCGGTAGGGTCGGGTCCGTGACCGAGACGCCCACAGCCGATCCCACTGCCCTCGCCACCGCCGCCGCAGGCGTCCTCGCCGAACGGACCGGCGTGCCGCAGCACGACGTCGCCATCGTCCTGGGCTCGGGCTGGGTGCCAGCGGTGGCAGAGCTCGGCAGCACGGTCGCCGAGGTCACCGTCACCGACCTGCCGGGCTTCCTGCCGCCCGCCGTCGAGGGGCACGCAGGGCGCATCCGGTCACTCGACGTCGGCGGGGTGCGGGTGCTGGCCTTCCTCGGCCGGACCCACCTCTACGAGGGCCGGGGCGTCGAGGCGGTGGTGCACGGCGTGCGCGTGGCCGCCGCCGCGGGCTGCCGCACGATCGTGCTGACCAACGCCTGCGGCGGTCTACGGCCGGGCATGGCGGTGGGCGATCCGGTGCTGATCAGCGACCACCTCAACCTCACCTGGCGAACCGCGCTGGTCGGGCCGCGCTTCGTCGACCTGACGCACGTGTACTCCCCCCGGCTGCGCGCGCTGGTGCAGTCGATCGACCCGACGATCGCCGAGGGCGTCTACGCGATGTTCCCGGGCCCGCAGTACGAGACGCCCGCAGAGGTGCGCATGGCGGGCATCCTCGGCGCCGACCTGGTCGGCATGTCCACGGTGCTGGAGGCGGTGGCCGCCCGCGCGGAAGGGGTGGAGGTGCTCGGGCTCTCGCTCGTCACCAACCTGGCCGCCGGCCTCGGTGACCCGCTCGACCACGAAGAGGTACTCGCCGCCGGCCTGGCCGCCGCCCACCGGATGGGGCTGCTGCTCGCCGAGCTGGTACCTCAGCTGTGAGCGAAGCGAATGATGGGGATAGGGCTCTGCCAGGCGCACGAGTCTCAGCGCCTGTGAACCAGCGGCTGCGGGCGCAGGTCGAGGCCTGGATCGACGACGAGGTCGACCCCGCTGCCGCCGGCGAACTACAGGCCCTGCTCGACGAGGATGCCGAGGCGGAGTTGGCCGACCGCTTCCGCGCCCCGCTGACCTTCGGGACCGCCGGGCTGCGCGGCCCGATCCGCCCCGGCCCGAACGGGATGAACCGCACGGTCGTCCGCCGTGCCGCCGCCGGGCTGGCCGCCTGGCTCACGGCGGCCGGGCACGCCGGTCAGCCGGTGGTCGTGGGCTACGACGGTCGGCACGGCTCGCTCGACTTCGCGCAGGACTCGGCCGCCATCTTCGCCGCCGCGGGCTTCGAGGCGTTGATCATGCCGACGACGCTGCCCACCCCGGTGCTGGCCTACTCGGTGCGGCACCTGCACGCCGCGGCCGGGGTGATGGTCACCGCCTCCCACAACCCGCCCGCCGACAACGGCTACAAGGTCTACGCCGCAGACGGCGCCCAGATCGTGCCGCCCACCGACACCGAGATCGAGGCGGCGATCCATGCCGTCGGCAGCTCGCGGGAGATCCCCCTCGACCCGTCCGGCGTGCGGGTGCTCGATGACGACCTCGTGGCCGGGTACGTCGCCGCGGTGGCTGGGCTGATCGCGGCGGACGGTCCGCGCGCGCTGTCGATCGTCCACACCGCCATGCACGGGGTCGGCACGGCAACGCTGAAGCGGGTCTTCGCCGCCGCGGGGTTCGCCGAGCCGGAGAGCGTGCCGGAGCAGCGCGACCCGGACGCCGACTTCCCGACCGTCGCCTTCCCCAATCCCGAGGAGCCGGGCGCCCTGGACCTCGCCTTCGCCCTCGCCGCCTCGGTGGGGGCGGACCTGATCATCGCCAACGACCCGGACGCCGACCGCTGTGCCGTGGCCGTGCCTGGCTCTGGGGGGGCGGGCTCCGAGGGGGCTGGCTCCGAGGGGGCGGGCTCCGAGGGGGCGGGCGCCGACGGCTGGCGGATGCTGCGCGGCGACCAGGTGGGCGTGCTGCTGGCCGACGCGCTGCTTCGCAAGGGCGTCCGCGGCACCTACGCCACCACGATCGTCTCGTCGTCGATGCTCGGCGCGATGGCCGCCCGCGCCGGCGTCGGCTATGCCGAGACCCTCACCGGCTTCAAGTGGATCTCCCGCGCCGCCCCCGACCTCGTCTACGGCTACGAGGAGGCGCTGGGCTACGCGGTGGCGCCGGAGCTGGTGCTGGACAAGGACGGCGTCAGCGCCGCCCTGCTGGTGGCCGAACTCGCCGCCACACTGAAGGCGGAGGGCTCCTCGCTGGCACGGCGGCTGGACGAGCTGGCCGCCGACTACGGCCGCTACGCCACCGACCAGCTCTCGGTACGGGTCGACGACCTGAGCCTGATCGAAGCCGCCATGCGGCGCGTCCGCTCCGCCCCGCCGGCCACCCTGCTCGGGGTGCCCGCCGCCTTCGAGGAGCTGCTGCCGGCCACCGACGCCGTTCGGCTGCGCTTCGCCGGCGGGCGGGTCGTGATCCGGCCCTCCGGAACCGAGCCGAAGCTGAAGGCCTACCTCGAGGTGATCCAGCCAGACGCCTCGGCCGAACAGGCAGCTGCGCGGCTGACGGCCCTGCGAACCGAGGTCGCAGCAGCACTGGGCCTGCCGTGAGCTAACGCGTGGGGGCGAGCCCGCCGGTGAGCCACTTCGGCCACGGGACGTTCCAGTCGCCCAGGCCGTCGGTCGGGCTCATCTTCGGCCCGGTCGCGTTCGGGTACCTGACGATGTCACCGATCTCCATGACGCCGTAGAGGCGTTTGGCGTCTGCGGTCGTCAGGTTGGTGCAGCCGTTGGACGAGTCGATGCCCGCGGCGATGTTCTTCACGTTCCACGGCGCCGCGTGCAGGTACTCGCCGTCCGCGGTGAGCCGCTGCGTGTACTTCACCCCGCAGTCGTGGTAGCCCGGGCCGGTCATGCAGATCGCCGCACCCTTGGCCATGATCACCTTCGTGCCCGAGCTCGTCGGGGTGCTCGGCGACCCCAGCGACACGGGGAAGACGCCGAGCGGCTTGCCGTCGCTCGTCACCGTCAGCTTGTGGGTCTTGTCGTCGACCGTGGCGACCGTCTTCGCGCCGGTGGTGAAGGTGAGGCTGACGCTGTCATCGAAGGCCAGGCCGGTACCGGCGCTGAGGCCGGCAGCGGGCACCGACACCTGGATGGCGGCGTGCGCGGGCCAGTACGCGTCCATCCGCAGATGTCCCTGCATCGGATAGCCGGGCTGGACGGTGCCGGCCTCGAAGTACCAGGCGGCCTCGACCGACTTGCCGTTCACCTTGACCGTGGTGGCCTGCTGCAGCGCGACGCCGTTGGTGATGTCCCGGGAGAAGTAGGCCACCACGGGCATCCCGACGCCGACCTGCGAGCCGTCCTTCATCGCCAGGGCGACGTGTACCGGCTTGGCACCCGCCGGGAGGGTCGTGGGGGCCGGGGTCGTCGGCGGGGTGCTCGACGGGAACCGGGTGGGCCCGCTGGTGTGGCCGGCGGCGATCGGGGCGCGATGGGAGGGAGAACCGTTGTGCAGGCTGATCCCCACGGCCATCGCCACCACGGCGGCGGACGCGGCAAGCGGTGCCAGGATGCGGACGGCCGTCCGGCGCCGCGAATGGGGCCGC
>JAOPUX010000109.1 GCA_025963285.1 Jatrophihabitans sp.
TCGACTGGTAGATCGGGTCGCTGCGCATCGTCATCGTCTCGACGTGCACGAACGGGAACGGCTCCACCGGCGTGTAGAAGCCGGTGTGGTCCCCGAAGGGGCCCTCGGGCAGCCGCTCGCCGGGCTCGACCCAGCCCTCGAGGATCACCTGGGCGCCGGCCGGGACCTGGAGCGGCACGGAGAGGCAGTCGACCATGTCGACGCGCTCGCGCTGCAGGAAGCCGGCGAAGAGGTATTCGTCGATCTCGGCCGGCAGCGGTGCACTGGCCGCATACGTCACCGCGGGCGGGCAGCCGAAGGCGATGGCCACCGGCAGCCGCTCGCCCCGGCGCTCGGCGATCGCGGCGTGCGAGGTCGAGTCCTTGTGGATCTGCCAGTGCAGGCTCACCCGCTGCCGGTCCTGCTGCTGCAGCCGGTACATGCCCAGGTTGCGCGCGCCAGTCTCCGGGTGCTTGGTGTGGGTGAGGCCGAGGTTGAGGAAGACGCCGCCGTCCTCGGGCCAGGCGAAGATCCCGGGCAGCAGGTCGAGGTCGACGTCCGCACCGCGCAGCACCACCTCCTGGCAGGGGGCGGTCTTGACCTTGCGCGGCGGCACCTGGCGCAGCTGGCCTACCTTGCCGAGCGCGTCCTTCAGGCCGCCGATGCCCTTGGGGATCTCCGGCTTGAGCAGCTCGCCGATCCGGTCGCCGATCTCGTCGAGGCTGGCCACGCCCAGGGCCCGGGCCATCCGCTCCGGTGTGCCGAAGGCGTTGATCAGCAGGGGCATCTTGCCGCGCGTGGGGTTCTCGAAGAGCAGCGCCGGGCCGCGTTCACGCACGACACGCTGGACGATGCCGGTGACCTCGAGGTGCGGGTCGACGGGCGCGGTGATCCGCACGAGCTCGCCGTCGCGTTCGAGAGCCCGGACGAACTCCTGCAGATCGCTGAACGCCATTGCACCAGTATCTCTGTTGGGCGCGCGGTACCGTCGCGCGCATGGTGCAGGTGCTCTTGGTCGAGGACGATGTGGCGATCCGCACCGCGCTCACCCGCGCACTACGCGAACACGGCCACGTGGTGACCTCCCTGGCCTCGGGCATGCCGGCTCTCTCGGCAGCGGTGGAGCAGAAGCCCGACGTGATCCTGCTCGACCTCGGCCTGCCCGACGTCGACGGCGCCGACGTGCTCTCGATGCTGCGGGCCGTCAGCGACATCCCGGTGATCGTGGCCACGGCGCGTGACGACGAGGCGGAGATGGTCCGCCTGCTCGACATCGGGGCCGACGACTACGTCATCAAGCCCTTCACCGCCGGCCAGCTCAACGCCCGGATCAAGGCCGTGCTGCGCCGGACGGGGCGCACCGACGAGGACCCGGTGCTCACCGTCGGCGGACTGTCGATCGACACCCGCAGCTACGAGGTGACCGTAGACGGGCGCCCCGTCGAGCTGGCCCGCAAGGAGTTCGAGCTGCTGCTTGCCCTGGCCCGTCGCGCGGGCGAGGTGGTCAGCAAGCGCGACCTGCTCAGCGAGGTCTGGCAGCTGGCGTGGGGCGGTTCGGACCGCACCGTCGACGTGCACCTGTCCTGGCTGCGCCGCAAGCTCGGTGAGAGCGCGGCCGAACCGCGTTACCTGCACAGCGTGCGGGGCGTGGGCGTGCGGCTCGTCGCGCCCGAGGTCGCCGGATGAGGCGCCGGATCGTCGCCCTCGTGGCCGGGATGATCACGCTGGTGGTGCTGGCCTTCGTCATCCCGCTGGCCATCCTGGTGCGGCACACCGTCTACCAGGATGCGACGAAGTCCTTGCAGGACAAGGCGAATCGCATCGCGAACTACCTGCGCAGTGGCTACACCTCTCCGACCGAGAAGCAGATCGCCGCCTACCTCGCCGCGTTGCCGGGCGACAGCAGCGCCTGCGTCGAGCTCGCCTCGGGGGTGATCGTCGGGACCCAGCCACCGGGCGGCGTTCCGGCCCTTCCGGCGGGTCAGCCGGGGGAGGGCAACGGCGACGACCATGGGGGCGGACCGCAGCAGCCCGTGCTGGCCGGGTACCGCAGCGGGCAGATCTCCCAGCTCACGGTGCTCGACCCGGACACCCGCGGCATGACGGTGGTCCGCGTCTTCGCCACCGACTCCCAGCTGCACTCAGGGGAGACGGGATGGTGGCTGCTGCTCGGCGGCTCGGCAGTCGGCCTGCTGCTCGTCGGCATCGCGGGCGCCGAGCTGCTGACCCGCCGGCTGGTGCGCCCGCTCGTCCGCACCGCAGAGACCGCGCAGCAGCTCAGCGTCGGCGAGATCGGCGCCCGCGCCCCGGTGGACGGGCCGAAGGAGATCGCCGACGTCGGCAAGGCCCTCAACCGCCTCGCCGACCGCATCGATGAGCTGATCGCCGAGGAGCGCGAGACGGTGGCCGACCTGTCGCACCGCCTCCGCACACCGCTCACCGCGCTGCGCCTGGACGCCGAGGCCCTGCGCGATCCGGCCGAGGCCGAACGGGTCGGCACGCACGTCAGCTCCCTGGAGCGGCTGCTCACCGCCGTCATCCATGCGGCCCGGCGCCCCCAACGCGAAGGGCGGATGCCCTCCTGCGACGCCACCGAGGTGGTGGGCGAGCGGGTGGCGTTCTGGTCGGCGCTCACCGACGAGCAGGGGCGGGCGTGCACCGTCTCGCTGCCGTCCTCGCCGCTGCCGGTGCGGGCCGCGGCCGAGGACTTCTCCGCCGCGGTGGATGCCCTGCTGGAGAACGTCATCGCGCACACTCCGGAGGGCGCGGCCTTCGCCGTCCGGCTCAGCGCGGCCGCGGACGGGGCGCAGCTGGAGGTCTCCGACGAGGGCCCGGGCATCCCCGACGACTCCGACGTCCGCGGTCGAAGTGATCGCGGCTCCACCGGGCTGGGCCTGGACATCGCGCGCCGCTGTGCCGAGGGCAGCGGCGGCTCCATGTCGATCGGCCGCTCACCCTCGGGCGGCGCGCTCGTGACGCTGCTCGTCCACAGCCCCTGAGCGTCGTTCGCCGCAGGTCGGCCGACGTTGTGCGCGCACCCGGCGCGGGGTGGCCGACCTTGTGCGCGCTCCCGGCGCGGGATGGCCGCTCCAGCACCGCGAGTACGCACAAAGTCGGCGGTGGGGCGGGTGGGGATGAGCTGATTCCCAGCACGTCTTAGGACGGTCTTGACGTTGTCGTGATGAGGGCCTGACCCGCCCGAATCCAGAGTTGCCGGTATGAACTCACCGGACGCACCCCGCTCCCCCAGCACGTCATCGGCCAGCCAGCTGCTGCGCCGCACCAAGATCGCCGGCTGGACGGCCGCCGCCGTGGCCGGAGCCGCCACCGTCGGCCTCGTGGCGGGGGTGAACAGCACCGCTACGGAGGCGTCGACGACCTCGTCGACCACCAGCACATCCGGGACGTCGACCGGCACGGCCGACAACGGCACCGCGAGCTCGGGCACGTCGACCACCACCGGCGGAACGACCACCACCGGCGGGACGAGCAGCACCGGCACCTCGACCACCACCGGCGGGACGAGCAGCACCGACAGCACGAGCAACGACTCGACGAGCGGTGTCGCCAATGCCAACGCCGGTTCCACCGCGCAGGGCGGGAGCAACGGGTCATGACTACCTCGTTCACCACCCGGGCCTGGAGCTGCACCGTCCGGCTCGTCGTCGACGATGCCCGCGCCCTCAAGCCGGCCTC
>JAOPUX010000153.1 GCA_025963285.1 Jatrophihabitans sp.
TGGCGTCGAAGAAGAACGACAGGAAGGTGCCGGTCAGCAGCAGCACGATGAACGAGTAGAGCGCGATCTCGCCCAGCATGAAGGACCAGTGGTCCGGAAAGACCTTGTTGAGGTTCTTCTTGATGTACGCAGCCGCGCCCAGCCGGTCATCGACCCAGCCTGCCGCGCCGCCGGCGCCCTTCTCAAGGGTTGTGGTCATGGCTTGCGCTCCCAGTAGCTGGGTCCGACAGGGGCGGAGAAGTCGCCTTGTGCGTAGAAGTATCCGTCCTCATCCACCCGGATCGCCAGTTGGGACAGCGGCCGGGCGGCCGGCCCGAAGAGCACCTTCGCTCCGCGGTCGGCCGCGAACGTGGACTGGTGGCAGGGGCAGAGCAGGTGGTGGGTCTGCTGCTCGTAGAGCTTGACCGGGCAGCCCAGGTGGCTGCAGATGGCGGAGTAGACGATGAAGCCGTCGACCGACCAGTCCTCGCGGCCAGGCACCGGGTGCAGCTCCTCGGGGAGCATCCGGATCAACAGGGCCGGCGTGTCGGCCATCTTGGTGCCGCGGGGGATGTCCGGGAAGACCGACTCGACCGAGCCGATCTCGAGGTCGTTGCGGTTGACGGGCGACCCGTTCTTGCGGATCAACCGCACGCCGGCCTTCCACCCCGTGTGGTTGAGCGCCCGCTCCTTGTGCTGGAACTTGCCCAGGCCGAGGGCCAGGGGCAACGGGAGCACGGCGAGCGCGCCCACGGACAGCAGCAAGGTGCCGCGCAGCAGCGGTCGGCGGCCGAGCTGCGCCTTTGCGGCGCCTTCCTTGAGGGTCACGACCGTGGCGTCCCGATCGGCCTGCTTCGAGCCGAACGGGTGCCGCTCCTGGATGACCTCTTCGTCCTCCATCAGCGTCTTCGCCCAGACCACGGCCCCAGCGCCGATGCCGGCCAAGGCCAGGAAGAGGCTGATGCCGAGCAGCGGCGTGTAGAGCCGGCTGTGCTTGTCGACGCCGTAGGTGAAGTCCCAGAAGAAGTAGACGACGATGAAGCCGATCGTGCCGATCAGGCTGAGCAGGAACAGGGCCGAGATCCGGCGCTCCGCCCGCCGCGCCTCCGGCTCGCTCAGGCCGGTGTTGTGGTCGGCCGCGCCGGCTCCCGCGCCGCCGCCCACGTCGTGCGGACCGGCGTCGTGGCGCTGGGCCTCGTCGCCGCGCCGGGCCAGCAGGTCGCCGCGGCTGTCGCTCTGCTCGAAGTCACTCACTGAGACCTCCGAGCCTCTCGTGTCACCACCGCTGGACTGCGGTCCGGGGTTGCGGAGCCGGTCGCGGATCGAGCCCGCGGCGTCGTACGACGTCTGGCCGCTCGCCGGCCGGCTGCCGGTGTAGCCGAGCCGGTCCTCGCCACCGTCGGTGCGGTCGGGAGCGCCGGGGTCGAGCGGCACGCTGCCGGGGGTCTCGTCACTCATGAGCGGTTGCCGATCCAGAGCGTCACGCCGACCAGCGACCCGATACCGGCGACCCAGATGAGCAGGCCCTCGGAGACCGGACCGACCCGGCCCAGCTCGTTGCCACCGGGGGCCTGGGCCGCGGTGACGTGCTTGACGTAGTTGGTGATGGCCTTCTTGTCGGACTCCGACAGCTGACCGTCACCGAAGCGCGGCATGTTCTCGGGGCCGGACAGCATGGCGGCGTAGATGACGCGCGCGCTGGCGTCATCGAGTGCGGGGGCGTACTTGCCGTAGGTGAGCGCGCCGCCGGCACCCGCGAAGTTGTGGCAGCTGGCGCAGTTGGTCCGGAAGAGCTCACCGCCGAGGGCGAGGTCGCCGTCGGTGAGGTTGCCCTGGGGAAGCTGCGCGCCCCCGCCGTGCGCCTGGACGAAGGCGGCCAGCTGGTCGATCTGCTCACCGGTGTACTTCGGGTCCTTGCGCGGCGCCTGCACGGTCCCGTTGGCCAGCGGCATGCGGCCGCTCTCGACCTGGAAGACCACGGACGCCGAGCCGACGCCGATCAGGGACGGCCCGCCGGCCCCGCCCTCGAGGTTGAGGCCGTGGCAGGTGGAGCAGCCCTTGAGGTAGAGGTCCGAGCCGGCCTTGACGGTCAGCGACTGGTCGGTGTTGCCTCCGCCGGTCTGGGCGCCGCTCTTGGGGGCGAGGAAGGCGGTGTAGAGGCCGCCGACGACGGCCAGGGCGAGCGCGACGACGACGTACGGCGACAGTCGGCTGAGACGGGACGAGCCGCTGGTGCCGGAGGTGCGAAGGAGGGAGGCCATCACTGCTCTCACTGGAGGAGGTAGATCGTGAAGTACAAGCCGATCCACACGACGTCGACGAAGTGCCAGTAGTAGGACACGACGATGGCACTGGTGGCCTTCTCGTGGGTGAAGCGGCCGACGGTGGTGCGCAGCAGGACGACCACGAAGGCGAACAGGCCGGCGATCACGTGCAGGCCGTGAAATCCGGTCGTGATGTAGAAGACCGAGCCGTAGGCGTCCGACGAGATGGTGGTGCCCTCGTGGACGAACCTGCGGTACTCGTTGGCCTGGCCGAGCACGAACGTGAGGCCCATCAACAGCGTGATGAAGAACCAGAGCCGCAGCTTGTAGACGTCTCCGCGCTCGGCGGCGAAGACGCCGAGCTGGCAGGTGGCCGAGCTGAGCACGAGGATGACCGTGAAGATCGCGGAGTAGCCGAACGACAGGTGGGTCCCCTCGGGCGGGCTGTTGGCGGCCCCGGTCACCGAGCGGATCGGGAAGTACATCGCGAACAAGCTCGCGAAGAACATGAGTTCCGAAGACAGCCAGACGATGGTGCCGATCGAGACCATGTTGGGTCGCGT
>JAOPUX010000154.1 GCA_025963285.1 Jatrophihabitans sp.
CTCAGCTCCCGTTCACGATGAAGTAGATCCCCCAGCCGATGGCGCCGAGCACCACCGCGAAGCAGACGACCGCCGCCGCAAGGCCTAGCGGGCTACCCCCGACGATCCGATCGTCCGATGCCGGCGCACCCGCCGACCCGCCAACCGACCCGCCTCCCGTCCTGCCCACCGGCGCACCGGCTGTGGCAGGCACCCGCGATCCCGCCCCGAGTGCTCGCAGGCCCACCGCGAAGAGGGCGGGCAGTCCGGCACCGGTCAGCAATCCGATCACCACGATGCGCCACAGCGCGCTCAGGTTCACCCAGTCGTTCATCGCTGTCTGTCCCCTCAGACCGTCGCCGGCTCGGGGGTCTTGGCCCCGCTCCACTCGGCGTTGACGTTTTCGTGGCTCACGGCGTTCTTCCGCGAGCCCAGGAAGATCCCGCCAGCCACCGCGATCAGGATGAGCAGCACCACGAAGACGCCGGGGTTGCCACCGATGCCGTTGGCGATGGCGTACGAGAGGGCCCCGACCGCCCCGGCCGCCGGAAGCGTGAAGATCCACGCTGTGGCCATCCGACCGGCCACGCTCCAGCGCACCTCGGCACCCCGCTTGCCGAGGCCGGTGCCGAGGATCGAGCCGGTGGCGACGTGCGTGGTCGAGAGCGAGTAGCCGAAGTGGCTCGAGAGCAGGATCACCGCAGCCGACGACGATTCGGCGGCCATGCCCTGTGGCGACTCGATCTCCACCAGCCCCTTGCCGAGTGTGCGGATCACCCGCCAGCCGCCCATGTAGGTACCGATACTGATCGCCAGTGCACAGCTCAGGATTACCCAGAACGGTGCCTGCGCATCCGACTTGACGGTGCCGTTGGCGATGAGGGCCAGCGTGATGATGCCCATCGTCTTCTGGGCGTCGTTGGTGCCGTGGGCCAGCGAGACCATCGAGGCCGAGCCGATCTGGCCGAGACGGAAGCCGTGGCTGCGGGTGCGCTCGGGCACGCCGCGGCTGATCCGGTAGACGAGGTAGGTGCCCACGGTGGCGATGAGTCCGGCCACGATCGGCGAGATGCCGGCGGGAATGATCACCTTCTGGAAGAGGCCATGCCACTGCACGGCGTGGCCGCCCGCCGCGGCGAGCATCGAGCCGACGACGCCCCCGATCAGGGCATGCGACGAGCTGGACGGGATGCCCAGGAACCAGGTGAGCAGGTTCCAGATGATCCCGCCCGCGAGCCCGGCGAAGACCACGGTCAGCGTCACGAGGTGCGTGTCGACGAGTCCGTTGGCGATCGTCGCGGCCACGCTGAGCGACAGGAACGCGCCGACCAGGTTGAGCACCCCGGAGAGCGCCACCGCGGTCCGCGGGCCGAGGGCACCGGTGGCGATGGAGGTGGCCATCGCGTTGCCGGTGTCATGGAACCCGTTGGTGAAGTCGAAGGCGAGGGCCGTCACGACGACCAGACTGAGGAGGAGATCGTTTCCCACGCATCCACCTTTGGCGCCCGCGCCGCGCGCTGTCGAGAGGTCCGCGTCGATCCACCACCGATCGCGCTGAGGTTTCAGCCAGGAGCTACCTGCCCGCCGCCGACTGTTCGTCTTCGGGGCGTGAGAAGTACGGTGACATGGGTAGCGCCCCCGTAGCCCAACGGCAGAGGCAGACCCCTTAAAAGGGTCCGAGTGTCGGTTCGAATCCGACCGGGGGTACCGCCCGATTGTGACGCGCCGCCACCACCGGCCGCCGGCACGAGGCGGACATATGCCCGACGACGGTAGGTAACGACCCTGCGCGGGCGCCGGGAGCGATGAGGCGTAACCGCTGCGAAACGCTGCCGGTGTTCAGGGTTCCTAGGTTCGTCTCGTCGGGTTTCGCAGGGGACTGCGCAAACATCAGCAGTCGTCTCGGGGGAGATCCCATATGAGTGGCAACAACGTCCGCCTGCAAGCCATCAAGGACGTGCAGGCCTACGTGCCGCCGGCACCGACCTACGAGGCCAACGAAGCGCCCGGCGAGATCTTCGGCGAGAACGTCTTCAGCCTCGCGGTGATGCAGAAGCGGCTGCCCAAGCTCGTCTACAAGTCCATCCTCGCCACGATCGAGCACTCCAAGCCGCTCGACCCGATGGTCGCCGACTCGGTCGCCTCGGCGATGAAGGACTGGGCCATGGAGAAGGGTGCCACGCACTACTCGCACGTCTTCTACCCGCTCACCGGCTTCACCGCGGAGAAGCACGACAGCTTCTTCGAGCCGGCTGGCGGCGGCCTGTCGCTGGCCGAGTTCGCGGGCAAGACGCTCGCGCAGGGCGAGTCGGACGGCTCCAGCTTCCCGAGCGGCGGGCTGCGCAACACCTTCGAGGCGCGCGGCTACACCGGCTGGGACCCGACGAGCCCGGCCTACGTGCTCGACAACCCCAACGGCAAGACGCTCTGCATCCCGACCGTCTTCGTCTCGATGTTCGGCGACGCCCTCGACCACAAGACGCCGCTGCTGCGCTCGCAGCAGTCGATGGCCAAGCACGCCGAGCGGGTACTGCGCCTCTTCGGCCACGAGAACCCGGATCACGTCGTCTCCTTCTGCGGCGCCGAGCAGGAGTACTTCCTGATCGACCGGCACTTCTTCCTGGCCCGCGCCGACCTGCTCAACTCCGGCCGCACCCTCTTCGGCGCCAAGCCGCCGAAGGGCCAGGAGTTCGATGACCACTACTTCGGCGCCATCCCCGAGCGCGTGCTGGCGTTCATGATGGAGACGGAGCGGGAGCTCTTCAAGCTCGGCATCCCGGCCAAGACGCGGCACCAGGAGGTGGCGCCCGGCCAGTTCGAGATCGCGCCGATGTTCGAGCGGGCGAACCAGGCCGCCGACCACCAGCAGCTGCTGATGACGACCTTCAAGCGAATCGCGAACAAGCACGGCATGGAGTGCCTCTTCCACGAGAAGCCGTTCGAGGGCGTCAACGGCTCGGGCAAGCACGTCAACTTCTCGCTGGGCAACTCCACCGAGGGCAACCTGCTGCTGCCGGGCGACACCCCGCACCAGAACGCGCAGTTCCTCGTCTTCTGCGCCGCGGTGATCCGCGCCGTGCACAAGTACGGGGGCCTGCTGCGCGCCTCGGTGGCCTCGGCCAGCAACGACCACCGCCTCGGCGCCAACGAGGCCCCGCCGGCGATCATCTCGATCTTCCTCGGCGACCAGCTCTCCGACGTCTTCGACCAGATCGCCAAGGGCGGCGCCACCTCGTCGAAGGAGAAGGGGACGCTGATGATCGGCGTCGACACCCTGCCGGTGCTGCCGACCGACCCGGGCGACCGCAACCGCACCAGCCCGTTCGCCTTCACCGGCAACCGCTTCGAGTTCCGGGCGCCGGGCTCGCTGCAGTCCGTGGCCGGCCCGATGGTCACGATCAACACGATCATGGCGGAGGCGCTCGACTACATCGCCACCGACCTCGAGGCAGCTGTCGCTGCCGGTACCGAGTTCAACGACGCGGTGCAGGCGATCCTCGGCGAGATCATCACCAACCACGGCGCGGCCGTCTTCGGCGGCAACGGCTACTCCGACGACTGGCAGATCGAGGCGGCCCAGCGTGGACTGCCCAACCTGCGCACGACGGTCGACGCGCTGCCGGAGCTGATCTCCGACGAGGCGATGGAGCTCTTCCAGAACTACGGCGTCTTCAGCCACCGGGAGATGCACAGCCGCTACGAGATCGGGCTGGAGCAGTACGCGCAGAGCATCGCGGTCGAGGCCAAGTCGATGCTGGAGATCGGGACGACGTCGGTACTGCCGGCCGCGGTCCGCTACCAGACCGAGCTGGCGCTGAACATCGGAGCGCTCAAGGCGGCCGGGGTGGAGGCCGACGCGGCTCCGCTCGGCGAGGTCACCGGCCCGATCGGCGAACTGCGGGCCGGGCTTGCCGTGCTGAAGGATGCCCTGGCCGCCCACGCCGAGGACGCCTACGCCGAGGCCAAGCACGCGAATGAGGTGCTGCTGCCGGCGATGGCCGTGGTCCGCACCGCCGCCGATGCGCTCGAAGGCATCGTGGCCGACGATCTCTGGCCGCTGCCGACCTACCAGGAGATGCTCTTCATCCTCTGATCCGCGCCCTGGCTACGCACCACAGCCGAGGGGAGTGCTGCGCAGTAGGCAGCGCGCCCCTCGGCTGTGGCGTTGTCCGGGATCAGCTGTAGAGGCCCGGCATCTGGAAGAAGTCGTCGAGCTCCGTCGTCACCTTGCGGGCGGTCTTGATCTGGGCCGGCGTCAGGCTCGTGTTCGGCAGCGCGATCAGCGTCTTCAGCTCACCGATCGCGGTCGAGTAGCGCGAGCCGTCGACCTTGAGGTCCTTCTCGGCCTTGGCCCAGTAGCCGCCCTCGGCCGCGGCGCTGGCCTTCGAGCCGGCGAGCCACTGCGCCTGCGCGTAGCCGAACTGGCTGTTGCCGCCGCTGCCCGAGACCGTCGGGTGCACCTGCAGGTCGCAGAGGCTCACCGACTCGGTCAGCCGGACGGTGTGGCTGGTGTTCGCCGGGGTGGCGGCGAGGTACTTCGAGATCGTGCAGGGTCCGCTCGTCTTCGGGTTGAAGTTCATCCACTCCACGACGGCGGAGGCGAAGTAGTCCGGCTTGACGGTGACGGTCTTCAGCGAATTCGCGCCGCCGGCGTAGCCGTGCAGGGTGCGCGTGGCGTGGGCGATCTCGTGCCCCGCGGAGTTGAGGGCGTCGAGGCCGGGGTAGCCGTAGAGCGTGCACGTGCTGTGGCTGATGTTGCGGAACAGCAGCGTCAGCGAGCCGTGCCCGGTAGCGCCCTCCGGGTCGGCGGCGGTCACCGCGAGTGAGCTGTTGCCGCAGGCGGCCGTGCTGGCCGCGGCGGGACCGGCCGCGACGGCGAGGCCGGTGGCCGCGAGGGCGCCGGTGGCGGCGAGGGTGAGAAGTCGAGCGCGCAGCGTTGCCATGGTGGTCTCCCGGAGACGTCGGTGTCTGTGACGAGCAGGAGCCGGACCCTCGGCGCGGTGATACGTCCTCGGGGTGACTCCACCGACATGACGCGGGTGCGGCGGGGAACTGTTGCCGACGTTGCGGGACCGTTACCGGGCGGCCTCAGCCGCCGCTCTTGCGGCGGAAGGTGCGCTTGGCACCCGCCCTCGACGACGAACCGTGCACCTTGGAGTCGCTCTGCGCCTCGGCGTTGTGGGCGTGCTGCTTGCTCTGCTTGCGCTCGAGGGCTGCCTTGAAGGCATCCTTCGGGTCGGGGGCCTTCTCGTCTGACATCCCCCGAGCCTATAGCGCTGCCAGTCGGAAGGCCTGCGGTATACCTCCTACGAGATCCGCTCCAGGACGACGATCGGGATCTCCCGGTCGGTCTTGGTCTGGTACTCGGCGTAGTCGGGCCAGACCTCGAGCATGTGCGCCCACATGGCTGGCTTCTCCTCGGCGGTGGCGACCCGGGCGTGCGCGGTGAACGTCTCGCCCTTGATCTGGACGCCGACCTCGGGGTTGGCCTGGAGGTTCAGGAACCACTCCGGCGGCTCGGGCGCTCCGCCCTTGGAGGCCACGATCAGGTAGTCGTCGCCGTAGTCGCGGTAGATGAGTGGGTGCGTGTAGCCCTTGCCGCTCTTCCGGCCGGTGGTGGAGAGCAGCAGGATCGTGGTGCCCCGCCAGTCGTAGCCCTCCGCGCCGTCGGTCTCGACGTAGCGGTCGACGTGTTCCTTGCCGAAGAGAGTCATACAGGTGCAACGCGTCGGCCGCCGGGATCAATTCCGCGGTGTCGGCGTTCGCTCTCGGCGGACGGCAGCGGAAATATCGCAGGCCCACAGAGACTTGAGCGGACAAGACTCAAGACAAGGACACTTGTGATGACTGAACGTCTGCTCCCTCCGGTCAACCTTCCGGTGCTCTCCCTTCCCGACCAGGTGGTGCTCCCTGGCATGGTGGTGCCCGTCGAACTCGACGACGCCGCCCGTGCGGTGATCGACGCCGCCCGCGCCGGCTCCGAGGGCCAGCTGCTGATCGCCCCGCGCCTGGCCGACCGCTACCCCGCCTACGGCGTGATCGCCTCGATCGAGCAGGTGGGCCGGCTGCCCGGCGGCGAGCCCGCGGCGGTGCTGCGGGCGAGTGGGCGCGCCAAGATCGGCTCCGGGGTCACCGGCCCCGGCGCGGCGCTCTGGGTCGAGGCGGCACCGCTGGACGTCGACGAGCCGTCCGCAGCCGCCCGCGAACTGGCCGTCGAGTACAAGCGGCTGGTGATCGCCATCCTGCAGCGGCGCAACGCATGGCAGGTCGTCGACTCCGTGCAGCGTGTCACCGATCCCTCCGAGCTCGCCGACCTGGCCGGCTACTCCGCCTACGTCACCGACGAGCAGAAGCGTCAGCTGCTAGAGACCCCGGACGTCGAGGCGCGGCTGAACCTGGTCGTCGAGTGGGCCCGGGCCCAGCTCGCCGAGCTGGAGGTCACCGACAAGATCCGCGACGACGTCCGCGAGGGCATGGACAAGACCCAGCGGGAGTTCCTGCTCCGCCAGCAGCTGGCCGCCATCCGCAAGGAGTTGGGTGAGGACGAGCCCGACGGCGCCGACGACTACCGCGCACGTGTCTCCGCTGCGGACCTGCCCGAGAAGGTGCGCGAAGCCGCCCTGCGGGAGGTCGGCAAGCTGGAGCGTTCGTCGGACCAGTCGCCCGAGGCGGGCTGGATCCGTACCTGGCTCGATACGGTGCTCGACCTGCCGTGGAACGTCCGCACCACAGACCTCACCGATGTCGCTGTCGCGCGGGCTGTGCTCGACGCCGACCACCACGGTTTGGACGACGTGAAGGACCGCATCACCGAGTACCTGGCGGTGCGAGCGCGGCGCTCGGAGCGCGGTATGTCCGTGGTGGGCGGCCGTGGCTCGGGTGCCGTGCTGGCCCTCGTCGGCCCGCCCGGCGTGGGCAAGACCTCGCTCGGGGAGTCGGTGGCCTCGGCCCTCGGCCGGAAGTTCGTCCGCGTCGCCCTCGGTGGTGTCCGAGACGAGGCCGAGATCCGTGGGCACCGTCGGACCTACGTCGGCGCCCTACCTGGCCGGATCGAGCGGGCGATCACCGAGGCCGGCTCGATGAACCCGGTGGTGCTGCTCGACGAGGTCGATAAGGTTGGCTCGGACTACCGCGGCGACCCCGCGGCTGCCCTGCTCGAGGTGCTCGACCCGGCGCAGAACCACACGTTCCGTGACCACTACCTCGAGGTGGAGCTCGACCTCTCCGACGTCGTCTTCCTCGCCACGGCCAACGTGCTCGACACCATCCCGGCTGCCCTGCTCGACCGGATGGAGGTCGTGACGCTCGACGGCTACACCGAGGCCGACAAGGTGGCGATCGCCCGCGATCACCTGCTGCCGCGGCAGCTCTCGCGTGCCGCGCTGTCGGCCGAGGAGGTGACGGTGGCCGACGACGCGCTGCGCTCGATGGCCGCCGACTACACCCACGAGGCTGGCGTCCGGCAGCTGGAGCGCGCACTCGGACGGGTGCTGCGCAAGGTGGCCACGGCCCTGGCCAGTGGTACCGCGGCGCCGGTCGCGGTGACCGGGGCGAACCTGCGTGACTACCTGGGCCGTCCGCGGTTCACCCCTGAGTCGGCCGAGCGCACCGCGGTGCCGGGCGTGGCCACCGGGCTCGCCGTGACAGGTGCCGGCGGTGACGTGCTCTTCATCGAGGCCACAGCCACCTCTGGGACTGCCGGGCTCACCCTCACCGGTCAGCTGGGCGACGTGATGAAGGAGTCGGCTCAGATCGCGCTGACCTACCTGCGGGCGCACGCCGCCGCGCACGACGTCGACCCGGCGGCGCTGGAGCGCGCGATCCACCTGCACGTGCCGGCCGGTGCGGTGCCGAAGGACGGACCCTCCGCGGGCGTCACGATGGTCACCGCACTCGCCTCGCTGGCCACCGGGCGTCCGGTGCGCGGTGACGTGGGCATGACCGGCGAGGTCACCCTCAACGGCCGCGTGCTGCCGATCGGCGGCGTGAAGCAGAAGCTGCTCGCCGCGCAGCGTGCCGGGCTCAAGACCGTCTTCATCCCGAAGCGCAACGAGCCCGACCTGGACGACGTGCCGGCCGAGGTACTCGCGGCTCTGGACGTCCGCCCGGTGGCCGACGTCAGCGAGATCCTGGCTCTGGCGCTGGAACCTGCCGAGCTCGCGAAGGCGGCGTAGCCACCCGATTGTGCAACTCTCACCGCTCTGAGGGCGGCGAGAGTTGCACAATCGCGGGAAATCAGCGGATGGCACCACCGGGTTTCAGCGTGCCGGGCGGCAGTGGGGGTGCGGCCAGCGGCGCTCCGGCGTCCTGCACGACGCCGAACCGGTCGCCCGCGGCCCACTCTTCGCGGGCGGCGGCGATCTCCTCCGCTGAGCGTCCGACGAAGTTCCACCACATCACGATCTCTTCGTCGAAGGGTTCCCCGCCGAGCAGCATGAGCCGGCTGGCCGAGTCGGCCCGCAGCATCAGCTCGCTGCGCCCGCAGCCGAGGTAGAGCATCGAGCCGACGTCCAGCAGCTCCCCGTCGACCTCCACCGCACCGGATATCACCAGCACGGCGTGCTCGAACTCCGGCTCAAGCGGCAGCATGGCCAGCGCCCCCTGGTCGAGGAGCACCGACGCCCCGACGAGCGGGGTGTGCGTGGTGCCGGGCGACACCGCCCCGGCCAGCGAGCCCAGCATCACCGTCACCTGCATACCGGCCTCTTCGATTACCGGCAGCCCGGTGTGGTGCTCCCAGGACGCCGCGCCGTCACGCACACCAGCCGGCAGCGCGACCCAGAGCTGGACGCCGTGCAGCAGCTCCGGGTGCGGCACCGGCGAGTACTCCGCGTGCGTGATCGCGTGGCCTGCCGTCATCAGCCCCAGCTCGCCGGGGCGGATCAGCGCGTCGCTGCCGAGGCTGTCGCGGTGGTGCACCTCGCCGTCGAGCAGCCAGCTGACCGTCTGCAGCCCCATGTGCGGGTGCGGTGGCACCTGCATGCCGGGCCGGTTGGCTATGTCGTCGGGACCGTAGTGGTCGACGAAGCACCACGCGCCGACCAGCCGCCGGCCCAGGTTCGGCAGCAGCCGGCGCACGCGGGTCTCCGAGCCGACCAGCACCTCACGGCCCGTGAAGAGCTGATGCGCGGGCTGGGGCGAGGCCTGCTCCCGCAGCGAGGTCAGCGACGGGGCCCGGTCGAGGTTGCTCATGCTCCGACCCTAGCTGCGGGCCGCTAGCCTGCGAGGCGTGTCTGCCGAGCCACTCCAGGTGCTCATCCCCGACCTCGTCGGCGTCTTCGTCTTCGGGCTCTCCGGGGGGCTCGCTGCAGTACGCGCCCGTCTCGACCTCTTCGGTGTGCTCGTGCTCGCCGGCATCACCGCACTCGGCGGGGGAGTGCTGCGTGACGTGCTGCTCGGGCTCACCCCGCCGTTCGCCCTGCGGCACTGGCCCTACCTGGCGGTGGCGCTGGCCGGCGGGCTCGTGACGTTCCGGATGTCCGCGCAGGTGGAGCGGCTGCGTCGGGCCTACCTCGTGCTCGACGCAGCTGGGCTCGGGCTCTTCACCGTGACCGCCACGAAGCTCGGCCTGATGCACGGACTGGGCGTGGCCGGGGCCTGCGCGATCGGTGTCACCACCGGCATCGGTGGCGGCGTGCTGCGCGACGTCCTCATTCGCGAGGTGCCGGTGGTGCTGCACTCGGAGATCTATGCCGTGGCTGCCCTGATCGGGGCCGCGGCCGCCTGCGTCTGCCACCAGCTGGGCGTGCTGCAGGTGCCCGAGCAGGTCGCGGCGGCGGCACTCGTCTTCGTCATCCGGGTGATCGCCCTGCGCCGCGGCTGGAACGCGCCGATCGCCCGCCCGTAGATCCTCGCCGAGTGGCTTGTTCGGCGTCGAGTGGCGGCGTGTCGCCACGCCACTCGCGTCCGAACAAGCCACTCGGCGGAGAGGGGCGTCGGACGAGCCACTCGGCGGAGAGGGGGAGAGCGTTACTTGAGGTCTGCCGAGCTCTTGTTGAGCAGGCGACGGGCCACGATCAGCTGCTGGATCTGCTGGGTGCCCTCGAAGATGTCGAGGATCTTCGAGTCGCGGCTCCACTTCTCCAGCAACGAGTTCTCCGAGTAGCCGAACGACCCGGCCAGCTCCACGCAGCGAAGGGTGATCTCCACGCCCACCCGGCCGGCCTTTGCCTTGGCCATCGACGCCTGCAGCGAGTTGGGCTTGTTGTTGTCGGCCATCCAGGTGGCCTCCATGGTGAGCAGGTAGGCGGCCTCCCAGTCGGCCTCCATCGCCAGGAACGCCGCGGCCGCCGCGTGCTGGACGTAGGCCGGCCGGTCGTAGTCGACCTCGACGCCGGCCTCCGCGAGCAACCCGGAGATCTCGTCCAGGGCCGCGCGGGCACAGCCGATCGCCATCCCGGCCACGAGCGGGCGGGTGTTGTCGAAGGTCTGCATGACCCCGCCGAAGCCGCTCTCGGTCTCGATCTCCGGCGAGCCCATCAGGTTCGCGGCCGGCACCCGGCAGTCGGTGAACCGGATCGTGGCGGTGTCCGACGCGCGGATGCCGAGCTTGTGCTCCAACCGCTCGACGACCATGCCGGGCGTGCCCTTCTCGACCACGAAGGACTTGATCGCGGCGCGCCCCAGCGACTTGTCCAGGGTGGCCCAGACGACGACGGCGTCGGAGCGGTCACCGGCAGTGACGAAGATCTTCTCGCCGTTGAGGATGTAGTCGTCACCGTCCTTCTTCGCGGTGGTCGTAACGGCGGCGGAGTCCGAACCGAAGCCGGGCTCGGTGATCGCCATCGAGGCCCAGAGCTTGTCGAAGCGGGCCAGCTGCTCGTCGTTGGCCACCGAGGCGATAGCTGCGTTGCCGAGCCCCTGCCGTGGCATGGACAGCACCATGGCGACGTCGCCCCAGCAGGCCTCGATGATCGAGAGCGTCCCGGACATGTTCGTGCCGTTGCGGTTGCCCTTCTCCTTCTCCGAGGAGTCGCGACGCACGCCGCGGGCGCCGGCCGAGGACTCCCCGGAGGCGTTCATGCCGTCGATCAGCGAGGCCAGCATGTCGAGTTCCTTGGGATACTCGTGTTCGGCCTGGTCGTACTTGCGCGAGATCGGCCGGAAGATCTCCGTCGAGACCTGCTGGGCCTGGTTGATCAGCATCCCGAACTTCTTCGGAATCTCCAGATTGATCATGATGACCCTCGCTTCGCTCGGTCGGGCTGGCTACTGCTCTGCGTCTGATTCGCTCCGCAAGCGTCGCTCATACGAGCACCACGCCTTCCATGACGCCGCACGCGCGCAGATCCCGGTACCAGCGCTCGACGGGATGTTCCTTGACGTAGCCGTGGCCACCGAGCAGCTGCACGCCGCTGGAGCCGATCTGCATGCCGTACTCGGCGGTGAGCCGCCGAGCCAGCGCCGACTCGCGGGCGTAGGACTTGCCCTGCTCGGCGCGCGCGGCGGCCCGCAGCAGCACCAGCCGGGCGCCCTCCAGCTCGATGCCGATGTTGGCCACCATGAAGGCCACCGCCTGCCGGTTCGAGATCGGCTCGCCGAAGGCCTGCCGCTCGTTCACGTAGGGAATGACGTAGTCGAGCACGGCCTTGCCGGTGCCGCAGGCCAGCGCTGCCCAGCCGAGCCGGGAGAGCCGGATGGCCTCGATGTAGGAGGCGGCGTCGCCGAGGACGGCCCCGGCAGGCAGCTTCACCCCATCGAGGATCACGCGGGCGGTCGAGGCGGCCCTGATGCCCATGGCCGGCTCGGACTCGATGGTGATGCCCGCTGTGCCGGACTCGACCAGGAAGAGCGTCGGCACGCCGTCGAGGGCGGCCCCGATGACGAAGAGCTCCGCGGTGGCAGCCCGGGGGACCAGCGACTTCACACCGTCGAGGACGAAGCCGTCGCCGGAGCGTCGTGCCGTGGTCTTCAACTCGAAGGGGTCGAAGAGCACGGTCGGCTCCAGCACGGCGAGCGCTGCGGCCGGCACCTCGTCGCCGACGAAGGCGGGGAGGTAGGTGGCCTGCTGCTCGGCACTGCCGAAGAGCACCAGGGCGTTGCTGACCCCGGCCGGCGCGAGGCAGGCTACGGCAAGCCCCATGTCGCCGTGGGCCAGCGCCTCGGTGACGAGCACCCCAGTGACGGTCGAGCGCTCCGAGGCCATGCCGCCGAGCGACTCCGGCACGCCCACCTGGGTGACGCCGAGCTCGGAGATCGAGCGCTTGAGGATGGTGTCCGGAGCCTCGCAGGCGGTGTCGGCGGCCGAGGCGGCCGGGCGCAGCAGCTCGGCGGCGAACTCCGACGTCGCCTCGAGGATCATCTTCTGCTCGTCGGTGGGGTTCAGGTCGAAGAGCCCCGAGTCGCCGGCCGACGCCGGTCGCTCAGGCTTCGAGCGGTTCTGCACGGCGGCGAACTGGCGGTTGGCCACGCCGACGGCACGGAAACCGGCCTTGCTGGCCTCGTAGACGGCCCGTTCGGTGGGCTTGCGGAGCTTGAGACGATCGATCACCGTCGCGCCGGCGAGGCGGTTGAGGGCGGCGAGCCCGACCCCCATCACGTCGCGGCCCCGTGCATTGCGGGCTGCCATGGGTCACTCCCGATCTGTGGACGAAATTTCGGTGGTACTCGGTGTACCAGGTATAAGTTACCCGCTGGTAGGCCGAGTGCAAACCGGGAACTGGCGCCCGTCGCGCCGCGTTGTCACAGTGAACACCCGCAGCACGAACCAGTAGGAGGCACCGCCGCCATGGCAGAGAATCCGGTCATCAAGAAGTTCGGCGCCCTCTCCGGCGCCAACCGCGGCGGCGCACCCAGCGCCCAGGAGTTGCAGGGCCTCTACGACCAGCCCGCCTACGCCGGCCCGCGCGGTGCCCAGCGCTACATGACCCTCGACGACGTCGTCCAGCGCACCGCGGCGATGCTGCTGGTGCTGGTGGCCGCGGGCGCCCTGTCGTGGGCCTTCACGCCGATCGGCACCTCCGGCGGGATGCCGGTCGTCCTCACGTCGGTCATCGCCGGCTTCGGCCTGGCGATGTTCATCTCCTTCACCGGCAAGGCCAACGCCGTCACCTGCCTGGTCTACTCGGCCCTCGAGGGCGTGGCGCTCGGAGCGATTAGCCGGGCCTACTCCGAGGCCTATCCGGGCATCGTCATCCAGGCCGTCACCGGCACCGTGATGGTGGCCGTCGGGATGCTCTTCGTCTACAAGATCGGCGCGATCCGGGTCACCCCGCGCTTCACGCGCATCATGTCCGCGGCGATGTTCGGTGTCATCGCGCTCTTCCTCGTCGACGTCATCTCCGAGATCGTCTCTCCCGGCAGCGTCGGCTTCGGCAACAAGGGCGCGCTCGGCGTCATCATCTGCCTGGCCTTCATCGTTCTGGCGGCCTTCATGCTGGTCTGGGACTACGACGTCATCGAGCGCGGCATCCGCAACGGCGCCGACCAGAAGTTCGCCTGGTACGCCTCCTTCGGCCTGATGGTCACGCTCGTCTGGCTCTACCTGCAGATCCTGCAGTTGCTGGGCCTCAGCCGAAGCAACTAGCGCCTCTGAAACCGCGAAAAGGGGCGGCCCTGGTCTAGAGACCGGGGCCGCCCTTTCGCGTGTTACGAGCCGACCTGGTTGATGAAGGTGAACCGATCCGAGGTCACCGGTGCGTTGGAGCCGATCGGAGTCGTCACCACCACGTTGTGCCCACCTGAGCGTTCGGCTGGGGAGATCGCCGAGATGTAGGTGGGTGAGACGACGGTGAACGATGACGCCGGGTACGCGCCAAACATCACCGAAGTGGCGCTGGTGAAGCCCGAGCCGATGATCGTCACCACGGTGCCGCCGGCGGTGGGCCCGTAGAAGGGCGAGAGCCCGTAGACGTCCGGCGGGGCGACGAACGCGTAGTTGTCGTGGCCGCTCGCCGCACTCAGGCCGCCGGGCGTCGTCACGACCACCCGGTGGCTGCTCACCGCCTCGGCGGGCGACACGGCGGTGAGTTCGGTCGCGGAGACGACGTGGACCTCCGGTGACGGCACCGAGCCGAAGAGCACCGTCGAATCCGCAGTGAAGTTGGTGCCGGTGATCGTGATCGTGGTGCCGCCGAGCGTGGTGCCCCGTGCCGGCGAGAGCGAACTCACGCTGGGCGCACGCTCGAAGGTGAACTGCGCCGCCGTCGCGCGCGGACTCGTCCCCAGTGCATTGGTGACCGCGACGTTGTGCGTTCCGCTGCCTTCGGCCGGAGTCACAGCCGTGAGTTCTCCGTCTGAGATCAGCTGAACGTTCGTTGCCGGGACTCCACCGAAGGTCACTCCGGTCGCGGCGACGAGCCCGCTGCCGGTGATCGTTACCGTGGTTCCGCCGGCGATCGGTCCCGCTGTGGGTGTCACGCCGGTGACCACTGGCTTGGTTCCCTTCAGCGCCCAGCTGTCACCAAGGACGACGCGGGCGTTGATCTCCTGCCCTCCGAACAGCAGGAGCGATCCGGTTCCACCGTCGTAGGTCACTCCGTAGTTCGACCGCCCGGGCACGGAGGTCCCCTCGGCCTGCTGGGTCCAGCCGGAGCTGTCATACGTCCATGTGCCGAAGGTGTAGGAACCTGGGCTCCCCTCCAGCGTGAGACAAACGGAGGTGCGAAGGGCCGGGTCGTAGGTGAGGCTCTCGCAGAGGATGCCGGTGGTAGGTGCACTCTGCTCGGTCCAAGCGGAGCCGTCGAAGGTCCAGGTCTCGTTGTCGATGTCCGGTTGCACACCGGAGGCCGTCACTAAGACGATGTCTCCCGACGCCTCGTCAAAGCTCGCCGGGGGGTTGACGCCGATGGGAACGCGTCCCACGGTGGGAACCGGCGACCACGCGGATCCGTCGAACGCGGTGATGGTGACAAGGTAGTTGTAGTCGTTGGAGACGGCGACGACCTCACCGAGCTCCGCGTCGTAGAGCAGGCGCCCGCGCTCGTCTTGTGCGTTGGCCAGAGTCCAGGTAACCCCGTCACCGACCCAGGTGCCGTTGTAGCCGCTCACGACGAGCTCGCCGAGAGCCGGGTCGTAGACCATCGCCCCAACCACGTTCGTCTGGGCCGGGTGCGCTGTCCACGTCGATCCGTCGTAGGTCCAGGTGTACCGGGCGGCGAGGTCGTTCTTCCCGATTCCGCCGAGGAGTACCGCCTCGTTCGTCGCCGCGTCATACGCGAGCGATCCGCCCTCCTCGCTGAATGGGCTCGTCTTCGGGGCGAGCTTCTTCCAGTTCGACGCGATCACCGCAGCGTGCGCGGCGGGTGAGTCCACCACGGCCAGCGTTCCGGCGACCAGGAGCGGAACGATGAGCAGGACGGCACGCCTCATGGCACTGACCTCGAATCCGACGAGCGGGGGCGAAGATCGTCTCCGATGATCGATATTGAAGCACCGCGAACGGCCCTGTGGGGGCAGATGAAAGGGCGGGCCCGGTCGAGAGACCAGGCCCGCCCGTCATGCGTCACGTCCGAGGACTCCCCCACGGATTCTCGGCTCGCATCCCCTCTAACGACGGGTGCGAACCGGGGATACGGGTGAGTTCCTACGAGAGCCGCTCGATGATCATCGCCATGCCCTGGCCGCCACCGACGCACATCGTCTCGAGGCCGAACTGCTTGTCGTGGAACTGCAGCGAGTTCACCAGGGTGGAGGTGATGCGCGCGCCGGTCATGCCGAACGGGTGGCCGATGGCGATGGCGCCGCCGTTGACGTTGAGCTTGTCGACGTCGATCCCGAGGGCCTGGGCGGAGCCGAGTGCCTGCACCGCGAAGGCCTCGTTGATCTCGGCGAGGTCGATGTCGCCGATGCTCATGCCGGCATTGCGCAGGGCGTTCTTCGTCGCCTCGATCGGGCCGAGTCCCATGATCTCCGGCGAGAGGCCGGAGACCCCGGTGGCGACGATGCGGGCCAGCGGGGTCAGCCCCAGCTCGGCGGCCTTCGCGTCGCTCATGATCACCACGGCCGCCGCACCGTCGTTGAGGGGGCAGCAGTTGCCGGCGGTGACCTTGCCGTCCGGGCGGAAGACGGGCTTGAGGCCCGCGACGGCCTCGTAGGTGACGCCGGCGCGCGGGCCGTCGTCCTTCGAGATGACCGTGCCGTCGGGCAGCGTGATCGGGGTGATGTCCTTGGCCCAGAAGCCGTTGTTGATCGCGGCCTCGGCCAGGTTCTGCGAGCGGACGCCGAAGTGGTCCATCTCCTCGCGGCTCATGCCGATCTTGAGCGCCACGTTCTCGGCCGTCTGACCCATGGCGATGTAGACGTCCGGAACGACGCCGTCCTCACGCGGGTCGTGCCACTCGTCGGCGCCACTCTCGGCGACCTTGGCCGTGCGGGCCTCGGCGTCGGCCCAGAGCGGGTTGTGGGTGTTCGGCCAGCCGTCGGCGCTGCCGTTGCCGAAGCGCGAGACCGTCTCGACACCCGCGGAGATGAAGACGCTGCCCTCGCCGGCCTTGATCGCGTGCATGGCCATCCGCGACGTCTGGAGCGAGGACGAGCAGTAGCGGTTCACGGTGGTGCCGGGCATGAAGTCGTAGCCGAGCTCGACCGCCACCGTGCGCCCGATGTTGAAGCCGGACTCGCCGCCCGGCTGCCCACAGCCCATGATCAGGTCGTCGACGTCGTGCGGGTCGAGCGAGGGCACCTTGTCGAGGGCGGCACGCACGATCTGGGTCGCGAGGTCGTCGGGCCGGATGCTGGCCATCGTGCCCTTGAAGGCGCGGCCGATCGGCGAGCGGGCAACGGAGACGATCACGGCTTCGGGCATGGGGACTCCTATGTCCTGAGGATGGGTTCGGGGTTGTGCTCGATGGTGCCACCGGACTCAGCCAGAGCGTTAGCGGATGTGACCTGCAACGTTCGCCCCGGCTTACCCTCCCGCCGTGGCGGTGGCCACGGTCCGGTCCACGCCCAGCGACGCGGAGCCTCGTCAGCGCGGTTCGACAGCGGTGGCAGCCTCGGTCAGTACCGGCATCGGACGGCGTGGTCTGCGCCGTCGTAGCCGGGCCCAGGTGCCGTCGGCCCGGATGGCGGTGACCGGCCGGTCGTCGGTGGGGCGCACCTCGCTGCCGGGGTGCGCCGCGGCCTGCGCGGCCGCCTTCTCGACGGTCTTCGAGCGGCGGGTGGTGAACGGGCTCGCCGAGCGGGCGCGGGTACGCAGCCCCAGCGCATCCAGCGCCGAGGGGAGCATGGCGCGGCAGGCCTCGGCGTAACCGGCTGCCGACGGGTGGAAGCGGTCCTCGGCGAACATCTCCAGGCGAGAGGCGAAGATCGGGCCGAGCAGGTCGCCGAGGGACACCGTGGTGCCGCCGGCCTGCACCACAGCCACTGTCTGGGCCATGGCCATCTGGCGGGACAGGCGGCGCACCCAGGCCCGCAGCGGCTGGGCGATGGGGCGCACCGTGCCGAGGTCGGGGCAGGTGCCCACCACGACTTGAGCGCCGGCGGCCCGCAGCCGGCGCACCGCCAGCTCGAGATGCGGCACGGCCACCGAGGGCTTGGTGAGCTCGGTGACGTCGTTGGCGCCGATCATGATCATGACGAGCTCGGGCGGGTGGGCGAGAAGCCTGTCGATCTGGGGTGGGAGGTCCTTCGACTCCGCGCCGACCACGGCCACGTTCGTGATGCGCACGGGCCGGCGGGCCACCTCGGAGATCCCGATGGCGAACTGGGCGGCGGGGGTGTCGCGTGGGCGGTGGGCGCCGTAGCCGGCGGCCGTGGAGTCACCCGCCAGCGCGATGTGGATCGGGGGCCGGGCCGCGCTGACGCCCGGAGCGGCCCAGATCGTGCCGTCGGAGGTGGGCGGGGCATCGGTGGAGATCGGGATCCGGCGCTTGGCGAGCTTCCCCTCGCCCCACATGACACCGGCCAACCCGGCGAATGCGGTGATGCTCAGCCCTGCGGCAGCACCGAGACCTCCGCCGGCAATCTTGGCGACGCGTCGACCTCTGCTCATCGCTGTTGAGGCTAGCGTGTCCGGCATGCGCTATTACGAGACAGTTCTGGAGCTGGTCGGGAACACCCCCCTCGTCAAGCTCAACTCCGTCACGAACGGGATATCGGCCACCGTGCTGGCCAAGGTGGAGTACGTGAACCCCGGCGGGTCGGTGAAGGATCGCATCGCCCTGCGGATGATCGACGCCGCCGAGGCCTCCGGTGCGCTGAAGCCCGGCGGCACGATCGTCGAGCCGACCTCGGGCAACACCGGCATCGGGCTGGCCCTGGTGGCCCAGCAGCGCGGCTACTCGTGCATCTTCGTCTGCCCGGACAAGGTCAGCCAGGACAAGATCAACACCCTGCGCGCCTACGGTGCCGAGGTGGTCGTCTGCCCCACGGCGGTGGCGCCCGAGGATCCGCGCTCGTACTACTCGGTCTCCGACCGGCTGGCCCGGGAGACGCCCGACGGCTGGAAGCCCGACCAGTACGCCAACCCCAACACCCCGCGCTCGCACTACGAGACCACCGGCCCTGAGGTCTGGGCCGACACCGACGGCCGCGTCACCCACTTCGTGGCCGGCGCGGGCACCGGCGGCACCGTCTCGGGCGTCGGGCGGTACCTCAAGGAGCAGAACCCGGCGATCCGGGTGATCGGCGCCGACCCGGAGGGCTCGGTCTACTCCGGCGGCACGGGGCGGCCCTACCTGGTCGAGGGGGTCGGTGAGGACTTCTGGCCCTCGACCTACGACCAGACCGTGTGCGACGAGATCATCGCGGTCTCCGACGGCGACTCCTTCGCGATGACACGCCGGCTGGCCCGCGAGGAGGGGCTGCTCGTGGGCGGCTCCTGCGGCATGGCCGTGGTGGCTGCGCTGGACGTCGCCCGCCGTGCCGGGCCGGACGACGTCGTGGTGGTGCTGCTGCCCGACGGCGGCCGCGGGTACCTCTCCAAGATCTTCAGCGACACCTGGATGGCTGACTACGGCTTCCTGAGCTCGACGGGTGCGATCACCGTGCTCGACGTGCTGCGGGGCAAGAGCGGCGAGACGCCGTCGCTGGTTCAT
The DNA here is from genome assembly GCA_025963285.1 of Jatrophihabitans sp. Lineage (GTDB taxonomy): Bacteria > Actinomycetota > Actinomycetes > Mycobacteriales > Jatrophihabitantaceae > JAOPUX01. The sequence continues at coordinate 18,957 of JAOPUX010000154.1, forward strand.
GCCCACCCCAACGAGACGGTGCGCGAGGCGATCGACATCCTCCGCGAGTACGGGGTTTCGCAGCTGCCGGTCGTCCGCGCCGAGCCGCCCGTCACGGCGGGCGAGGTGGTGGGATCGGTCTCCGAACGGGCGCTGATGGACGCGCTCTTCGCCGGCAAGGCAACGCTCGCCGATGCGCTGGAGCCGCACATGTCGCCGCCCCTGCCGATCATCGGCTCGGGCGAGCCGGTGTCGGCCGCCGTCACCGCGCTGGGGCAGGCCGACGCCTTGCTGGTGCACGTCGACGGCAAGCCGGCCGGTGTGCTGACCCGGCAGGACCTGCTCGGCCACCTCGCGTCGACCTGACACCCCGGCTTTGACCTGCGGCAAACGGTGGCTGAGAGCCTCGCTTGCAGGTCAAAGCCGGTCAGGTGATCGCGGCGACGACCGCCTTGACGAGCTTCTCGTCGTAGTCGATGCCGGCGTCGAAGCTCTGGCCGTGCTGCGACATCACCGACACCAGCAGCCGCTGGCCGTCCGCGGTGATGATGCCGTCGCTGTTCACCGCCCAGAGGTCGTGATCGTCGTCGACGGCGAGCCAGCCGTTCTTCACCGCGTAGCTGGTGCCCGGGTCGGCCGCGACGGGCACGCCCCAGCGCTGATCGGACTCGACGTCCTCCAGTAGCCCCAGGGCGTACGCGCGGGACTTGGCGTCGAGCGGCGAGTCGGTCTCGACGAGATTCTTCAGCAGCACGATCTGCTGCGCGGCCGAGCTGGTGGTGAGGCCCCACAGGTTGCCGGAGCCGTAGATCGTCACGTTGGTGTTCAGCCCCAGCGGGGCCTGGTGGGCGACGACCGTGTCGTGGCCACCGGCGAGGTCGAAGACGTCGTCGGCTGCCTCGTTGCTGCTCTGCTCGATCATCTCCTGCAGCTCGTCGTCCTCGTGGTCGGAGAGGGTCGTGTGTGCGTCCTGGTGCTCGAGCAGCAGGATCTCGAGCAGCGCGAGCTTGCTGACGCTGGCCTCGATCATGCCGTGGGTGGCGCCGAGCGTGATGGTCTTGCCGGTGACGGTGTTGTAGGCGCTCACCGAGACGCCACCCGCCGGGGCCTCGTCGATGAGGCTGTCGACCGCCGGGTAGCTCGCGACGCTGACGCGCGCGGTCGAGGCGGTTGGCACGGCGGCGGACGTCGTCGGTGAGTCCGGAGTGGACGACGTCGGGGCGGGCGTATCAGCGACGGTGGGCCCGGCGAGGGTGGGCGGGGCGACGGTGGGCGGGGTCGTGGCAGCCTGATCGGTGGAGGTGGAGCGGTGCCTGATCACGAGTACCAGGGCGACGACCGCCAGCACGACGGCGGCAGCCAGCACGGCGCGCAGCGGGTTAGGCCCGCCGCCGGAGTGCCGACCGGTCACGCGGCCACGGCGGGCTCGATGGCCCTGGCCAGGTCCTGCACCAGGTCGACGCCGGAGTCGAAGTCGGGGCGGTGCCGCGTCATGACCGCCATCAGCACCTGCTGACCCTTGACCCGCACCACACCGACGCTGTTCACCGCCCAGAGGCCGTTGTCGTCCTCACCGGGGCCGTTGGAGTTGTCGATGCTCAGCCAGCCGTTCTTGTTGGCGAAGTCGGTGCCCTTGTCTGCGATGACGCCGACGCCCCAGCGCTGGTCGGACTCGACCTTCTCCATGAGGTTCAAGGCGTAGCTTCGCGAGGCCGCGGTCAGCGGGCTGCTGCTGGTGACGAGGTTCTTGAGCAGGGTGATCATGTCCATGGCGCTGGTGATGGTGAATGCGGGGTCGGCGTGACCGGGCACGGTGTGCTTGAGGCCCAGCTTGCCGACGCTCGCGAGTAGGCCGCTGCGCCCGCCCGCGGCGAGGAAGAGCTCGTAGCCGGCGGTGTTGTCGCTGTTCTCGATCATCGGGACGGCCTCATCGGCCTGGGTGCCGGTGAGCGGGCCGCCGTGATCGATCAGCAGTGTCTCGAGGACGAATAACTTGTAGACGCTGGCCGTCCACATCCCCGAGGTCGAGCCCCAGCTGTAGGACGAGCCCGTCTTCATGTTCAGCGCGGCGACCGACACGCTGCCGCTGGGCAGGCCCTTGTCGAGTGCGGCGACCTTCGCGGTGGCGGCCGCACGGCGCTGCGCGGCGCTGAGGGTTGGCGTTGCCGAGGGCTTGGGCCTGCTGCTGTGCGAGGCGCTGGAGTGGCTGGTGCTGGGCGCCGTCGAGCTGGCGGTGGGTGACGGATCCCTGGCAGCGGACTTGTCACTGTGCCCGGACCAGTTGGTGGTGAAGAGCAGCACGACGGTGATCACCACCGCCACGGCGAGGACGAGGGCCGACTGCCCGGATCGCTCGCGTCGCATGATCGTCATTCTTCCTTGTTTCGCTGTGCGGCTACCGCGTGCGGCACGCCGGGCAAGCTGTGAGTTCGGTAGCGTCGGTGAGTATGAGCGACGGAGGACAGGGATTCTCGACCCGCGCGATCCACGCCGGCCAGGAGCCAGACCCCCTCACCGGGGCGGTCGCGGTGCCGATCTACCAGACCTCCACCTACAAACAGGACGGCGTCGGTGGCCTGCGCAGCGGGTACGAGTACAGCCGTAGCGCCAACCCCACCCGCACCGCCCTGGAGCAGGCCCTCGCAGCCCTGGAGGGCGGGGTCCGCGGGCTGGCCTTCGCCAGCGGGCTCGCGGCCGAGGACACCCTGCTCCGCACCGTCTGCCGGCCCGGTGACCACGTCCTGCTGCCCGACGACGCCTACGGCGGCACGTTCCGGCTGGTGGCCAGGGTGCTGGCGAACTGGGGGTTGGAGTACACCGCCGTGCCGCTGGGCGACCTCGACGCGGTGCGGGCCGCGCTGCGCGCCAACACCCGGGTGATCTGGTGCGAGACGCCCACCAACCCGCTACTCGGCATCGCCGACATCGCCGGCCTGGCCGCGATCGCCTCGGCCGCCGGGGCGAAGCTCGTCGTGGACAACACCTTCGCCTCGCCGTACCTGCAGCAGCCGCTCTCCCTCGGGGCCGACGTCGTCGTGCACTCGACCACCAAGTACCTGGGCGGTCACTCGGACGTGGTCGGCGGGGCGCTCGTCACCGGCGACCTCACCCTCGGCGAGGAGCTGGCCTTCCACCAGAACGCGATGGGCGCGGTGGCCGGCCCTTTCGACGCGTGGCTCGTGCTGCGCGGGATCAAGACTCTCGGGGTGCGGATGGACCGGCACTGCGCCAACGCGCGTGCCGTCGTCGACCTCCTGCTCGGCCATCCGGCGGTCGGCCGGGTGCTCTACCCCGGGCTGCCCACGCACCCGGGGCACGCCATCGCGGCGGCGCAGATGCGGGACTTCGGCGGCATGATCTCCTTCACCCTGCGCGGCGGCGAGGAGGCGGCGCTGAAGGTCTGCGAGCTGGTGCAGCTCTTCACGCTGGGTGAGTCCCTCGGCGGTGTCGAGTCGCTGATCGAGCACCCCGGCCGGATGACGCACGCCTCGGTGGCCGGCTCTGCGCTCGAGGTGCCGCCGGACCTGGTGCGGCTGTCGGTGGGCATCGAGGACGTCGACGACCTGATCGCCGACCTGTCGAGTGCGCTGGCCTGAGGGGTCGCCGCCGCCGCGCTGAGTCAGCCGTTGAGGTAGGCCAGCACGGCCAGCACCCGGCGGTTGTCGTCCTCGGACTGCGGCAGGCCGAGCCGGCCGAAGATGCTGTTCGTGTGCTTGCTGACGGCCTTCTCGGTGACGAACATCCGCGCGGCGATGGCGGCGTTCGAGCGCCCCTCCGCCATCAGCCCCAGCACCTCGCGCTCGCGCGGGGTCAGGGCGGCCACCGGCTGGTCGGCGGAACGACGGGTCAGCAGTTGGGCGATGACCTCGGGGTCCATGGCCGTGCCCCCCGCCGCCACCTGCCGAACCGCCTCGAGGAATTGGCTGATGTTGGCGATCCGATCTTTGAGCAGATAGCCGACTCCACCGCTGCGGTCGGCCAACAACTCGCGGGCATAGAGCTGTTCGACGTACTGCGAGAGCACCAACACCGGCAGGCCGGGAATCTCGGCCCGGGCGGCGATCGCCGCCCGGAGCCCCTCATCGGTGAACGTAGGGGGTAGCCGGACATCT
>JAOPUX010000172.1 GCA_025963285.1 Jatrophihabitans sp.
GCGCGCCCGGGACGCCGCGCGCCCGGGACGCCGCGCGCCCGGGACGCCGCGCGCCCGGGACGTCGAGCGCGGTGAGCGGCTAGGGCGCCGCGAGGCGTCGTAGCAGGGTGATGGTGACCCCCTGCACGTGGTGCCGGGAGACGACCGTGAAGTCGTTGATCAGGGGGGTCAGTTCGGCTCTGGTCGAGCTGACCGGCAGGGGTGCCCCGACGAGCCAGACACGGGGCGAGGCATCGACCGCGGCCACGATCGCCCGGCGCGACTTGTCGGTGCCGTACAGGGATCCGCTGGCCTGCGGCGAGTGCTTGAGCACCAGATCCCGCACCTCGGTGAAGTGCCGCGGATAGGCCAGGACCGCGGAGTAGAAGCTGCGTGGCAGGAAGACGATGCCGTCGCCGGGGCGCGCGTGAGCGGAGATGTAGGCGGCCTCGCCGAGCAGATCCTGTGGCATGCCGGCAGTGGAGTGCTGCCGCTGCTCGGCGGGCCACTGCGTCGCAAGCGACGTGGCGAGCACGGCCACCCCGACGAGCACGCCGAGCCGTCCGACCCGTGCGAACCGCAGCAGCTGGTCGAGGCCGTGGGCCACGAGCATGGCGAGTGCGGGCAGGCACCAGAGCAGGTAGCGCACGCCGCCGTAGAGCGGAGTCGACACCGCACTCTCGCCGATCAACAGCACCGGCGGGACGATGAGCATCGGCAGGGCGAAGCGGACCAGCGTGACGCCGGGCCCTCGACGAACTAGCGCGGTGAGCACCGCCACCGCGAGCAGCACCAGATTGAGTCTCTGCGCCGGGTCCCCGGGGCCCAGGAACGCCGTGCTGAAGATCCGAACCGTCTGCCAGTTCGCCGGCTTGATCCAGCTAACCTGGCCGCTCTGCACGATGCTGGCCACGATGACCAGCGCGGAACCGGGTATCGCCCACAGCGCGGCGCGCAGCCAGCGCCTGAACGTCGCCGATGGCACCCGGGACCAGACGAGCATGACCCCGTGCGCCGCGATCATCAGCAGCGTCATCTCGTGGAGGTAGGCGCAGGCGACCAGGCCGAAGGTGTACCAGTGCCACGCACGGCGCTCGGTGCGCCCCGCATCGAGGGCACGGAGCAGCAGCAGGCAGGTGCCGAGCGCGGCTGCGGCATCGATCGCATAGGAGCGCCCCGCCTGCGCGTAATCCGACGCCAGCGGCGCCACGGCGAGTGCGAGGCCTGCGAGTAGCGCCGTCCGGTCCGAACCGGTGAGGCGACGGGCCAGCACGGACGTCAGTACCACCGCCGCCGTCATGCCTAGGACCGAAGGCAGCCGCAGGGCGATCGTGCCGCCGCCGAGGGCGAATGCCAGGTGCATCAGCAGGTAGTAGAGGCCGTGCACAGCGTCGACGTGCGAGGTGACGTGTAGCAAGGTCGGCAGCGACAGGTGCCCGGCCCAGTAGGTCACCGCCTCGGTGCCGTACATCGAGGGCCGCCCGATGTTCCAGAGGCCGAGCCCTGCGGCCACGAGCGCGGGGCCCAGCAGCGGGGCGACACGTCGCCAGCGGCCGGCCCCGGGGAGCGCGGTCCCCGCAGCGGGTGTGGTCGTGGCGCTCACCTGTCGAGGATGCGAGCTGGGTGCTGAAGGAAACCTGACCGGCACGGCCGGCAGCGGGCCGTTGGCTGTCGGCAGAGGCCAGCCAGCACTGCCCGGAACAGCCGCCCCCTGCTTGTCGTTCTAGGAGCATGACCATCAACGAAACTGCCCCAGTCGTGAAGACCGACGAGCAGTGGCGGGCTGAGCTGAGCCCGGCGGAGTACGCCGTGCTGCGCCAGGCGGCCACCGAGGCCCCGTTCGTGGGCGAGTACACGGACAATCACCGCACCGGTGTCTACAGCTGTCGTGCCTGTGGCGCCGAGCTGTTCCGCAGCGAGGCCAAGTTCGACTCGCACTGCGGCTGGCCGAGCTTCTTCACCCCGCTCGCCGGCGAGTCCGTGATCGAGATCGAGGACCGGAGCTTCGGGTCGGTGCGGACGGAGGTCGTCTGCGCCAACTGCCACAGCCACCTGGGACACGTCTTCGCAGGCGAGGGTTATGAGACCCCCACTGACCTGCGCTACTGCATCAACTCCATCTCGATGACGTTCGACGCCGCCGAGTAAGTACTAGCAGAGAAGGAACGACAGATGACACAGACAACCGAGACGGCCGTCCTCGCGGGTGGCTGCTTCTGGGGTATGCAGGACCTGATCCGCCGCCGCCCCGGCGTTCTGAGCACCCGGGTCGGCTACACCGGCGGCGACGTCGCGAACGCCACCTACCGCAACCACGGCACGCACGCCGAAGCCATCGAGATCGTCTTCGACCCGGCCGTCACCTCCTACCGGGAGCTGCTGGAGTTCTTCTTCCAGATCCACGACCCGTCGACGCGCAACCGGCAGGGCAACGACATCGGGCTGAGCTACCGGTCGGCGATCTACTACATGAGCGCGGAGCAGAAGGCGGTAGCCGAGGAGACCATTGCCGACGTCGACGCATCAGGGCTCTGGCCCGGCAAGGTCGTCACCGAGGTCGAGCCGGCCGGGCCGTTCTGGCTGGCCGAGCCGGAGCACCAGGACTACCTGGAGCACTACCCGAACGGCTACACCTGCCACTTCCCGCGGGCCGGCTGGACCCTGCCGCGCCGCAGCGAAACGGTCAGCTAGCCCGGTGTGGCGGCTGGGTCAGGGAACGACGACGATCACGGGAGCGTCGGCCCGCGACACCAGCCGCCGTCCGAGTGAGCCCATCACGTGGTGGCGCCGCTTCATCGACCGACCGACCACCACCAGGTCGGCATGGGCGGCGCACGCGACCTTGGTCAGCGCCTCCACGGCGTCACCGTGCTCGTGGACGAAGTTCAGCTCGATGCCGGACTCGTCGGCCCGCTGGCGCGCCTCGTGCTCGAGCTCCGCGCCGACGAGCTCGCGGGTCTCCTCCGCGGCCGCGTGGGCGTAGGGAGCGGCCATTCCCGCCGTCGGCTCGCCGATCGGGGTGACGAACACCGCGATCAGGCTGCCGCGGGTGCGGGCGGCCTGGCCGACGGCCCAGCTGAACGCATCCCAGCTCGTGTTCGATCCGTCGAGCCCCACCACGATCAGCTGGCCGGTGCGCCGGGCGCCGGCCTGCGGGACGTAGGACGACTCGTGCTCGTCGATCATGACGCTGCCAGTTTGGTGAGTCGGTTGAGGGTGGGCAGCGCGGCCAGGAGGGCGGCGCGCTCGTCGGGGTCGAGCTTGTCGACGAGTGTGGTGAAGACGCCTGCGCCCACCCGACGCATGGTGCGGAGCTTCTCGCAGCCGTCGTCGGTGATGGCCACGAGCACCACCCGGGCGTCCCCGGCGTCGCGCCGGCGCTCGACGAGTCCCTGCCCGACGAGCTGGCCGACCAGCACCGTCATCGACGGCTGGGTCACCTCTTCGCTGACGGCGAGGTCGGTGAGCCGGCGGGGCCCGGCGCGCTCCAGGGTGGAGAGCGTCGAGGCGGCGGTGAGGCTGAGCTCGCGATGACGTCGGCGCACCGACAGCGCGGTCAGCGCGAAGAGCGCCTCGCCCAGGGCCTCGTCGCTCATAGGCTAAATATAGTCCCAGCTATATAAATGAGGCAATGAATCTGGCCGCGGGCGGCGACGTTGTGCGCACCGTCGGCGTAAACGGGCCCCTCCAGCGCCGGTTTCGCGCACAAACCTGCGGACCGAGCGGGCTGCGGCTGAGGCAGATGAACACCGCGCAACCGGTGGGGACCGAATGATCTTTCGCCCTTAATGCGACATTGGTTCGTAGGACGCCTGCGCGGTGTCCGGCACCCATAGCGTCGTCGAACGTGACCACCACGGATTCGGTTCCGTCACCACCTGCACTCGACCTCACCGCGGTCAGCAAGCGCTTCGGCTCCGTCACCGCCCTGCGCGACATCACCTTCTCGGTAGCTCAGGGCGAGGTGCATGGGCTCCTCGGCCCGAACGGTGCCGGCAAGTCCACCCTGCTGCGGCTGCTCTTCGGGCTGGTCCGGACCGACCACGGCGACGTGCGGACGCTGGGCCGCGACGCCCACGCCGGGCAGCACGGGGTGGCCGGCTTCGTCGACATGCCGAGCTTCTATCCGTACTTCACCGCCCGTAAGAACCTGCAGCTGCTCGGTGACTACGACGGTGGCCACGGTCGCGAGCACGTCGAGGAGGCGCTGGCGACCGTGGGCCTGGCCGACCGTTCCCGGCACAAGGTCGGCACCTACTCGACCGGCATGCGGCAGCGGCTGGGCATCGCCGCGGCCCTGCTCCGCGACCCCCAACTGCTGATCCTCGACGAGCCCACGTCCGGCATCGACCCGAGCGGCGTTCACGAGGTGCACGAGCTCATCGATCACCTCGCCGCCACCGGGCGGACGGTACTGCTCAGCAGCCACGACATGAGCGAGGTCGAGCGGCTCTGCGGTTCGGTGACGATCCTCAACCACGGCCGGCTCGTCTACTCCGGCTGCCTGGAGAGCCTGCGCCAGGCCGCCCCGGCGCCCAGCTTCAACCTGCGCACGGCCGATGACGCGGTGGCGCGCGAGGTCGGCGACGTGATCCCCGGCGTGCAGGTCGACGCCGCCGGGGAGGGGCTCGTCGTCTACGCGCAGTCGACGGAGCTGGACGCCTTCGTACTGACGCTCGCCGCCCGCGGCGTGGCGGTGCGCGGCCTCACCCGCCGCGACACCGCGCTCGAGGCGCTCTTCCTGCGACTCACCGCCGAGACCGAGGACGACGTGGAGGAGGACGCCGCATGACCGACACCCTCGCCCGTCTCGAGACCGCCCCGGCACCGGTCGCGGAGCTGACGCGGCGGCCGTTCACGCACTCCACGGCGATCGTGCTCGGCTGGGAGCTGGAGAAGCTCACCGCCCAGCTGCGCACCCGTGGAGCCTTCGCGGTGGCGCTGCTCGGCCCGTTCGCCTTCGTCCTCTCGGTGTCGGCCTCCGGCACGCTGCCGGCCGACACGCTCTTCGGCCGCTACGTCCTCACCTCCGGCTTCGCGACGCCGCTGGTGGTGCTCGGGTTCGCCGCATCCTGGGGCTTCCCGCTGCTGACCTGCGTCGTAGCAGGCGACATCTTCTCCGCCGAGGATCACCACGGCACCTGGAAGACGCTCCTGACGCGCTCGTGCAGCCGCGCGTCGATCTTCACCGGCAAGGCCCTGGCGGTGGTCGTCTACACGGTGTCGGTGCTCGCGGTGCTGACCTGCTCGAGCCTGGCAGCGGGCCTGGTCGTCGAGGGCAAACAGCCCCTCATCGGGCTCTCGGGCAACCTGATCGCCTCGGGGCGGGCCACCGAGCTGGTGCTGCTGGCCTGGCTCACCGTGCTGCCCCCGGCGCTGGCCTTCGCCGCGATCGGCATGCTGGCCTCGATCGTCAGTCGCAACAGCCTCGTCGGCATCCTCGGCTCGGTGGCCCTCGGCCTGGCGATGCAGTTCGGCGGCCTCATCGACGGTGCCGAGCCGCTGCGTCGCGGCCTGCTCGGCACCCAGTTCCTGGCCTGGCACGGCCTCTTCGAAGAGCCCGGCTACACCGGGGCGATCACCGAGGACGTGCTTGTGAGCGCGGCGTACCTGGCCGTCTGCGGCACCGCTGCCTGGCTGGTCCTGCGCCGACGCGACATCACCGGAGGCTGAGCATGCGCCATCTCCTCGCTGCCGTCACCCTCGCTGCGCTCGTCACCGCCCTGCTCTCCGGCTGCTCGGCCAGCTCGGTGACCGCCACACGTCTGGACACCTCGGTGGGGCCGGCCTTCGCCCGGCTCTACGGCGTCCAGCAGCACCAGCTCGGCAACACGGTCGGGCCCAAGCCCGACGGCACCGCGGCGTGTGCCCGCAACAACAAGGCTCACCCGAGCTCCGGGTCGGGCGACGACTGGGCCTGTGTGCTGAACTTCCCCTTCGCCGACGGCCACATCCAGCCGATCACTTACGACGTGAGCGTGCAGCCCGACGGCTGCTACACCGCGGACGGCCCGTCCCAGATCGTCGGCCAGCAGCAGGTCGGCAGCTCGGGCGAGACGGTCACGAATCCCCTGTTCGAGTTCGACGGCTGCTTCCCGGTCGGCTGATGCTCCGGATACCGCGACGCCGGGGTGTGGTCTTCGGTGCGGTCGCCGTGGTGGGCGCCGTCCTGATGACGGGGGTGGCCGTAGCGGTGTCGATCGACCCGCCGGACGCGGTGGGCACCACCGTGGCCACCGGCATCGTGCTGCCCACCAACCAGACGATCTCCCCGCTCGGCCAGCGCATCAAGATCGACGACGGCCGGCTGCTGTCGAGCACGCTCAACCCCACCGGGCGCAACCTCGCCGCGCTCACCTACGAGCAGGGCATCGGCTACCTCTCCGTCTTCGACGTGCGTACCGGCAGGCTGATCCAGCAGCTGGGCTACAACCCCGCCGACGACAAGACGACGGCCGCCGGCTCGCGGATCAGCGACTCCGACCGGATGGGCGACGGCACGGTGGCCGCCGACGGGCCGCTCTACTCCCCGGACGGCAGGTCACTCTGGGTGAGCCAGACCCTCGACGTACTGCGCTACAGCGTGCTCGCCAACGGCACCGTCGCGGCCAAGCCCAAGGTGATCAAGACGATGACGGGCCCGCGGGCAGACCTGCCTTCAGGCGGCGTCTTCAGCCCGGACGGCAAGCTGCTCTACCTCGCCCTGAACAACGCCAACGCGCTCGCGGTCATCGACACCAGCACGGACAAGATCCTGCGCAAGGTCAAGGTAGGGGTGGCACCTCGGCAGGTGGCGCTGGCCAACGGACGCCTCTTCGTGTCGGACGAGGGCGGCCGCACCGCCACGGCGAAGGACTTCACCAACCTCACCTCGCGCACGGCGGTGGTGGCCGATAGGTCCACCGGCGCGGTGAACAACGGCACGGTGTCGGTGGTGAACCCCACGACCTGGTCGGTGGACTCGCTGCGGGTCGGCCTCGAACCCACCGCGCTCTACGTGCATGGCAACGCCCTCTTCGTCGCCAACTCCAACGACGACTCGATCTCGGTGATCGACACCGGCCTGCGCCGCGTCGTGCAGACGATCAACGTCAACCCGCTGCCGGGCTCCACGGTGGGCAGCTACCCGAACGCGATCACCATGCTCGCCGACGCCACCATCCTGGTGAGCATCGGCCGCGACAACGCCATCGCCGTCTACCACTACGGCGGCGCCCCGTCGACGCCAGTGAGCTACCAAGGGCTGATCCCCACGGACTGGTACCCGGTGAACGTGCAGGACGACCCGCTGACCCATCGACTCATCGTCACCAACGACAAGGGCGTCGGCGCGCGGGGGGTGGCGAAGGCGATCACGAACACCGGGCCAGGGACCACCGCGGTGAGCGGGCTGAACACCTACAGCGACACCGGCACGCTGACCACCTTCGCCGAGCCGACGCAGGCTGAACTGGCCAAGCTCACGCACACCGTCTTCGTCGACAACGGCTGGGACAAGCTGCTCGCCGCGGCCCCCGTCTCCGCAGCCCAGGCCGCGGCCATGCCCGCCCAGGCCATCCCCACCGCGCTCGGCGCCCCCTCCACGATCAAGCACGTCTTCCTGATCGTGAAGGAGAACCGCACCTACGACCAGGTGCTCGGCGACATCGGCAAGGGCGACAGCGACCCGGCACTGGCCGAGTTCGGCGCCAAGGTCACACCAAACGAGCATGCGCTCGCCGACCAGTTCGGCCTCTTCGACAACTACTACGACGAGGGCACCCTCTCGGCCGACGGGCACAACTGGCTGATGCAGGCCGACGCCAACGACTACATCGAGAAGGAGTTCGGGGCCTTCTATCGCAGCTACCCGGCGCAGGGTGGTGACGCGCTGGCCTACCAGCGCGACGGGTTCCTCTGGAACGCCGCCGAGGCCGCCGGCAACACGGTGCGCGACTTCGGCGAGTACAACAACTTCTTCACCGCCGAGCAAGACGTGAACCGCCCGTCCTGGTCGGACTGGTACCAGGACTCGCAGATCCTCGAGGGCAAGGCCAAGGGCCCGCTGCCGGTGCCGCTGGACAAGTACCGCACCTACTCCGACATCCCGTCGCTGAATGCGATCACCGATCCGGAGTACCCGCGCTTCGACTTCGACATCCCCGACCAGTACCGCACCGACATCTGGCTCAAGGACTTCCAGGCCTCGGAGAAGTCGGGCAAGCTCGCGAACCTCAACCTGATCTGGCTGCCCGGTGACCACACCGCCGGCACCACCGGGAAGACGCCGTACCCCACCGCCGCGGTGGCCGACAACGACCTTGCGGTCGGCCGGGTGATCGACACCATCTCGCACAGCAAGTTCTGGGCCAGCTCAGCGGTGTTCGTGGTGGAGGACGACTCGCAGTTCGGTGTCGACCACGTCGACGGCCACCGGGCACCGGTGCTGATCGCCAGCCCCTATGCCCGCCGCGGCGTCATCGACGGCACCTACTACTCGCAGCTCAACGTGATCAAGACGATCGAGCAGATCCTCGGCATCGCCCCGATGAACCAGGAGGACCGGGCCGCGGTGCCGATGTACGACGCCTTCACCGACACGCCGAACCTCACGGCCTTCACCGCGATCCCGAACAAGATCCCGCTGACGCTCGGTGTGGACGCGTCGCTGCCACCGCTCTACGCGCCGACCCAAAAGCTCTGGCAGACGTGGAGCGCCCATCAGCAGTTCGGTGGCGCGAAGGCCAACGAGGACCAGGCCAACTCCGCACAGCTCAACCGGCTGGACTGGTACCAGGCCACCGGCTGGTCCAAGCCGTACCCCGGCGACCTAAGGATCTACAGCCCGTACCAGGTGCCCGGCTGGGACGTCCCGCCCGCCGACACCGGCTGACGTCCGAGGACTGGTTTGTGCGCGTAGGCGGGGTCGCCGGCCCGACTTTGTGCGTGCTGGCCGCGCTGCGCGCCCCGATTTGTGCCCACACCACGCACAAAGTCACGGGCGCCGCTCACGAAGCGCTCCATCCGGCCCGGACCATGCCCCGGCAGTCCGGTCCGACGGCACTGCCGAGACCCGGTGCGGATGGGCCGCGGTGCAGCCGGTGCGGATGTGCCAGGCTCGACAGCGTGCTTCACCCCGACAGCGTGCTTCACCCCGACAGCGTGCTTCACCTCGACAGCGCAGCCGGCGCCCGGACCTCGGCGGCCACCCGCGCCGCGATGGCCGCCTACGTCGAGCAGGAGGCCGAGTCCGGCGTCTACGTGGCTGAGGCCGAGGCTCGTCCGCGGCTCGCGCGGCTGCGGGCCGACCTCGCCGGCCTCGTCGGGACGCCCGCCGACGGCGTTGCCTTGGTGGAGAGTGCGACGGCGGCGCTCAAGGCCCTGCTGGACGCCTGGCCGGTCTCCGAGGTGGCGGTGCTGCCCAGCGAGTGGGGCACCAACCTCTCGATCCTCGCTGACCGGGGTGTGCGGCTCGTGCGGCTCGGCGCCGACGACGCGGGGATACTCGACCTCGACGGGCTGGCCCGGCTCCTCGCGACCTCCCCACCGTCGGCTGTGCACCTCACCCAGATCGCCGCCCACCGGGGGCTGCTGCAGCCGATCGCGGCGGCCGCCGCCCTCTGCCAGGGTGCCGGCGTGCCGCTCTGGGTCGATGCGGCGCAGTCGCTGGGGCACGTCGACGTGGCCCACGGAGCCGACGTCGTCTACGGCACCAGTCGCAAGTGGCTGCGCGGGCCGCGGGGCGTGGGACTGCTCGCCGTGGCCGAGCCGTGGTGGCCCACGCTGCACGTCCGCCATCACGTGCTCGCCGATCCGGGCGAGCCGACGGTGCTGGGGCTGCAGTCCGACGACGCCCACGTGGCCGGCCGGATCGGGCTGGCCAACGCGGTCGCGGAGTACCTCGCCGCCGGCCCCGAGCAGGTCTGGCAGCAGCTGGCCGACGTCGGGCGCCGTACCCGCGAGGCCCTCGCCGACCTGCCCGGCTGGGCGCTCGTCGACGGCGCCGGCACCGCGATCACCGCGCTGCGCCCCACGGCCGGGCAGGAGGTCGGCGAGGTCCGGGCCCGCCTGCTGGCCGAGCGCCGCATCCTCACCACCGCCTCCTACCCGCCGCGGGCCCCAGCGGAGATGACCGCGCCGACCCTGCGGCTCAGCCCCCACACCGACTGCTCCGACGCCGCTCTCGACGCCGTCCGGGCGGCGTTGTCAGACCTCTGAGCTAAGAAGGTTGCGAAACCCTTACCGGTGGTTGCGAAGGTGTCATTCGCAGGTAAGGATCGACGTGAGGACGGTCGCGCGTGGCCGCCCCCGCACCGACCCGCAGCCGTGCTCGCACGGCTGGTCCGGACCTGGAGGGGGCGTATGAGCGCTCAGAGTATCGACAGTGATCCCATTGCGGCCGACGGCGACCAGCTCGACCTCGATGCCGCCCACGACCATGCTGTAGCCGCGGCCCTCACCCCGTCAGACGTCGGGGCGGTGGGGCTGGAGCTGGAGTACCACCTCGTCGATCTCACCGATCCTGCGCGGGTGGCCGGCTGGGGCGAACTCGGCCGGCTGGTGGCCGACGTGCCACCCCTGCCCTACGGCAGTGCCATCACCAGCGAGCCGGGCAGCCAGCTGGAGCTCTCCGCGCTGCCGCAGGCCGACATCGGCGCGGCCATCGCCGCCCTGCAGGCCGACGAGCGAGCGCTGGCCACCTCGCTGCGCGCCTCCGGCTTCGGGCTCGCCCCGATCGGCACGGACCTCGCCCGCCCCCTGCGCCGGGTGACCCCGGTCAGCCGGTACGCCGCCATGGAGCAGCACTTCGATGCGTTGGGCTGCGGCGTCCCCGGCCGGCAGATGATGTCGTCCACCGCCTCGCTGCAGGTGAACCTCAATGCCGGTCCCGCCTCTGGCTGGGCCGACCGGGTGGCCCACATCCACCGGCTCGGCCCGGTGCTCGTGGCCCTCTCGGCCTGCTCACCGCTGCTGGCTGGCGAGTCGTCGGGCTGGCGGTCGATGCGCCAGCAGGTCTGGGACGGCCTCGATCCGGCGCGCAGCGGGCCGATCGCGGCGGGCGACCCGGGGCAGTCCTGGGCGAGCTACGCGCTGGCCGCGCCGGTGATGCTGGTGCGGCAGCGAGACGACGGAGCCGAGGCGGTGACCCGCCGGCTCTCCTTCGCCGACTGGGTCAGCGGTGCGGCCGGGGTCGCCAGAGCGCCCACCCGCGCCGACCTCGACTACCACCTCTCCACGCTCTTCCCGCCCGTGCGGCTCCGTGGCTACCTCGAGATCCGCTACCTCGACGCCGTGCCGGCGCAGTGGTGGCCGGCGCTGGCCACGATCGTCACCACCCTGATCGACGACGACGTCGCGGCCGACCGTGCCGCGGAGGTCTGCGCCGGGCTGGAGGACGCCTGGCGGGTGGCCGCGCGCGACGGTCTGCATGACGCCGCGCTGCACCGGGCGGCCGTCAGCTGCCTCGACATCGCCGCCCGCCGCTGCCTGCCGGCGCTACGCCCCGAGGTCGAGGCCTACGCCGAGCTGGTGGCCCGGGGCCGCACGCCCGGTGACGAGCTCCGCGAGACCGCCGGACGGCGAGGCCCGCTCTACGCCCTGCGGGAGGTGGCCGATGCATGAAACAGCGGTGCGTGGCCTCGAGTCGGCGCGCGCCCGAACCCTCGCCCTCACCGATTTCGACGAGGCTGAGCTCACCGCCCAGCACAGTCCGCTGATGAGCCCGCTGGTGTGGGACCTCGCGCACATCGGCCAGCAGGAGGACCTCTGGCTGCTGCGCGACGGTGAGGCGGCGCGCCCCGGTGTGCTGCCGCCCGAGGTCGACCGCCTCTACGACGCGTTCCAGTTCGGCCGGGCCGAGCGCGTCGACCTGCCGCTGCTCGACGCCCCGCGCGCCCGCAGGTTCCTCGCCGACGTCCGCGACCGGAGCGTCGAGCGCCTGGCCGCCGCCGAGGGGGACTTCACCGTGCGCATGGTCGAGCAGCACGAGCAGCAGCACGTCGAGACGATGCTCGCCACCCATCAGCTGCGCCGGGGCGTGCCCCTGCTCGGCGTCGGCGACCCGCTGCCGTCCGGGCGGGCGATCGGCGACTCGGTGCTGGTGCCGGCCGGTGAGTTCGTCCTCGGGGTCGACGCGGCCGACGAGCCGACCTCCCTGGACAACGAGCGCCCAGCCCACGTGATCGACCTCCCGGCCTTCCGGATCGGCCGCGTGCCGGTCAGCAACGCCCAGTGGCTGGAGTTCATCGCCGACGGCGGCTACGACGAGCCACGCTGGTGGTCTGCGCGCGGCTGGCAGCACCGGGTCGAGGCGGGGCTCGTCGCGCCGCTGTTCTGGACTGTCGAGGGCGCCGGCGCCACCCGCCGCCGATTCGGCATCGTCGAGGAGGTGCCGCCGGCCGAGGCGGTGCAGCACGTCTGCTTCTTCGAGGCCGAGGCGTTCGCCGCCTGGTCCGGTGCCCGGCTGCCCACCGAGCAGGAGTGGGAGAAGGCCTGCGCCTGGGACCCGGCAGCGGGGCGTCGGCGCACCTGGCCGTGGGGGTCGGCGGCCCCCACCGCGGAGCTCGCCAACCTC
>JAOPUX010000174.1 GCA_025963285.1 Jatrophihabitans sp.
GGTGCGCCAGACGCTCGGTGCAGGGGCTGACGGGACCTACACGATGGAGTACTTCGTGGTGTCCGCGGACGGCCACGACGTGCGTGGTGAGGTCGTCTTCGAGGTGGGCGCCGTCTCGGGCGCCGTCTCGGGCTCGGGCTCGGGCTCCGTGTTTGATTCGGGCTCCTCGATCGGTTCGTCGGATTCTTCCGACACCTCAGCCACGGGCTCCGGCTCGGGAACGGCCGCGGCAGGCTCCGGATCAATCTCGCCGGCAACTGCGGGCTCGTCCGAGACCTCGACGGGCCCTGCCACGTCCTCGTCGGCCGGCGGCGCCGCTTCGTCGCCACCTGGCTCGCTCGCGGGCTCGGCCTCTTCTGCCGTTTCGACCCAAGGCTCCGGCTCAACTTCGCCCGCATCGGCCGACTCTTCGGAGCCCGCTGCCGCCGGCTCCGGCTCGACCGGATCATCAGCAACCGTCGGTTCGCTCAACGAGTGGGCGGCAGCCAGCTGGCTGGGCGCAAGCGGCACGAACGGCTGGAAGGGCTCGTAGGCCGGCGCCTCGACCTCCGCGACCGGCTCCGGGTCAGCGGTCTCGGCGTCCTCGTTGGGTGCAGGGTCGACGACGTCGACTGCGGGTGTGTCGATCGCCTCGACTTCCTGCTCGGTCGGTATCCGGGCGATCGACGTATCGATACCGACCAAGTTTTCGGGGGAGTCGGGTTCAGGGACTCCCTCTGCCGCTGGGGCAGGTCCTGCGCCGCTGGGAGGGACGTCCCAGCGCTGCGGTGGCGTATCACTGTGTGATTGGACAGGCGCGTCCCAGGAACGGGCCGGCGGAAGGCTCTCATCAGCGGTGGCCGAAGGCGGGGCGACCTGCTCTGGGGCGGCGCCGGTCTCGGCCGGGGCGAACGGTGCCAGCGGCTCGGCGGTGCCGCTCAGCAGGTTCGAGAATCGCAGTTCGGCATCGCGCGTCGACTGGGCGAGCCGCTCGGCAAGTTGCTCGGCACGCCGCTCCACCTCCGCCAACCGGTCGGACAGACGCAGGGCATCGCTGAGCTGCGGCAGGGGTGCCACGGGCGCCGACGGTTCGTGGGTCGTGTCTGGGGTAGGCGGGACCGGCTGTTTAGTCGAGGGCTGTGCGGGGGCAGCGTCCGGCTCGGCCGGCGTCTCTGGCGGCGTGACAACAGCGTCCGCCGCAGGGGTTGGCTCATCGGCATGGCGACGGAAGATCCGTCGGCGCTGCGGCTCGTCCACTCGTAGTTCCTCCGTCGCCAGCTGCGGAGCAGGCGGGGCGACGTCGGAGCTTATGGAGAGCGCCGAGTCGACCTGGTGCCCGTCCGGTCCTGATAGCTGATCCATAGTTGGGTCAGATACAACCGCACTGGAAGTGACGACCGTATCGGAGCCAACCGGGAAAATCTGGCCTGCCGCGCCAGAGGAGGTTTCCTGAGAATAAATTGAGGGGGTCTCACTCCAGGGCGATTCTGCCGCTGGGGCGCCGTGTCGCTCGGCGTAGACGGGCTCGGACCACTCGCTGCCGATGGGCTCTGGGGCTTCCGCCTGGACGGCATGCGCTGGCACGCCGTAGACGGGTTCTGCTGCCACCGGCTGCTCGGCGACCGGCTCCAGCTCCTCGACTGCCGGTTCGTAGACCGGCGCCGCTTCGCCCTGAAACGCCTCATAGACCGGAGCATCGGGGACCTGGTCCTCGAAGGCCGGAGCCTCGGAGACCGGAGCCTGCTGAGCGACGGGTGGCGGCACGGATTCAACGGGCTGTACGGGCTCGGGCGCCTGTGTCTGGCCACGTCGGAGCACCCGACGGAGTCGAGCAGCGGGTGAGGCGACGTCGTCGAAGGCGAACGGGCCACCGTTGTTGATCTCGTCGGCGATTGCCTGGAGCACGACGCCCTGGTTCGACGGCATCGGTCGACGGGCCGGCGGGGCGGCCTCCCTGGCAGGCTCTGCCGGCTCGGGTTCGACAGCCGGAGGGGCTGCCGTCTCCGGGTCGGGAGCGGGTGACCGGTTGAGCCATGGCCGACTCGGGTTCAGTACTCGACGCGGGCCGGGGGGCGCCGGAGCGGGCTCTGCCGACGAGCTCCACGGACGACGGGGATCTGGAGCGACGGGCGCCTCCGGGGCGGCATCGTGCTGCTCGTCCTGACGGCGCTCGGACACCTGCGCCTCAAGACGGGCGCGCAGCTGCTCCCCGTCGACCATCTTCGTAAGGTATCCGTTTCTATTCTGCTTGGCCCGTAGCATCGCCCTGTGGACCGCAATCCTGCTGTGCGTAGGCGTCCGCGACTGCTCTTCCTCGGTAGGTTCTTCGGGGTTCCGCTCTACTTCGCCCCGTCGTGGCTGCTCATTGCGGCAATTCTCACACGTGTCTACGGGCCGCCCATTCATCGCAGCGTGGCCGACATCAGCTGGAGCACCGCCTACCTCACGGCCTTCGCCTTCACCGTCCTGTTCGCGCTCTGCGTGCTCGCCCACGAGCTCGGCCACACCGCCGTGAGCCTGGCGCTCGGGAGCCCCGTGAAGCGGGTGGTCATCTTCCTGCTCGGCGGGATCTCGGAGATCGAGCGCGAGCCCGAGCAGGCACGCGACGAGCTCCTCGTGGCCGCCGCGGGACCTGCCGTCTCCGGCCTGCTCACCGGTCTGGCTGCGTGGGGCGAGCACGCGCTCGGAACGCACACCCTTCCCGGCGTGCTCGCCACGCTGCTCTTCTGGGGCAACCTCAGCGTGCTGGTCTTCAACTTGCTGCCGGGGCTGCCGCTCGATGGCGGCCGGATGCTCCGGGCCGGAATCTGGGGTGTCGCCCACTCCCGGCTGGTCGGCACCCGAATTGGCGCCTGGGCCGGCCGCGCCCTGGCAGTGGCGATGGCCGCACTTGGCATCTACCTCAGCGGGGGTCAGAACGGGTTCATCGTCGGCTTCGTCTTCGTCTTCATGGCCGCGTACCTCTGGTTAGGCGCCACGGCCGCCCTGCGCTCTGCCGAGGTTCTCGACCGCGTTCCCTCCGTCGCCCTGCCGTCCCTGCTCCGGCCCGGGCTCATGGTGCCCGGCGACATCTCGGTGGCCGAAGCGCTGACGCGGGTGTGGGCCGGATCGGCACGCGGACTGGTGCTGGTCGACAGCAGCGACCGCCCGACGGCCATCGTGACGGAGTCCCTCATCGGTGACGTGCCACCCGAGCGCAGGGCCTGGACCCCACTCGCTACCGTCGCCCGAGCACTCGAACCAGGCCTGCTCATTCCGATCGGGCTGACGGGCGAGGCGTTGATCGACGCGATCCGGGCCACCCCGGCCTCGGAGTACCTCGTGGTGAATCCGGACGGGTCACCCGCCGGGATCCTCGCGATCACCGACCTCGCCACCACTTTGAAGGGCGCTGCATGAGCGACATCTGGTTAGCGAGCGGGAACGTATGACCGCACCCGGCTCCGGACCGTTCCAGGCAGGGGAGCGGGTGCAGCTCAGCGACCCCAAGGGACGCCTGCACACCGTCACCCTGGAACCGGGCAAGCAGTTCCACACGCACCGCGGAGCGATCGAGCACGACGCGCTGATCGGCGCCCCGGAGGGCAGCGTGGTGCCCTCGACGGCCGGCACGCTCTACCTGGCGCTGCGCCCGCTGCTCGTCGACTTCGTGCTCTCCATGCCCCGCGGCGCTGCGGTGATCTACCCGAAGGACGCTGCACAGATCATCACGATGGGCGACATCTACCCCGGGGCGACGGTGCTCGAGGCGGGTGCGGGGTCGGGCTCGCTGACCTGTGCCCTGCTGCGGGCGGTCGGCCCCACCGGACGGGTGATCTCCTACGAGAACCGCGAGGACCACGCTGAGGTGGCCGTCCGCAACGTCACGCAGTTCTTCGGAGCGGTGCCGCCCAACTGGGACCTCCGGCTGGCCGACGCCGCCGAGCACCAGGCGATCGAGAACGTCGACCGGATCATCCTGGACATGCTCAGCCCCTGGGAGCCGCTGCCCGCGATGGCCGCCGCTCTCAACCCGGGCGGGGTGTTCATCGGCTACGTCGCCACCACGACCCAGGTGTCGCGGCTGGTGGAGGCGATCCGAGAGCACACCGGCTTCACCGAGCCCTACGCCTGGGAGACGTTCATGCGGGCGTGGCACGTGGTCGGCCTGGCCGTCCGTCCCGAGCACCGGATGATCGGCCACACCGCGTTCCTTGTCAGCGCGCGCAAGCTGGCGCCCGGGGTCACGGCGCCGCCGCGGCAACGGCGGCCGTCGAAGTCGGCCGCGACCTGACGTCAGGCGTCGGGCCCGGCCACCTCGACGTCGTCTGCGGCCCGGACGACGTGGATGCAGTCGCCGGGGCACTCCTTGGCGGAGTTGATTACGTCGAGGCGCAGCGCGTCGGGGACCTCGGCCCGCGAGCCGGGCGCGGCGAGCAGATCGCCGGCCTGGCTGTTCTTGACGTAGGCCAGGCCGTCGATGTCGAACTCGAAGACCTCCGGGGCGTACTGGACGCAGAGCCCGTCCCCGGTACACAGCTCTTGGTCGATCCATACGCGAAGCGAGTCGGTCACGCTCGGATTACCCCTAGGTCTCGATCTGGCAATTTGAGATGTTGTCGAATACCTCACCCACGATAGTTCCCTGCTCTTCGGGCCCGGTCTGTGTAGGGTGAGTTTTCGCGAACACTCCACGACTTTGGAGGTGGCCGCATGGCTTCCGAGCCCCGCGATCAGCACGCCGATGACCCTGACACGCGCCGGCGCATGGCCTTCCTCGAGCAGGAGGTCGAACTCCTCCGCTCGAAGGTGGCTGATTCACCGCGTCACATGCGTGCCATCGAGGACCGTCTCGCCGAGTCCCAGGCCCGTATTGCCGGGCTGAACGACCGCAACGAGCGCCTCGCCCAGACCCTGCGGGAGGCCAAGGAGCAGATGATCTCCCTCAAGGAGGAGATCGATCGCCTGGCCCAGCCGCCGAGCGGCTACGGGGTCTTCCTCGAGGCGTTCGAGGACAGCACCGTCGACATCTTCACCTCCGGCCGCAAGCTGCGCGTGGCGGTCTCGCCCGAGGTGCCGGTGGCCGATCTCCTGCACGGCCAGGAGGTCATGCTCAACGAGGCCATGAACGTGGTGGCGGCGCGCGGCTTCGAGCGCACCGGTGAGGTGGTGATGCTCAAGGAGATCCTCGACGGCGGCGACCGCGCCCTGGTCATCAGCCACTCCGACGAGGAGCGGGTCGTCTTCCTCGCCGACATCCTGCGGGAGAAGCCGCTGCGGGCCGGTGACTCGCTGCTGCTGGAGTCCCGCTCGTCCTACGCCTATGAGCGGGTGCCCAAGAGCGAGGTCGAGGAGCTGATCCTCGAAGAGGTTCCGGATATCGACTACACCGACATCGGTGGTCTCACGAAGCAGATCGAAGCCATCCGCGACGCCGTGGAGCTGCCGTTCCTGCACGCCGACCTCTTCCGCGAGCACCAGCTGCGGCCGCCGAAGGGCATCCTGCTCTACGGCCCTCCCGGCTGCGGCAAGACGCTCATCGCCAAGGCCGTCGCGAACTCGCTGGCCAAGCAGGTGCAGAAGGTGCACGGTGGCGACGAGAAGGCCACCGCGTTCTTCCTGAACATCAAGGGTCCGGAGCTGCTCAACAAGTACGTGGGCGAGACGGAGCGGCACATCCGCCTCGTCTTCCAGCGCGCTCGTGAAAAGGCCTCGGACGGCACGCCGGTGATCGTCTTCTTCGACGAGATGGACTCGATCTTCCGGACGCGCGGCTCGGGGGTCTCCTCCGACGTCGAGAACACGATCGTGCCCCAGCTGCTGTCGGAGATCGACGGCGTCGAGAGCCTCGAGAACGTCATCGTGATCGGCGCCTCCAACCGTGAGGACATGATCGACCCGGCGATCCTGCGCCCGGGCCGTCTCGACGTGAAGATCAAGATCGAGCGTCCCGACGCCGAGGCCGCCGGCGACATCTTCGCCAAGTACATCCTCACCGGCCTGCCGATCCACGCAGACGACCTGGCCGAACACGGCGGCGACGCCGACGCCACGGTGGCGGCGATGATCCAGCACACGGTCGAGCGGATGTACTCCGACGCCGACGAGAACCG
>JAOPUX010000180.1 GCA_025963285.1 Jatrophihabitans sp.
GGGTGCACGCGCGAGGGCCCGGAGCGCCGCTGTGCGCAGCGATCCGGCGCTTCGTCGGGAGACCCCGGCTACGCGGCCTGCTCGCCCTCCTGCGGGTCGCAGGGGAGGCGGTGACGGCCAGCGAGGAGGCGGGAGATCTGAACCTGGGTCCAGGGCCGACCGCGCTTGGTGCGGTGGCCGAGCTCGTTGAGGGCTCGGTGATGGCGCCCTGGGTCATGCCGGCCTCGGAGAGATTGCGGGCGTAATGCTCGAGCTCGAGCCCCACGCCCCAGCTGCGGGCAGTGGCGCGGCCGGGACGACGGCTGAGGCGCCCGTGCCTGCCGCCGTTCCGGAGCTGCCGGAGCAGCGGAGCTAGTCCAGGTCGTCGAAGAATGCCTTCGCCTGGGAGCGGATCCGCGCCAGGCGCTTGGACACGGCGCCGTGGTTGGCATACCCGAGTTCGGCGGCGATGTCGGTCAGCGACGTCATGCCGCTTCGAAGCAGCACGACGACCTGCCGGTCGCGCGGGTCGAGAAGCGCCATGAAGTCGCCGGTCACCAGCGACCCGACGACCTGGGTCTCGGGTCCCTGGACGGGAATGGTGTCGGTGAGCTCGACGAACGTGACCTTGACCTTGCTGCGCTTGGAGTGGAGCTTGCGCTCGAAGTCCTCCTTGGCGTACGACCAGTGCGAGCTGAAGTCGTCGGCGACGCGGTTGGACCGGACGGCGTCGAGGATGCCGCGGAGCTGGCCGTGCTCGTCGGCGACGTCGATGATGTCCTCGAGAGCCCACGCGGCTTGCTCCTCGCCCTGCCAGATCTCACCGCCCTTGCGCGGGCTGCCGGTGACGGCGCCTTCGAGGCCGGTCTCGTCAATGAGCCGCGCGGGGACGGGCTCGATGTGCTCGCCGCCGAGCGGAAAGCCCCGGAGGGTGTCTTCGATGACCTGGACGACCGGCGGGACCCAGTAGTCGAGGTTGTGCGCGAGGAGCCGGATGGGCTCGTCGGGCGCGAACGATCTGAGCCCCGACGCGGGCATCAGGTGCTTCCACACGGTGTGCGCCCAGGCCCGCTCGAGACGCGGGGCGAAGTCCTCCGGTAGGAACCGCTCGGAGACGAGCGACGCGGGCGAGTACGGGTACTGCGCGCCGCGCAGCAGCGGCAGGCCAAATCTCTCGAGCGTCCGGCGCGGGATCAGGTGATACAGCGGCGCGTACTCCTCGTACCTCGAGGCGGTCCGCGGGACGAACACGACGTTGAGGTCGCCCTTGTCGGCGATCTTCGCCATGTACGACGGGAGCTCGTCCTCGTCGAAGTGTCGGCGGCGGAACTGCGCGGACTCCCACAGCCAGTTCCACTGGTGCAGCGCCAGCCACTCGCTGGTGCTGTCTTCATTGCCCAGACGGGCCGGGGTCATCGGGACGGTGACGAACTCGGGCCGGGTGGGGACCTCGGCGCGGATCACGGCCCGGTACATCATCCCGGCCGAGATGTTGAACAAGCGCGGGAACATCTCCGGCCCGGCGTGCTCCTCGCTCACGAACGTGTTCTCACGCTCGAAGTGCTCGAGTTCCGCAGCGGTGAAGGGAACGCCGTCGGCGTCGTCGTCCCCGGCGACGTCTTGCTTGGTGGCCGGGAGGGTGGGCGCGGCCGGCTCAGCTGGTTCCTCAGTGGGCTGGGCGGGGGTGCTGGTCACGATGCTCATGCCCTTGCTACGGCAAGAGCGTGCCGATCCGTTCCACCGTCACGCAACTTCCTCACCAGATCGCATCCGGGACGGCCGCGCTGCAACACCACAGCTGCAGCGTGCCAGCATGCGCCGACATCACCCACCTCTCACTAGGCCTGGGTAATCGCGGTGGCCGGCAGAGTCCACGTTGAGGTGTTGCGAACTCATAGGAGCATGACTTCAGAAGGCGGCGCTTGCGTCGCTAGGTGCCGTTCTCCGCCTCGCCGCGAGCGACCGTGGCCTGGGGGCGGCACAGGGCACACGGCGGCAGAAGCGGACGTCGACAGTGGGCTCGACAGGGCCCTTCGTCCTCCTTACCGGCTCGAACGGCGCGAACGAGCTCACCACCGGCCGGGAGTATTTCGGCGGCCCCGTTCGCGCGGCTGAGCTCGGCGTTCTCCCGCTTCAGGCGCTTCAGCTCGGCCCGAGTCCTCCCTCGTGAGGGCGGCCCGTGAGCCGGCGTCGACCTCAGCCTGCTGGCACCACTAGCGCACCGTCTCGGGCGCGCTGACCCCGAGCAGCTGCGCGACCTGGCTAGTCGCAGCCCACTCCGAATCATGATCACCCCGACCTCGGTGACCATCCGGACCGCCCGCTCACGCAGCTCGACCGGGTACCGCCTCGACGTTCTCCCTGACATAACCCCGCAGCCTCCAGGAGACGGAGTTTGCGGACACGCCGGCCGGTTCACTGCCCGCAACCCATGTGGTACCTCTGTTCGCGTGAACATCAAGTGATCTCAGGCGTCGATGCCCCCAATGAAGTGCCGACCGAGCTTTGGCCCATGCTGGTGGCCAGCGCAGCTGTTGGCCTTGCGCTTGCCGATGCGTCGGGACGCTTCGTGTACACGAACGACGCCTACTCGATCATCCTCAACGTCCCGCTGGGCAGTCTTGTCGGGCAGTCACTGAGAGTGGTGGTCGGTCCGGTCGACCTTACCGACGACACGACCCTCTATACAGAGGAGCACCAGCGAGGTGACCGCTGGATCGCCCACACCGTGCGGAGGGTGGACGGCCTAGGAACCGCTCAGCGGTGGTACGTCCTGACCGCTCAAGACAACAGCACGCGGCGTCAGGCTGAGCAGGGCCTTCGCGATCTGACGGCAACCCTGGCCGAGCGTGCTGTGCGCGATCCCCTCACCGGAGTTGCGAACCGGGTGCTGCTGGATGAGCGACTCCGTGGAGTGCTTGCCCGTGACAAGCGCACCGGATCGTCTTCCGGGCTGATCTTCATCGACCTCGATGGCTTCAAGGCGATCAACGACACCTACGGACACGACGCGGGAGACGCGGTTCTTCAGGAGATCGCGCACCGCCTTACCCAATGTATCCGCCCCGTTGACACTGCCTCGCGTCTCGGCGGCGATGAGTTCGTTCTCATCGCGGAAGGCACCAGCGAATACCTGTTGCAATTGCTCGTCGGGGTCCTGGAGCGGGAGATAGACCAGCCGATTATGTGGGGCGAAGTCGCACTCAGCGTCGGGGCGAGTATCGGCACGGCCCTCAGCGTCGCTGGAAGTCCTGACTCAGCAGCCCTGCTGAGGCAGGCGGATGCGGCCATGTACGAGAGGAAGCGTCTGCGAAAACTGGGCATACGAAACCGACGCACGGAAGACCAGGCACAGCCAGACTCACAACCTCTGCCACCGCCAGGCACCCAAACCCGGCGTTGATGCCAGAAGTAGCGACTGACGTCTGTCTCGGCGACGGAGGATTCCTAATCCCGTACGACCCTTGGGTGTGAGGGCGACGTCGGGGGTCCGCTTCACCCGTCGTTGACGGTCCGCCTTCGGCAGTTGCGCGACACCCGCTTCTCGGCAGGAGCGAGATCAGCGGCAGACGCGGATGTTCCGGGGCTAGGTGAAGGCGGCGCACGCACTTGGGCTGGGGTAGGTGGCTGGACGCGATCACCGGGGTGCACAACGCCTGCAGCGGGCTGGCAGCCTCAGCCAACCGGCTGGTCGCTGGTCGGCACCGGCGCCTCCCGTTCAGGTTCGGGACGAAGGCGGGAGCGGCTCGCGGACACGGGCGCCGCTGCCCTTCTGACGGAGCTGCCAAATGCGGTGCGCCGTTGGCGGCCCCTACTGCTGTCACAGCGGCGCGGATACAGGTGTAGGGCCAATCGACTCGGAGGCACCCGTGACCACCACTGCGCAGGAGCGTGACCGTTCCGGTCACACCAAGACGGTCAACATCTTCATCAACGACGTCAAGCACGCCATCCCTGACATCCCGATCACCGGCCGGGAGATCTCTCATCTCGGGGGCGTGCCTGAGGGCAACCAGATGTTCCTCGAGGTCCCCGGCCCAGGGGACGACGACCCGATCGCTGCTGACCAGGCGATCGTTCCCAAGAGCGGCATGCGGTTCTACGACGTGCCCGCAGGAAATCTCGGCTGATGCCCGTCGCCGAGCAAGAGCTCACGCGGCTTACGGGCAGGTCGCCAGCCGCAGTGCTGCACCCTCAGGCCGACGGCACTCTCATGGTCGAGGTGCCCGACGTCGTGCTGCCTGCTGGCTGGTCCATGCCCTCGACGATTGTCCTCTGGGTCCTCTCTCCCGGCTATCCCGCCGCACAGCCGGACTGCTTCTTCGCAGACGCCAATTTGCGACTGGCGAACGGAGCGATGCCCGTCAACAGCGGACTGCAGCAGCTGCAAGGCCGGCAGCTGCTCTGGTTCTCCTGGCACGTCCAGGGGTGGCGACCCGGCCACGACGACCTCGTCAGCTACCTCCGATTCATCGAAAGCAGGCTCGCCGATGTCCGCTGAACTCCGCATCACTCAGGCGCATTGGGACGAGCTCACTAGCCACCTGCTCGCCGACGGCCATGAGCACGCAGCACTGCTGTTCTGCGGCTGGTCACTGGGAACGGTACGACCAGCACTTCTAACGCGTCGCGTGCAGATCCTCGGACCAGAGGATTTCCTGCACGAGGGCGCCCTGCACCTGTCCATCGCCCCCACTACGCTCGCCCGAGCGACCAAACTCGCCGCCGCGGATTCCGGCACGCTCGTGCTCTGCCACTCTCACCCCTGGCCCGGCACAACCCGACCCTCGGCGCTCGACCTGGAGACCGAAGCGGACTTCTG
>JAOPUX010000181.1 GCA_025963285.1 Jatrophihabitans sp.
AGTGGTGGTGTGTTCGCTGGGGAGCAGGGAACGGTATTTGACGAACTCGACGTCGAGCAGCCGGACGGTGGTCCGGCGTCCACCGGACTGCAGGCCCAGCAGGCCGTCGCCCAGGGCGATGGTCACATCCTTGGATCCACCGAGGGTCTTCGCCGCGTCGGCCAGTGTGCGGGCCGGTACCAGGACGGCGGTGGACACGTCGGGCGCATCCGGGGTCCAGGTCAGTTCACGGACAGCGAGACGGAAGCGATCGGTCGCGGCGAGGGTGAGTTTTTCGCCCTCGATCTCGACCCGGATCCCGGTGAGCATCGGCAGGGTGTCGTCGCGGCCGGCGGCGATCGCCACCTGGCTGACGGCGTTGGCGAAGTCCGCGCTCGGCACCGTGCCGGCAGTGGTCGGCATCGTCGGCAGGCGCGGATAGTCCTCCACCGGCATCGTCGGCAGCGTGAAGCGGGCCGAACCGCAGGCGATGGTGAGCCGGGAGCCGTCGACGACCACCTCGACCGGGTGCGGCGGCAGCGCCTTCGTGATGTCGGCCAGCAGCCGGCCGGAGACGAGTGCCTGGCCGTCGGTGCCCGAGGCCACGACGAGGTCGACCTCGGTGGAGGCCTCGAGGTCGAAGCCCGAGATCGACAGCAGCTCACCCTTGACGGTCAGCAGCAGGCCGGCGAGCACGGGCATCGTCGGCCGCGTCGACAGACTCCGGGCCGCCCAGGTGACGGCGTCGGCGAGTGCCTCGCGTTCGACCCTGAACTTCATCGTGCCTCCAAACGAGTCGTGTCCCCGAGAGCTCGGGAATCACGTAATCCACAGTTCTGAACGCCGTTGCCTTTACGCATTGCCATAGAGAGTTCTTCGTCAGTCTTCTTCGCAGCTGTGGAAACTGGGGACAACTGCCAGGACCCTCGGTGGACGCTGGCATAGCGCCGGTTGCGGGCTGTGGACGGACACGAGCAGATCATGCCGGGTGCTGCGGACAACCCGTGGACACGACATGACTGCAATGTGTCATGCACATGACCCGCCACGTTCTCCACAGGACTGCCCACAGTGTGTGTATGACGGCTGATCACGTGCGCGACCGGAGCTTGATGCGGCTGGTGAGCTCGGCGATCTGGTTGTAGACGGTGAGCTTCTCGGCCATCTGCGTCTTGATCTTGCGCTCGGCATGCATGACCGTGGTGTGGTCGCGGCCACCGAACTTCTCCCCGATGCGGGGCAGGGAGAGGTCAGTGAGCTCGCGGCAGAGGTACATCGCCATCTGACGGGCACTGACGAGGGCCCGGCTGCGGGACGTGCCGGTGAGGTCGTCGATCGACACCGCGAAGTACTCGGCGGTGATAGCCATGATCGTGGCGGCCGTGATCTCCGGCGCGTCCAGCTCGCCGACCAGGTCCTTCAGCACGGTCTCGGTCAGGGAGATGTCGACGGCCTGCCGGTTCAGGCTGGCGAACGCGGTGACACGGATCAGCGCGCCCTCGAGTTCGCGGATGTTGCTCTGGATGCGCGAGGCGATGAACTCCAGCACCTCCGGGGGCAGGTTCATCCCCTCCTGCGCGGCCTTCTTGCGGAGGATGGCGATGCGGGTCTCGAGGTCGGGCGCCTGGACGTCGCTGATCAGACCCCATTCGAAGCGGGTGCGCAGGCGATCCTCCAGCGAGGAGAGCTGGCGAGGAGCCTTGTCCGAGCTGATGACGATCTGCTTGTTCGCGTTGTGCAGCGTGTTGAAGGTGTGGAAGAACTCCTCCTGCGTCCGCTCAGCGCGTTCCAGGAACTGGATGTCGTCGATGAGCAGCAGGTCCACGGAGCGGTAGCGCGTCTGGAAGGCCTGCATCGTGTCGTCGCGCACCGAGTTGATGAAGTCGTTGGTGAACTCTTCGCTGGAGACGTAGCGGGTACGCAGCCCGGGCAGCAGGCGCTGGGCGTAGTGCCCGATCGCGTGCAGCAGGTGGGTCTTGCCGAGGCCGGAGTCGCCGTAGATGAAGAGCGGGTTGTAGGCCTTGGCCGGCGCCTCCGCGACGGCGACGGCGGCGGCGTGGGTGAAGCGGTTGCTCGATCCGATCACGAAGGTGTCGAAGGTGTACTTCGGGTTCAGCCGGGCGTCGCGGTCGGAGAGTGCGTGACGCGCCGCGGCACTGGCCTGGGCCGGCCTGCGGGCAAGCCAGTCGTCACCCGGCTCCTCCTCGGCGAAGACGTCTGCGGCCGCCTCGTCCTCGTCGTCGCCGGCGTCGTCCGTGCTGGCCTCGTCGGGGCTCTGCACGGTGACGGCGATCTGCACGTCGCGGCCGATCTCCTCACCGAGGACGAGCGCGAGATACGGGCGGAGCTTGCTGTCGAGGTATTCGCGCACGAACTCGTTCGGCGCGGCGATCAACGCGGTGTCCTCGACCAGGCCCAGCGGGCGGGTGAGGTTGAGCCAGGCCTTCTGCTGCGGTCGGAGGGTCTCGTCGGCGTCGAATCGTGCCCGGGCTCGCTCCCATACCCCGAGGAGCTCGGTCTTGTCGTCCACGGGTCCCGCTCACTCCAGCTGGTCGGTACTACAACGTTCCTTCGAACTGCCGCTGTTCGTCAGTCATGCGGCCCGTGTGTATCAGGCCAAACCGCGGATTACCGGCACTTCTTCGTTCCACCGACCCTCTCACGAGCTCGAGCCCGGCGCGAAATCCACAGACTTCTCCACAGGTGTGTACGCAGAAATCGGGGATCACTGAACCGTCGTGCCACCTCGTGAAGGCGGCACGATGGGCGAACCTAACAGCGCCTCCGGAAGACGACAATAGGCCCCGGCGTGTCATCGCGTAACCCAGCTGCGGGTGTCGTAATTTGGTGAGTTCGTCGCAGTGACACGGGGTTGACGAGGGCCGAGTTTGACCGGTGGTGGCCCTGATCCGTACCGTTACTTGTTGTCCTGCGGGAAATGGCAGTCCGGTCGCTGTGATTCGGCTCCTGCCATGCCCGTTCGGCCCGTTCGGACTCCCGGCCGCACCAACCGGCCCGCCGATCGGGACAGTGATCGTCTAGTCGATGGAGTACCGCCGTGAGCAAGCGCACCTACCAGCCGAACAACCGCCGCCGCGCGAAGAAGCACGGCTTCCGGCTGCGCATGCGCACGCGCGCGGGTCGCGGCATTATCGCCGCGCGTCGGGCCAAGGGCCGCTCCGAGCTGTCGGCCTGAGCGTCGGTCTCCTCGCCGCTCACTGATTTCGCCGTGTTGCCGCAGGCTCATCGCATGCGGCGCGCTTCAGAGTTCGCCGCTGTCGTCCGCGGTGGCCACCGTGCGCGCCGTGGCTGTCTCGTCGTCCATCACCGCAGCGACGTACACCCTGACCATGCCGTCGTCGGGCTCGTGGTCGGCAAGGGAGTGGGGGGCAGCGTCGTGCGGCATCAGGTGAGCCGGCGACTGCGTGCACTGCTGGCGCAGCGCATCGAGCTGCTGCCGGCTGGCAGTGGCACTGTCGTGCGGGCGATGCCGGAGGCGGCCACCGCTAGCTCGGCTGTACTCGGCTCGGACCTCGATGCCGCGCTGCGCCGGCTGGTCTCGGCGTGAGCGACGTCCCGGTACGGCGCGCCTGGCCGGTCCGTGGCGTGCTCGCGACGATGCGGTTCTACCGCATGGCGATCAGCCCGAGCCGGCCGCCCACCTGCCGGTATTACCCGTCGTGCAGTGCCTACGCCATCGAGTCGATAGAGCGGTTCGGGTTGATGAGAGGTGGGTGGCTGGCACTGCGCCGGCTGCTGCGCTGCCACCCCTTCCACGCCGGCGGGCACGACCCCGTCCCTGAATCCGTTGGACGCCATGGTGCCCGCCACACCGGTGCATCCATCCCTACCCGGTCCCCCCGACCGGCAGCCTAGGAGTAGTTGAGCGTGCATCTAGATTTTCTCTATACGGCGGTCTCCTGGGTACTGCTGCGCTGGCACTCGCTCTTCACCGCCTTCGGCCTGAGCACCGACAGCGGCCTCAACTGGGGCCTCTCGATCGTCTTCCTGGTCGTCACCGCGCGCGTTCTGCTCTTCCGTCTCTTCATCAAGCAGGTGCACAACCAGCCGCACATGTCCGTGATGCAGCAGAAGATCCAGTCGCTGCGCGAGAAGTACAAGAACGACAAGGCGGAGATGCAGCGCCAGATGATGGCGCTGCAACAGGAACAGGGCTTCAACCCGCTGGCCGGATGCCTCCCGCTGCTGGTGCAGTTCCCGATCTTCATCGGTCTCTTCCACGTCTTGCGCCACCTGTCGAACTCGGTGACCGCCTGCGACAACAAGGTCAGCAACGGCCACCTGTCGCTCTATACGTTCACCAAGAGCCAGACCTGTAGTGCAGCACAGTCAAAGCTCTTCGGCGCGCCACTGGCCGGGCGGCTGACCGACGGTGCCCACGAGCTGCACAACGTGCTGGGCGGTGACGTCAGCACGACTCGACTCGTCATCGTCGTCCTGGTCCTGATCAGCGCGAGCGCCACCTTCGGTACCCAGATCTTGGTGCGGCGTTCGGCCACCACCACGCCGGTCGGCACGGCGGCCACGGTGCAGCGCCTCATGCTCGTCTTCATCCCGATCAGCACCCTGGGCTCTGGTCTCTTCTTCCCGCTCGGCGTCCTGCTCTATTGGTTCACGAGCAATACCTGGACGCTCGGCCAGCAGCTCTACGTCAACCGGTTCCACCCGCCGACCGTGGCTGCGGACAGCACCGCCGGCCAGCTGGGCAAGACCCTGGCGCCGAAGCCGGGAGCCCGCCCGACCCGCGAGACGCGCCCGCGCACGAGCTTGGTGAAGGAGACCCCCGCCGAGCCGGAGTCGACCCCGAACCCGCCCGCCTCTGGGGCTCCACGCCCGGGGCAGCGGCCTGCGCGGCCGAACGGTAACCGCCCGCCGGGCAAGCGCCCGAGCCAGGCCAAGAAGCGTCGCTGACCACCCGGTCAGCCTGAAGTGAGAGGACCCTGCCCGTGAGTGAGACCGAGGTCGTGACCGACCAGCAGGACGATGTGGTCGATGAGACTGCGACCGATGAGCCCGTCGCATCGGACGAGTTGGAGGCCGAGGACGGTGCTGACTCCGACGATGTCGAGGGTGGCGACCGGAACTCCCTGCTGATCCAGGAGGGCGACATCGCGGCTGACTACCTCGAGCGGCTGCTCGACATCGTGGACTACGACGGCGACATCGACCTCGATGTCGAGAACGGCCGGGCCGTCGTGGCGATCGTCGGCTCGGGGCTCCGTTCACTGGTGGGAACCCGCGGCGAGACGCTGGAGGCACTGCAGGAGCTCACCCGGCTGGCGGTTGCCCAGAAGACCGGCACCCGGAGCCGTCTGATGCTCGACGTCAGTGGCCACCGGGCCGAGCGGCGTAACGACCTGACCTCGCTGGCCAACGACACTGCGGCGCGCGTGCTCGAGACCGGCGACCCGGCCCGCCTCACGCCGATGAACCCCTTCGAGCGGAAGGTCGTACACGACGCGATCACCGCGATCGACGGGGTGCGCAGTGAGTCCGAGGGCGAGGAGCCCAATCGCAGGGTCGTCGTCCTTCCCGGCTGATCGGTCCGGGTGACACTCGTCGAACCTGTTCCCGCCGCGGCAGCGCCAGTCTTCGGACCGTGCCTTGCCGCGGCGGAGCAGTATGCGGAGTTTCTTCGCACGGCCGGGGTGGAGCGGGGGCTCATCGGGCCTCGGGAGCCAGAGCGGCTCTGGACCCGGCATCTGCTGAACTGTGCCGCGCCTGCCGAGCTGTTCCCGGCGGATGCTCGTGTGGTGGACGTCGGTTCGGGCGCCGGCCTGCCCGGCCTCGTGCTAGCGATTGCTCGGCCAGATCTCCGGATTGACCTCGTCGAGCCGCTGGCCCGTCGGGTTCAGTTCTTGACGGAGGCCGTCTCCCTGCTCGGACTGGACGGGCAGGTGCGCGTAGTCCGCGGTCGCGCCGAGGAGCGCCAGGTCATCGACATGGTGGGCCAGTCGTCGTGGGTCACCGCCAGGGCGGTAGCGCCGCTCGATCGTTTGGTGGGATGGTGCCTTCCGTTGCTCTCGTTGGGCGGGAAGATTGTGGCACTCAAGGGTTCTCAGGCGGAGTCGGAGTTGGTCGAGCACCGGCAGACGGTCGGCAAGCTCGGCGGTATCAATCCCCGCGTTGTTCAGTGTGGGGTCGGCGTTGTGGAGCCTCCGGTCACGGTTGTCGTGATCGAGCGCGGGCCGGCAGCGCGTCGAGTAAAGGGGAAGTAGTGGGCGAGCAGTCGTTCTCCGATAGCCAAGCACCATCCACCGTGGATGCGGCGGTGGGCGATGTTTCACGTGAAACGACGTCTACTCCGATCGATGGTTCGGATGTTTCACGTGAAACCGATCCCGGCGACGAGCTTGATGGGGGCAACGTTTCACGTGAAACAACCGACAGTGACTCCATCTTCGACACACCGATCGCGCGCGAGGCCGCTCAGGCGATTCACGTGATGAACGTCCGGCAGGAGCAGTGGCCGAAGCCACCAGCCACCCGGGTGATGACTGTGGCGAACCAGAAGGGCGGGGTCGGCAAGACGACAACTACCGTCAACATCGCCGCGGCGCTCGCGCTGCACGGACTCCGCGTGATGGTGATCGACCTCGATCCGCAGGGCAACGCCAGTACCGCGCTGGGCATCGAGCACACCGTCGGCACGCCCTCGATCTACGACGTC
This sequence comes from Jatrophihabitans sp., assembly GCA_025963285.1. Lineage (GTDB taxonomy): Bacteria > Actinomycetota > Actinomycetes > Mycobacteriales > Jatrophihabitantaceae > JAOPUX01. The sequence goes on from JAOPUX010000181.1 coordinate 6,671, forward strand.
CTTCTCGGTGGAGAGCCGATCAGTGAGGTTGCGAGGCAGGCTGACTTCGTCGACACGCTCACCTGCGTGCCAGCCACCCTGGACCTCGCGGGCGCGGACATCGAACTCACCTCACAGGTGGCTCGTGAGTACCGCCTGCAGCGAGCCGTGAACGCTTACCTCGAGTCGGCGGAGAACCCGCCCGACTATCTGCTCATCGACTGCCCGCCGTCGCTGGGGCTACTTACGCTGAATGCGCTCGTCGCAGGCCGTGAGGTGCTGATTCCGATCCAATGCGAGTACTACGCCCTAGAGGGGCTGGCTCAACTGCTGAACACCGTCGAGCTGGTGCGGTCGCACTTGAATCCATCGCTTGCCGTGACCACGGTCCTACTCACCATGTATGACAGCCGCACGCGCCTCGCCGATCAGGTGGCCGACGAGGTGCGCTCCCATTTCGCAGAACTCGTGCTCGCGCCGGTGATCCCGCGCAACGTCCGGGTCTCCGAGGCGCCGGGTTACGGCCAGACGGTGATGACCTATGACGCCGGCTCGCGGGGCGCGGTCGGCTATCTTCAGGCGGCGTACGAGATCGCTCAGCGCGGTCATGCGATGAACGACGGGGTGGGTGCGTGAACATGGCGAATGGCAACAAGAACCGGCGCGGTGGCCTGGGTCGCGGGCTCGGTGCGCTGATTCCGACCGCGCCTGCCGGGTCTCCTGGCGGAGCTCCACTCGACCACGTCTTCGGCCCAGCCGCGGCTGCGGGCGCGGCCCTCGCAGGGACAACGGACACCGCACAGGCTGAGGTGTCGTCGGAGGCGTCGTCGTCGGGGAGCACCGACGACGGCACCGATCTCCTACCGGTCGCCGGCGCAAGGTTCGCCGAGCTGCCGATCGAGTCGATCCGCCCGAATGCGAAGCAGCCCCGCACCGTCTTCGACGAGGATGCGCTCGCCGAGCTGACACATTCCGTGCGCGAGTTCGGTGTGCTGCAGCCGGTGGTGGTGCGCGAGGTGGACGAGGGCTACGAGCTCGTCATGGGTGAGCGGCGGCTGCGCGCGTCCACCCTGGCTGGGTTGACCTCGATCCCTGCCATCATCCGCACGACCGCCGACGACGACATGCTCCGGGATGCGTTGCTGGAGAACATCCACCGTGCGCAGCTCAATCCGCTGGAGGAGGCCGCCGCCTACCAGCAGCTGCTCGAAGAGTTTGGTGCGACGCACGACGAGTTGGCCCAGCGCATCGGCCGGAGCCGTCCGCAGGTCAGCAACACGATCCGGCTGCTCAACCTGCCAGTCCCGGTGCAGCGTCGCGTCGCGGCCGGCGTGCTCTCCGCGGGCCATGCGCGCGCCCTGCTCGGCCTCGACGACAGCAGCGTTCAGGAGGACCTGGCCACCCGCATCGTTGCCGAGGGTCTCTCGGTCCGCGCCACCGAGGAGCTGGTCTCGCTGCATGCCCACGGGCATGGGCCGAAGGCCGTCACCCCTCGGGCGAGCTCGCCGCGGATCACGGCGCCTGCGATAACCGAGCTCGGGGACAAGCTGTCCGACGCCTTCGACACCCGTGTGCGGGTCGAGTTGGGGCGGCGCAAGGGCAAGATCACGGTCGAGTTTGCGTCGATCGACGACCTCGAGCGCATCGTCGCGATGATGGCTCCGGAGTTGGCGTCCAGGCCCAAGCCGGAGGCGTAAGCGCGGCTGGACGTTGTGCGTGGTGCCGGTGCTGGGAGGGGTCGCGTACCCCGGTAGCGCGCACAAAGTCGGGCCTGGTGGGCGCGCCTGGACGTTGTGCGTGGTGTCGGTGCTGGGAGGGGTCGCGTACCCCGGTAGCGCGCACAAAGTAGCGCGGGCGGTGCGGTCGGCGTCAGGCGAACGATCCGTAGGAGACGACATCGGCGAGGTCGCGCCGCCCGCGTTTGAGGGAGGGGGAGCGCCGGTCGGCGGCCGGGTAGCCGAGGCTGATAACGCCGATCGGCGTGAGGCGCTCCGGCACGTCGAAGGCCGACCGCAGCGCGGGCCAGCGTTCACCGGGCACGCCGAAGAAGCAGGCGGCGAGTCCGTGGTCCTCGGCGGCGAGCAGGGCGATCATCGCCGCCATGCCGGTGTCGATGTGCCAGTAGGGCACTGGCCACCGAGCCTCGTCGCGGTCGGTCCAGCCCTTGTCCGGTTCGGCGTACCTATCCAGATAGGCCTCTTTGTCGGAAAAGCAGAGTATGAGCACTGGCGCTGTCTGCAGTCGGGTCAGCCACGCGTCGGGTTCGCCCTCCGACGTCGCCTCCCAGAACGAATTCCGCGATGTTATGTCGTCCAGGACGAGGAATCTCCATCCCTGGGTATGCCCTGCCGAGGGAGCCCTGACGGCGAGCCTGAGTAGCTCGTCCAGCATTTCGCGCTCGATCGTGCGCTCCGGGTCGTAGGAACGCACCATTCGGCGCCGTCGGACCACCTCTGCGAACTCCATGGCCCCAGAGTGCCATCCGAGTGACCGGTAATCCGCTGTCGGGTGGTGACCTGGCTGTGCGATCGTGGTTCACGTGGAACTGAGGCAATCGCGCAAGCTGGAAGACGTCTGCTACGACATCCGGGGACCGGTACTCGACGAGGCAAAGCGACTCGAAGAGGAGGGGCGCCGGATCATCAAGCTCAACATCGGCAACCCGGCACCCTTCGGTTTCGAAGCGCCGGACGAGATCCTGGTCGACGTCATTCGCAACCTGCCGAACGCCCAGGGCTACTCCGACTCGCAGGGCCTGCTCTCGGCGCGCACTGCGATCGTCCATCACTATCAGACGCGCGGCATCCACCCGGACGTCGACGACATCTGGCTGGGCAACGGTGTCAGCGAGCTGATCGCGATGTCACTGCAGGCGATGCTCGACAACGGCGACGAGGTGCTGATCCCCGCGCCGGACTATCCGCTCTGGACGGCTACGACGAGCCTGGCCGGCGGCCGTCCGGTCCACTACCTCTGCGATGAGGCCAGTGGCTGGATGCCCGACCTCGACGACATCCGCGCCAAGATCACCCCGCAGACCAAGGCGATCGTGGTGATCAATCCGAACAACCCGACCGGAGCGGTCTACCCGCTGGCGGTACTGCAGGGAATCGCAGAGATCGCCCGCGAGCACGAGCTGGTGATCCTGGCCGACGAGATCTACGACAAGATCCTCTACGGCGAGGCCGAGCACTTCCCGATCGCCGCTGTGGCGCCGGACCTCTTCACCCTCACCTTCAACGGCCTCTCCAAGGCCTACCGGGTCGCGGGCTTCCGCGCCGGCTGGCTGATGGTGCATGGCCCGAAGCTGCATGCCCGCAGCTACCTCGAAGGCCTCACCATCCTTGCCAACATGCGTCTGTGCGCGAATGTCCCGGCACAGCACGCCATCCAGATCGCCCTCGGTGGGCGGCAGAGCATCAATGACCTGATCCTGCCGGGCGGCCGGCTCCTTGCTCAGCGCGATGCGGCAATCACCGCGCTCGAGGCCATCCCCGGTGTCAGCTGCGTGGTGCCCGGCGGGTCGCTCTACGTCTTTCCCAAGCTCGATCCCGACGTCTACCCGATCAAGGACGATCAGCGCTTCGTGCTCGAGCTGCTGCGGGCCAAGCACGTCCTCGTGGTGCAGGGCACCGGCTTCAACTGGCCCAAGACCGATCACCTTCGCATCGTCACCTTGCCAAGGGCCGACGATCTCACCGAGGCGATCGGGCGGATCGGTGAGTTCCTGAGCGAGTACGACGGCAGCCTGTAGCCCGTCGGCAACGTCGCTGGACAGCACCTCTAGAGCTGGCGGTCCGGCGGGCCTACTCTCGTAGCTGTCAGAGCCGGGAGTCGGAGGGAAGCTGTGTCGCGCCGCCTGGTCAGCCTCACGATCGCGAACCTCGACGACATCGGCGCGGCCTGTGCCGCCTGCCCGCACTGGGGGCTCGGGACGGGTGCGCAGGCCGGTCCGGAGTGGATCCGCGACACGCTTGACCAGTGGGGCAGCTGCGGGCAGCTGCTCTACGTCGACGGCCGGGCAGCCGGGCACCTGCTCTACGCGCCGCCGGCGTTCGTGCCGCGGTCGATGGGCTTCCCCACCAGCCCGGTCAGCAACGACGCGGTGCTGCTCATGACGGGCCAGCTCGCTGCGCCGTATCGCGGGGCTGGGCTCGGCAAGGTACTGGTGCAGGGTGTCGTCCGTGACATCGCCCAGCGTGGGATCAAGGCGATCGAGGCATTCGGCGTCACGAACCCCGGGGCGGTGCCGCACCGGGATCAGCCCTGCCTACTGCCGGCCAATTTCCTGGAGGCGGTGGGCTTCCGTACCGTTCGGCCGCACAGTGCCGTACCGCGGCTGCGGCTGGAGATCCGATCCACGCTGAGCTGGCGGGCGGACATGGAGTCCGCCTTCGACCGGCTGCTCGCCTCCATTCAGACGCCCGCAGTGGCCCGCTGAGGCCGTCAGGCCAGCGCGGAGATCTGCATGACGCCGGTGGGCGGATCGTCGGCCTGGGGTAGGTACAGCCGCTGCACGGCCACGAGCAGCCCCTCGGCGACGGTGTCCCGGAAGAGCGGGTCGAGGAGTTTCGGGCGGTCGACGGGCGAGCTGAGGTAGCCCAGCTCGACCCGGACGGCCGGCATCCGGGTGAGGCGCAGCATCGTCCAGGCCTTGCCGTGGATGCGGTTGTCGGCGAGACCGGTCCGGGCGACGAGTTCGCGCTGGACGAGGTCAGCGAGGCGCTCACCCATGGTGGAGGAGGCCTCGACGCCGCCGAAGTAGTAGACGGCCAGGCCGTGCGGGCGCGGCGAGCCGAAGCCGTCGACGTGCAGGGAGACCACGAGATCGGCGCCCACGTCGTTGGCCAGGCCGGCGCGTTCGGTGTCGCTGCGGGTGTTGCTGGGCCCGCGGGTCAGCCAGGTCTGCACGCCCAGAGCCTTGAGCCGGCCCTCGAAGCGGGTGGCGAGGTCCCAGACGAGGTCGGCTTCGCTCGTGTCGCCGTAGACGAAGCCGGTGTCCGTACCGCCGTGTCCCGGGTCGATGACGATCCGCTTCCCCAGCAGGCTGGGTCCGGCAGCCGCCACGGCGACCATCTCGCGGAGCAGCTGGGGGCGCCCACCCGTCACGCGCCGCCCGAGCTGCCGCAGCGCCAGCAGGGTGGCGGGGCCGCAGATGCCGTCGGCCACCAGGCCCACGTCGCGCTGGAAGGCTCGCAACCCTGCCGCCGTGCGCGGGCCGAAGTACCCGTCGGCCCTGGCGATGTCGTAGCCCATCTCGAGGAGCTGGCGCTGCAGGTGGGTGACGTCGTCGCCCGAGAGCTCCTTCTTCTCGTGCGAGAGCAGCCGATCGCCCAGGCGCCAATGCGCACCGGTGAGGGCGGCGAAGGTCTCCGCGCCGACCATCCCGTCGACGAGGATGCCGCGGCGTTGCTGGAAGTGGCGGACGGCGAGCTCGGTGGGTTCGTCGAAGACGTCGGCCTTGAGCGGATCGGTGTTGTCGAGCAGGCCGATGGTGGCCAGCATTCGCCGGACGTCGGCGACGGCGCTGCCGCGTTCGCCGAGTCGGAGCAACTGCATGGTGGTATCAGATCCTTGCTGGCCGTAGTGGAGTGTTTCCGACATTGTGCCCCAGCGCGGTCGTGATCGTGTGCACGGCACCGAGCACCCGCGAGTCCCCTTAAGTCGACAAAGCGACCGCCATCCCGAAGGATGGCGGTCGCTCGGTCGTACAGGCGATTAGCTCAGCCGACGTAGTCGGAGAGCTCGTTGAGGATCGCGGACTTGGGGCGCGCACCCACGATCGTCTTGACGATCTTGCCGCCCGAGAAGACGGCCATCGTCGGGATAGACATGACCTGGTAGTCGCGCGCGACGCCCGGGTTCTCGTCGATGTTGAGCTTGACGATCTTCAGCTTGCCGACGTTCTCGTCAGCGATCTGCTCGAGGACAGGGGCGACCTGACGGCACGGCCCACACCACTCGGCCCAGAAGTCGACGAGCACCGGCCCATCGGCCTGCAGCACATCGGTGGCGAAGCTGGCGTCGGTAACGGCTGGCGTGTTCTTGCTCATGACTTCTCTCCTGCGGTTGACGGACATGCGGTGTAACAGCGGTGGGGCTCCGGTCATTCCTGCCCCGGAGGCGGGGCTAACCGGCGACGGCGGCGGTTGCTGCGACATGGGCGAGCGCCGAGAGGTAACGCTCGGCGTCGAGCGCTGCCTGGCAGCCCGTGCCGGCAGCCGTGATGGCCTGCCGGTAGGTGTGGTCGACGACGTCCCCCGCGGCGAACACGCCGGGGATGTTGGTGGCCGTGCCGATCGTGGTCTTGATGTAGCCCTCGTCGTCGAGGTCGAGCTGGCCGGCGACGATTTCACTGCGCGGGTCGTGGCCGATCGCGATGAACAGGCCCCCGACCGCCATCTTCCGCTCGGCCCCGGTGACCGTGTCGCGCAGGGTGAGCCCGGTGACGGTGCCCTCGCCGTGGATGGCCGCGACCTCGCTGTTCCAAGCCCAGTGCAGCTTCGGGTCTGCCATCGCGCGATCGACCATGATCCTGCTGGCACGCAGCGAGTCGCGACGGTGCACCACGGTGACCGACTTGGCGAAGCGCGTCAGGAACGTCGCCTCCTCCATCGCGGTGTCGCCGCCGCCCACGACCACGATGTCCTGGTCGCGGAAGAAGAAGCCGTCACAGGTGGCGCACCACGACACGCCCTTGCCGGAGAGCTCGTCCTCGCGCGCGATACCGAGCTTCTTGTAGGCCGAACCGGTGGTGATGATGACGGCGTCGGCGGTGTACTCGCCGTCGAGAGTGCGGACGATCTTCACCGGACCGGTGAGGTCGACCGAGATCGCCTCGTCACTGACCAGCTCGGCGCCGAAGCGCTCGGCCTGGGCGCGGATGTTGCCCATCAGCTCGGGGCCGATGATCCCCTCCGGGAAGCCCGGGAAGTTCTCGACCTCGGTGGTGTTCATCAGCGCGCCGCCGTACTGCGAGCCTTCGAAGACGAGCGGCTCGAGGTCGGCACGAGCGGTGTAGAGCGCGGCTGTGTACCCGGCCGGGCCGGAACCCACGATGATCACGTTGCGGTGCTGCGTCTCCACGCCAGACCCTCGACTCTCTGTCTTTCGGTGTACTGCCCAAACGATCCTAGGTGGGCCGGAATTCCCGGGCCCCGGCGCGCCGGAATGCCCGCGAAATCAGCCGTGCCGCGTCATCGAGGCGATGTTGCGTACCTCTGGAATCCGCAGCCGCCAGGCCACCGCGACCATGACGGCGAGCCCCACCAGCCCACCCCCGACGAGCCCGACGACCGAACCGAGCCGCGAGTCGCCGAGGCCTCGGTTGCCCAGCACCACCACTGCGAGTGCGGCCGCCGCACCGATCACCGAGGCCAGCCCGATCTGCCCCACGACGCGGCCCACCGAGCCGAAGCGCAGCGCGCCGAGGCGCCGGGTCAGGGTGATGTGGCCGACCACCGCCCCCACGACGTAGGAGGCCGAGGTGGCCACCGTCAGCCCCTCGGCGAAGTGGATGGGGGTGTCCAGGGTGTTGGCGCAGCCGATCACGATCGCGACCTTCGTGGCGACCATGAAGGCATTGATCAGTGCCGGGGTGCGGCCGTCGCGCATCGCGTAGAAGACCCGCAGCTGAAGCATCACGATGGCGAACGGGAAGAGGCCGAAGGCCGAGGCCGCGAGTGCTGTCCCGATGGCCCGGGCGTCGGCGATCGAGTTCTGGCCGTAGGCGAAGAGCACCACTGTCAGCGACTGGCTCAACACGATGAAGCCGGCCGTGATGGGCAGCAGGGCCACCGCGGACAGCCGCGCGCCCAGGCCGAGGTCGTCGACCACATCGCTGGACTGGCCGCGCGCGGCGGCACGCGAGAGCCGGGGCATGATCGCTGTGAGCAGCGAGACCACCAGGATCCCGTAGGGCATCTGCAGCAGCAGGTCGGCATTGGTGAAGGCGGTGAAGGCGTGGTGGGTCACGCCCACCTTCGCGATGACCGTCACGCCGATCTGGCTTGCCACGACATAGGCCAGCACCCAGCCGGCGAGCGAGCTGACCTCCTTCATCCGGCCAACCTCGTTGGGACGGGCCCGGAAGCGCCACTGCCAGAAGAAACCGGACCGCCGCAGTGCGGGGAAGAGCACGAGGGCCTGCGCCACGATGCCGAGAGTGGTGCCGAGGCCGATCACCAGGATCTGGGCGGTGGTCATCGTGGCCGGGTTCAGCGTCTTCGGTCCGGGCAGCGCCCAGAACGCGCACACCGTGGCGATGAGGATCACGTTGTTCAGCACCGGTGCCCACGCGCCGGGCGCGAAGCTGTGCCGCACGTTGAGCACCGCCATGAGCATGGCGCCGAGGCCGTAGAAGAAGATCTCGGGCAGCAGCAGCGTCGCGAAGATGCTGGCCAGCGACCGCTCGGAGTGATCGGCCACCAGGCCGTTGGCGAAGAGCGGGGCTGCCACGACCGCGAGCAGCGTCATCGCGCCGAGGGCGGCGGTGGCGATCGAGAGCAGGCGCTGGGTGTAGGCGACGCCGTTGTCGTCGTCGTCCTCCTGGGCATGCACGAGCAGGGGGATGAGGACGCTGGAGAGCACGCCGCCGAGCAGCAGCTCGTAGACCATGTTGGGCAGGTTGTTCGCGACGTTGTAGGCGTCGGCCACCTGGTGGGTGCCGAGGGCGGCCACGAGCAGGCTGCTGCGCAGGAAGCCGGTGACCCGGCTGGCCAGGCTCGCCACGGCGATCGCCCGACTGGTGGCCAGCATGCCGCGGTTGGTGCTCTCCGGCGGTGCCTCGTCGACCGCGACGGCGCCCTCGGTCTCCGGCTCCGGCTCCGGTGGGGCGGCGTGCGCTCCTGGAGCCGGACGGTGGCGTCGCTGGCCGACGTAGGTCGTGGCGCTCCACTGCACGTCGTGTTCGGGGGCGAACCAGTCGTCGAAGAGGGCCGAGGCCATCGGATCGGCGCCGGCCATCAGCGGCGGGGCGGCGGGGTTGCCGCCGTGATACAGCGACGGGCTGCTCCAGTCGTCGGTCACGATGCGGCCACCTTCGCCCGGCCGTGCCGGCGCACCCGGGCGATGATCCGCACGAGCAGGGCCACCACCAGCACCACCGCGGCGACGGCCGTGATCACCACGCCGATCGTGCCGAGGGCCGTGCTGCGCACCGAGAGGTTGATGGGCCGGCCGAGCGGCAGCCCGGAGGGCGTGGAGAGGCTGACGGCCACCTCGATCCGGCCGGCCCGGTCGAAGTGGGTCGGGATCTTGATCTGCACCGTCGTCTTCGCCGGGATGGAGCGTCCGCGGACCGGGGTGGCCGTGAAGCCGGGCAGGCCGCCGATCGCCGAGGCGTCGACGTCGACCTTCACCGGCACCGGCAGGGCGTTCACGATGGTGATCGGCAGTGGCGAGTTGTTCGAGGTGAGCGTGTAGGAGCCGGAGAGACTCGCCGGGGTGTGCAGGTACACGCCGCTGCGCAGCACCCGGACCTGGTCGCGGAGCTGGACTGCGTAGGAGATCGCCAGGTCAGGGTCGGCGAGCAGCGACGACGACGCGGCGAGCTGGGCGGCCTCGGGTAGTGACCCGATCTGGCTCGCCGCGTCGACGTCGGTGAAGAGCGTCTTGAGCCCGGGCAGGGAGTGCGCGACGAAGTGCAGGGCCTCGTTGGCACCCTCCGGGAACCCGGCCGTGCGCTGGGGGGTGAGGCTGCCATGGCTGACCGCTGCGATCGTCTGCGTCGCCTTGTGCAGGGATAGCGGCTTCGACCAGAAGGTGTCGGCGGTCTCGAGGATCGCGCGGGTCGCGGCCATCGGGTCGACGTCGAGATCCCGGGGCGGGGTGATGAGGACGTAGGGCGAGTGATCGCTCTTCTCCGCGGCGGTCTCCTCGGCCCGCTGTGCCACCTGGGCCACCAGCTCGGGTAGTGCGGCGACGCCAGCACCGCCCGCGGTGACGACCTTCGCCACCCAGGACTGGATCGTCGTGGAGGTGACGCCGGCGAGGGCGTTGCCGGCCGAGGTGCGCAGTGCGGCCAGCGCGTCCGGCGGGGGCGTCTCCGTGCTGCCTCCAGGGAGCGTCTTGTCGGTGACGATGACCGTCTGGATGCCCTTCCCGACGAGCGTTGCCAGGGTGTCGGAAGAGACGGTCTGGTCGAGGGGCCATTCGATGTCCGTGGCCGGGTCGATGCCGCCCAGCGCGGTGACGAGGTGCTGCTGCACGGCCGTGGTGAGGGTCGAGGTCCAGGTCAGGCCGGTGTGCTGCAGGGCCTCGACGTCGGGGTCGCCGTAGGGCGTCAGGTCGATCTCGGTGTCGGGGTCGTCCTGCAGCACGTCACGCAGCCGGGCCAGCCAGGTGGCGGCGTCGGCGGTACCGGTGCCGGGGACGGTGCCCTTGCCCTGCTGTACCTGGTAGCTGCCGGAGGCCATCACCTGGAGCTCGTCGAGCAGGTTGGGGTCGGTGATCACTGTCATCGGGACGCTGCCCGCCACGTTCTCCAGCACGGTGAGGGCCCGGTCGAGGCGGCCGCCCGGGGCAACCTCGGCGGCCAGGTCGTCGTCGAGGAAGAGGGTGCTGGAGGTGAGCCGGTGCGGGCGGTCGAGCAGCGGCCAGACCCACCCGACCTGCACCGGGGTGATGTCGGCGGCCTGCGTTTTGAACGCCGGGATGTAGGTCTGTGCGGTGCCCAGGGTGACGGTGCGGCCGCCCCGGTCGACGGTGGCGCTGAAGTAGAGCGGGTAGATCGCGTCGGCGCAGAGGCAGATACCGCTGTCGGTGGGGATGCCCGTGGTGGTGGTGAAGACGTCGTCCTGGACCTGGCCCGCCGGCAGGCTGACGACCAGCGGTGGGGGGTTGGTTGCGGGCTCGTCCTGCGGGTCTGGCGCGGTCGGACGAGCGAACGCGGAGTCCAGCTCCGGCTGGGTGAAGATCGGGGTGCCGCGCTGCCCGGTGATGCTGAGGTGGGGGAAGTTCTGCGAGGTGTTGTTGCGCAGCCGGAACGTCACCGTGAGCCGCTCCTTGGCACTGCTGGGCAGCGGCGAGGTCGGCGTGACGTCGAGGATGGTCAAGGTGACGTCACCGGACTTCGGCGTCGTCGCCGCGCCAGCGGCGAACGGAACCGAGAGCACGACGATGAGGACGGCCAGGACGAGGGCGGCGAGTCGGCCTCCCCTAGGCGCGCGCGGGCACGGTGCGGCAGGTCTCACGCGGTCTCCGCGAGCAGCCGGCCGGCGGTGTCGACCAGCCCGCGCTCGTCGGGATAGGCCAGCTGCGCGGAGATGTCGGGCAGCGGCACCCAGGCCACCTCGGTGACCTCGATGTCGGCGTCGGAGAGCTCGCCGCCGGTGGCTCGCAGCAGGAAGTGCTGCACGGTCTTGTGGATCCGCCGGCCGTCGGCCACGAACCAGAAGTCGATGGTGCCCAGCTCCGCCAGGATCACCCCGCTGATGCCCGTCTCCTCCGCCACCTCGCGCACCGCGGCCTGCTCGGGGGTCTCACCGGCCTCGATGTGACCCTTCGGCAGCGACCAGAGCAGCCTGCCGTGCCGGTCGGTGCGGGCGATCAGGGCACCGAGTGGCACGTCACCGGCGAGGTCGACCACCAGGCCGCCGGCGCTGAACTCGTCGACCTGACGCAGCCAGCGGCCGCCCCGACGAGCTGGGCCGGCCTTCCTCGCCGCCCCCCGCTCGGGGCGTGACGGCGAGCCCTGGGACATGGCCCGATGGTATCCGCCCCACCTCGGTACGCTGGCCCTTCGTGACAGCGCGCCGGAATGTAGCCGAGAACGACAAGAGCGGGGGCAGATGACGTCCCCCGGTGACCTGATCCCGATTCCGCCGGTGGCCGAGCTGCTCGGCGCCACCTTCGCCGCTGCCGGTTTCGAGCTGCACCTCGTCGGTGGCACCGTCCGCGACGCGTTGATGCAGCGCGACGACGAGGACCTCGACTTCACCACCGACGCCCGACCCGAACAGATCCTCGCGCTGGTCGAGCCCCTCGCGAAGACGATCTGGACCACTGGCATCGAGTTCGGCACCGTCTCCGTCCTCGTGAAGGGGCGACTCTGCGAGATCACCACCTACCGGGCCGACCGCTACGACCGGGTGTCGCGCAATCCCGAGGTCGCCTTCGGTGAGTCGCTGCTCGACGACCTGCGCCGCCGGGACTTCACCATGAACGCGATGGCGCTCTCGGTCACCGGGGACCGCACCTTCACCGACCCGTTCGGGGGCCTGGCCGATCTGGTGACGGGGGTGCTGCGGACGCCCGCCACGCCGCAGGAGTCCTTCGCCGACGACCCGCTGCGGATGATGCGTGCGGCCCGTTTCGTCTCCACCCTCGGGGTGGCGGTGGCACCCGAGGTGCAGGCGGCGATGACGGCGCTCAGTGCCGAGCTGGGACGGATCACCGTCGAGCGCATCCAGGCCGAGCTGACGAAGCTGCTGCTCGGCGCGGCCCCCGTGGCAGGGCTCGAGCTACTCGTCGCCACCGGCCTGGCGGAGGTCATGCTGCCGGAGCTGCCCGCGCTACGGATGGCCTCCGACGAGCACGGCCAGCACAAAGACGTCTACGCCCACACCCTGCAGGTGCTCTCCCAGGCGATCGACCTGGAGGAGGACGGTCCGGACCTGGTGCTGCGCCTTGCCGCGCTGCTGCACGACATCGGCAAGCCGGCCACCCGCGAGTTCGTCGAGGGCGGTCGGGTGACCTTTCACCACCACGAGGTGGTCGGTGCCCGGATGACGCGCAGGCGCCTCAAGGAGCTGCGCTACAGCAAGACGATCATCGACGAGGTCGGCCAGCTGGTCTTCCTGCACCTGCGCTTCTACGGCTACCGAGACGGCGAGTGGACGGACTCGGCGGTGCGCCGCTACGTGGTCGACGCCGGGGAGCTGCTGCCCCGGCTGCACAAGCTCGTCCGCTCCGACTGCACCACCCGCAACAAGCGCAAGGCCGCTGCGCTGTCGCGTGCCTACGACACCCTCGAGGAGCGGATCGCCGAGCTCCGCGCCCAGGAGGAGCTCGACGCGATCCGCCCGGATCTCGACGGCACCGAGATCATGGCGATCCTGGAGATCCCACCGGGCCCGCTGGTCGGAAAGGCCTACAAGCACCTGCTGGCCCTGCGGATGGAGCAGGGTCCGCTGACCCGCGACGACGCGATCGCCGAGCTCAGGCGCTGGTACGCGGAGCAGTGACCCGCAGGTAGGCCGCGGCGGTGGCCAGGTAGGCCACTCCCAGCACCACCACCGAGGCCGGTGCGTAGCCGTTGTCGGGTATCGCGACCGCGGTGATCACCGAGGCCACCACCAGGGCCAGGTTGAAGAGGGTGTCGTACAGGGTGAAGATGCGGCCGCGGAACTCGTCGTCCACGCTGCGCTGGACGAGCGTGTCGACGCAGACCTTGAAGCCCTGTGCGGTGAAGCCGAGCAGTGCCGCGCCGACCAGCTGGGTGGGCAGCCGGTAGAAGAGCCCGAAGCCGAGTTCGACGACCCCGGCAGACGCGAGTAGCAGCACCCCCCAGCGGGGGAAGCCGATCCGGCGCGTGACGGCTGGGGTCACCAGCGCGGCCAGGCCGCCACCGACCGCGATGACGACCACGAACTGCGCCAGCCCGGAGAGGCCCACGCGCAGCGGCCCGTCGGCATGGAAGTAGTTGCGGTAGAGCAGCACGCTGCTGACGGCCCAGAGCCCGTAGCAGAGGCGGTGCGCCGTGATAGCCGACAGCGCGTAGAGGGCGGGTCGCCGGTCGCGTAGGTGGCGGGCTCCGGCCACCAGCCCGCGGGCGATCTCGGCCACCGTCTCACGCCGGTCCCGCTCGACGTCGTCCGGGCCGAGCACGGTGCGGCCGAAACCGGCGGCGATGAGCGCGGAGAGCAGGTAGGGAACTGTCGCGGCGACGGCGATGGCCGCGTAGTCGTGCGCCGAGTCACCGACCAGAGCGCGCACGCCGATGGCCGCCGCACCGCCGGCGGTGGTGGCCAGCGCGCCGGCCGTGGTGGTGAGCGCGTTGGCGGTGACCAGCTCGTCCGGGGCGACGACGTGCGGCAGCGCCGCCGACAGGGCGGAGAGCAGGAAGCGGCTGAGCGAGAGCACCACGAGTGCGCTGGCGTAGAAGGGCTGCCCGTGCACCCCGGCAGAGATCTCGGCCGCCACCCCGACCACGGCCACGGCACGGAGCACGTTGGCCAGGACGAGCGTGCGGGTGCGCCACCACCGGTCGATGAGCACCCCGGTGAAGGGCCCGATCAGCGAGTACGGCAGCAGCAGCACCGCGAACCCCGCCGCGATGTCGCCTGCGTGGGCCTGCTGCTCGGGATTGAAGAGCACCGCTCCGGCGAGGCTGGCCTGGAAGACGCCGTCGCCGAACTGGGCGCCCAGCCGTACCCCGAAGAGGCGCTGGAAACCCGGGGAGGCGATCGCGAGACGGACATGGCGGTGCCGGGCCGGGACCTGCGCGACACTGCTCACGCTCTTGAACCTAGACATGGCTGGCGTGGATGGGTGAAGGACCGCCAAGATATTCGAATGGCGGTGACCACGTGGGCCGATCTCAACGGCCTCGAGCCTCGGAGCGGGCGGCTGCTCGTGGCTACCCCGCTGCTGGCGGATCCGCACTTCTCCCGCACCGTCGTCTACCTCCTCGAACACGACGGGGGCGGCTCGGTCGGGGTGATCCTCAATCGCCCGAGCCACACCCCCGTGGGCCAGGTGCTGCCGGACTGGCAGGACGTCGTCAGCGGGCCGGCCGTCGTGTTCAGCGGCGGCCCGGTGCAGCCCGACGGCGCCCTCTGCCTAGGCCAGGTGGCCAGTGACGGGCCGGGCGTGCGGGGGGTGGTCGACGGGGTCGGCACCGTGGACCTCGACGGTGACGTCACCGTGATCACCGGCCTCACCAACCAGCTGCGCGTCTTCGCCGGGCACTCCGGCTGGGCGCCCGGCCAGCTGGACGACGAGATCGCCGAGGGGGCCTGGTGGGTGCTGCCCGGCGGGCCGGCCGACCTCTTCAGCGAGGCACCCCGGCCCATGTGGCCGCGGGTCCTGCGCCGGCAGCCGGCACCACTCTGCCTGGTCTCCACGTACCCGCCGGACCCGGCGCTCAACTAGCCTGCGCAGTCGTGGCTCTCGAACTCGGTGACCGTGATCTCGTGATCGCGGCCGACAATGCCGACGTGCTTCCGTCGCTGCCGGACGGCGCCTTCACGCTCATCTACCTCGACCCACCGTTCAACACCGGCCGGCTGCAGGTACGCCGCGAGATGCGTACGGAGCGCTCGGCCACGGGCAGCCGGATCGGCTTCCACGGCCTGACCTACGACAACGTCCGCGGCAAGATCACCTCCTACGACGACACCTTCGCCGACTACTGGGCCTTCCTCGAGCCGCGGCTGGAGCAGGCCTGGCGGCTGCTGGCCGACGACGGCACGCTCTACCTGCACCTGGACTACCGGGAGGTGCACTATGCCAAGGTGCTGCTGGACGCGCTCTTCGGCCGCGAGTGCTTCCTCAACGAGATCATCTGGGCCTACGACTACGGCGCCCGGACCAAGTCACGCTGGCCGAGCAAGCACGACACGATCCTGGTGTACGTGAAGAATCCGGCGACCTACTTCTTCGACAGCGCCACCGTCGATCGCGAGCCCTACATGGCGCCGGGGCTGGTGACCCCGGAGAAGGCCGCGGTGGGCAAGCTACCGACCGACGTCTGGTGGCACACGATCGTCTCGCCCACCGGCCGGGAGAAGACGGGCTACCCGACGCAGAAGCCCGAGGGGGTGCTGCGCCGGATGGTCCAGGCAAGCTCACGCCCCGGCGACTGGGTGCTGGACTTCTTCGCCGGAAGCGGCACGCTCGGGGCGGTGGCACGTGCGGCAGGACGGCGCTTCGTGCTCGTCGACTCGCATCCGGAGGCGCTCGTCGTGATCCGCCGGCGGCTGGGCGAGGACGGCATCGACTACCGCTGACCACTCTGCGCTTGACACGACGAAGGGCCCCGGAACTCGTCCCGGGGCCCTTCGTGTGGAGCTGGGTGCTTAGCGGTCGACCTTGCCGTCGATGAAGTCCTGCACCGCAACGCGGGCCTCGTCGTCGGAGTACTGCACCGGCGGGGACTTCATGAAGTAGCTGGAGGCCGAGAGGATCGGGCCACCGATGCCGCGGTCCTTGGCGATCTTCGCGGCGCGGAGCGCGTCGATGATGATGCCGGCGGAGTTGGGGCTGTCCCACACCTCGAGCTTGTACTCGAGGTTCAGCGGGACGTCACCGAAGGTCTTGCCCTCCAGGCGGATGAAGGCCCACTTGCGGTCGTCGAGCCACGCCACGTAGTCCGACGGGCCGATGTGCACGTTGCGGGCACCGAGGTCGCGGTCCGGGATCTGGCTCGTCACGGACTGGGTCTTGCTGATCTTCTTCGACTCGAGGCGGTCACGCTCGAGCATGTTCTTGAAGTCCATG
>JAOPUX010000193.1 GCA_025963285.1 Jatrophihabitans sp.
TTTCAGTGGCCTTTCGTGGCATCTGCTGGCCACCGACCGGCGGTCGATCTCGCGCTCACAACGGCGATCTACCCCAGCAAATCTGAGGGGTAAGTGCCTTGGTGGCGGGTGTTGGGTTCGAACCAACGTAGGCTGAGCCGGCGGATTTACAGTCCGCTCCCTTTGGCCACTCGGGCAACCCGCCCTGCACCGGATTTCTCCGGCAACGGTCCAGAAGCTTACCTGACGCCACGGAGCTGCGTTTCCACCCTCCGCTAACGTCGGAGGTCGCACATCCGCCACACCCACGGAGGTTCACCATGGCCGACCCGTCCTTCGACGTCGTCAGCAAGATCGACCGGCAGGAGGTCGACAACGCGCTGAACCAGGCCGCCAAGGAGGTCGGGCAGCGCTTCGACTTCCGCGGCGTCAACGCCTCGATCGAGTGGTCCGGCGAGCTCGGGATCACCGTCAAGGCCGACACCGAGGAGCGCGCCGCCGCCGCCCTCGACGTCTTCAAGGAGAAGCTGATCAAGCGGGACATCTCGCTGAAGTCACTCGACGCGGGCGAGCCCAAGCAGTCCGGCAAGCAGTACATCATCAGCTCGACGATGAAGCAGGGCATCGAGATGGACGCCGCCCGCAAGATCGCCAAGCTGATCCGCGACGAGGGCCCCAAGGGCGTCCAGGCCCAGATCCAGGGCGACCAGCTGCGCGTCTCCGGCAAGAAGCGCGACGACCTCCAGGCCGTCATCGCCCTGCTGAAGGCCGCCGACACCGGCGTCGCCCTCCAGTTCACCAACTACAAGTAACCGCGCGCCGCCGCCCCCTGCGACGCTGCCCCCTGCGAAGCTGAACGCTCTGCGGCTGCGACACGCGGGGCGGTAACCGCACGAGGTTCAGCCTTGGTGTCGTCCACAGCCTCGCCGGCCATCCACACGCAGGGCCGACGTCGCCGCCGCTGACCCCTCGACGGTCAACGCTGATGCGGTGCCGCGCGACGTCGACCTCCTGCTGGACCAGGTTCTGGCTCGCTCTGGCGGCACCGTCACGCGGGACCAGGTGCTGCGCTCGGGCCTCACGCGGCACGAGCTCGACAACGCAGTGAAACGGCGGCTCCTCGTCGCCGTCTTCCCGCGGACCTACTGTCGCGAGTGGAGTCTGGACGATCCGCAGATCACCGAGTTGGCCGCACTGCGCTGTGTCGGCGCCGGAGCTGTCAGCCACCTCTCGGCTCTACGTCGTTGGGGGCTTCTCGACGGCTACGCCGGCTCAGCCCACGTCACGGTCAGCGCCAGCCGGATGCCGCGGGCACACCCCGGGCTCGTCGTGCACCGAGTGGCGAGCTTCCCGGGAGTCGCGCGAGTGGCGGGGGCGGTAACCGTTCGCGCCTCCACGGCGCTGGCCACCTCCTGGCCGCTGCTCGCCGGACCAGATCAGCGCGCTCCGATGATCAAAGCGACCCGGTCCGGTCTGGTGACGACGGGCGAGCTGGCCGCCACCGTATCTGCGATGCCGCGGCTCACTGGTAGGCGAGCGCTGCTCGAGCTCGTCGAACTGCTGGGCGGCGGCTGCGAGAGCGAGCTGGAGATCTGGGGGCACGTGAAGGTCTTCGACGTGGCCGGGCTCCGGCACGCGGTTCGGCAGCTGCGGGTGGTGGCGGCGGGGCGCACGTACCGGCTTGATCGCGCCTACCGGGCCGAGCGGGTGGCCGTCGAGCTGGACGGAGCCGCCCACCACGGGTCGCGCTCGCAGCGAGAACGAGACCTGGTGCGCGACGCGGCTCTCGCCTCGCGAGGCTGGCTGGTTGTCCGGTTCTCGCACCGACGGCTGCACGACGACGTGCGAGGGTGCCGACGCGACCTGCTCGCCGTTCTCGCCCGGAGACGCTGAACACCCTGCGGCTACCGCAGCGGCGTGTCGTGCCGCAGAGGGTGCAGCGTCGCCAACGGACCGCGCACCTCAGTGCAGGAAGCGCGGGTCGGACTTCGCGAGCTGCTCGAGACGCTCGATCCGCTTGCTCATCGGTGGGTGCGTGGCGAAGACGGACGAGAGCCCGGAGCCGCCCCGGAACGGGTTGGCGATCATCAGGTGGCTCGTGGTGGCCAGCCGCGGTGTCTGCACCAGTGGGCGCGCCGCCACACCCGCCTCGAGCTTGTGCAGCGCGGAAGCGAGTGCCAGCGGGTCGCTGGAGAGGATCGCGCCTGACTCGTCGGCCTGGTACTCCCTGGACCGGCTGATGGCGAGCTGGATGAGGCCGGCCGCCATCGGGCCGAGGATGAGCATCAGCAGGCCGGCCAGCGGATTGCCGTCGCGGTCGTTGCGGCCACCGCCGAAGAACAGGGCGAAGTTGGCGATGTAGGTGATGCACGCAGCCACGGCGCCGGCGGCCGAGGAGATCAGGATGTCGCGGTTGTAGACGTGACTGAGCTCGTGCCCCAGCACCGCACGCAGCTCGCGCTCGGTGAGCATCTGCAGGATGCCCTCGGTGGCGCAGACGGCGGCGTGGCGGGGGTTGCGGCCGGTGGCGAAGGCGTTGGGCTGGGAGGTCGGCGACACGTAGAGCCGTGGCATCGGCTGGTCGGCGCTGGTGGCCAGCTCGCGCACGATGCGGTACATCGCCGGCTGCTCCACCTCGCTGACCGGGCGCGCCTTCATCGACGACAGCGCCAGCCGGTCACTGTTGAAGTAGGCGAAGCCGTTGACCGCGAGGGCGAGGAGCAGCCCGATCACCAGTCCGTTGCGGCCGCCGATCGCGCCACCGATCACCACGGTGAGCGCCCCGAGCAGCCCGAAGAGCAGCGCCGTCCGAATTCCGTTGGCTATCCCGTGCACGTCGGATAAACGCCTCCACCCGGCGTGGCGTTCCCGCTGTTCTGATTAACTAAGCCGGTGTCTGCCATCGATCACCTGATTCATGCCAACGACGGGTACGTCATCGACTTCCCGGGTGCCCGCCCGGTGCGACCGAAGCTGCGGCTCACTGTCGTGACGTGCATGGACTCCCGCCTCGACCTCTTCGGCGCCCTCGGCCTGCACATCGGTGACGCCCACCTGATCCGCAACGCCGGTGGCATGGTCACCGACGACGTGCTGCGCTCGCTGGCGATCAGCCAGCGAAAGCTCGGCACGCGGGAGGTCGTGGTCATCCACCACACCGAGTGCGGCATGCAGGACTTCGACGACCCGACCTTCCGTGCCGAGCTGGCTGCGGAGACCGGCCGCACACCGGGCTGGGACGTGCCGGGCTTCACCGATGTCCGCGCGCGCGTCGGCGAGTCCATGGCCGCGGTGCGCAGCTGCACGTGGCTGCCCTACCGCGACGACGTGCGGGGCTTCGTCTTCGACGTCACCACCGCCAAGATCGACGAGGTCGAGTAGCCGCACGACCGCAGCGGGTTGCAGCGCTAGTGGATGCTGCCCTCGAGCCGCGTGTCGCTGCCGAGCACTGCGGGCAGCCCGGCGGCGACCCACGCGTGGAAGCCACCGATCAGATCCGTTGCCGGCACCCCGATCGAGTTGAGGGCGTCGGCAGCCAGCGACGAGGTGTAGCCCTCGGAGCAGAGCACGATCCAGAACTGCCCGGGGACAGCCTCGGGGATCCGCGCGTCCGAGGAGGGGTGCAGCCGCCATTCGAGGTGGTTGCGCTCGATGATCAACGCACCCGGGACCTCGCCCTCACGCGCACGCTGGGCCTCGGGGCGGATGTCGACGAGCCGGGCCCCGGCGGCCACCGCTCGTGCCGCGGCCGACGGCGACAGCCGCACCAGTCTGGAGCGGGCGTCGGCGAGCAGGTCGTCGACCGAGGCGAAGCGGATCGTGGCGGTCATGATGCCCTCCAAGCCGTGAGGTCGACGGTCGGTTCGGGATCGTCGGTGGCCACCGACGCGAGCGGCTCAAGGCGGCCCTCGGCGAGGTCGTAGAACGTCATGGAGGTCAGCGGCGGCGAGTAGGCGTGCACGCTGACGGCGGCGGCCTCGTGCAGGTTTCGCACGTCGTGGATGTAACGGCGGCCGAAACCGACGCTCGACCCCGCCTCGTGCGCGGAGTCGACGAGCCGGCTCCCGCCTGCCACCACGGCCTCGGTCAGCGTTCCGTCGATCACGGTGAAGGCCCCCGAGGAGCCTCCGTGGTCGTGCAACTCGGTGCCCTGGGTGGGCAGCCAGCTGATCAGCCACACGTCGACGCGCTGATCGCGGTAGAGGCGCTGGTGCCAGCGCTCGCGCTCGTCGTAGTCGACATAGGGGTACTTACCGCCGCGGACCTCGTCGGCGTAGAAGCGGGTGAACTCGATCAGCGCGACGGGATCGAGGAGGGGTGCAGGGCTCCGGCGGCCAGACATGTAGGTGACTCCGAACGAGAGAGGGACGGCTGGGTGTCAGAACAGATAGGTCTGACAGCGACGGCGGTCACGCAGCTCTGCAAGCACGGCACCATGATGCCGCGTAACTCTCACTTTGTCTAGTCATTCACTAGACAACACGGGGTGCAATCGGGTCAGGCGGCCCAGCGGAACGAGCGCATCAGGGACTCGACCCGGTCGACGACCTCGGCCTCGGGTCCGTCCGGCAGAGCGAACTCCACCAGCAGCGCCAAGCGGCCGTCCGGCGTGGGGACGACGTAGCGCATCTCGGTGTCGCCGGACTCGCCATCGACCAGCAGCGACGCCACGCACCCACCGTCGATCGGGCGCATCGGGGCGCCGTCATCGTTGAGCCCGACAGTGACGATGGCACTCGCCGGGCTGAACGAGTCCTCGCCGAGCACGACCGTGCTGAGCACGGCGAGCAGCGGCGCCCCCGCGACCTCGTTCGGCAGGCCGGAGTCCTCCGGGGTCGTCACGAGCCAGTCCTGGCAGTTCATCTCGAAGTTCGGGAGGACCAGGTCAGCCATGAGGACTCCAATGTGATCGAGGACACTCTCGCCGGTCTACCCGGCTGGGCCGGGCCCTAATCCGGGCCGACCACGCGCTCCGGGCTGACAGAGTGCTGTGATTGACGCTAGCGACCGAATGCGACCGAGCCGAGGGCTTCGGTCTGGCAGGAAGTACGAAACCGGTACTGGCCACCGCCCGGTATGAGCGGGACATCCCCTTTGCAGTGACTACACAACGTGAGCGATTACACCGCCTGGCCAGCTCGTTATCGCCGTAGGATGAATAGGTTTCAAACACATTTCGGCGCCCGGGTCGCATACAGCGCATCGGCACCGTAATCCGGAGGCGACAGCCCGCATGTCAAAGAACGTCCAGCAGCTCGATCGTGTCGTCATCCGTATCGCTGGTGACTCTGGTGACGGTATGCAGCTCACCGGTGACCGGTTCACCCAGGAGACGGCGATGTTCGGCAACGATCTCGCAACGTTCCCGAACTTTCCGGCCGAGATCCGCGCCCCCCAGGGGACGCTCGCAGGGGTGTCGTCGTTCCAGGTGCACTTCGCCGATCACGACATCCTGACCCCGGGTGATCGCCCGGACGTGCTGGTGGCGATGAACCCGGCGGCGTTGAAGGCGAACCTGGGTGACATGCCCAAGGGCGCGATCCTGATCATCGACACCCACGACTTCACCGAGCGGGCGCTGGCCCGGATCGGGTGGAACTCCAACCCGATCACCGACGGCACCCTCGACAGCTTCCAGGTGCACCCGCTGGAGCTGACGCAGATGACGCTGGACGCGCTCGAGTCCAGCGAGCTTTCGCGCAAGGACGCGGGGCGCTCGAAGAACATGTTCGCGCTCGGGCTGCTGTCGTGGATGTACTCCCGCAACACCCAGGGCACGCTGGATTTCCTGCGGACGAAGTTCGCCAAGAACCCCGACGTCGCCGAGGCCAACATCACCGCCTTCAAGGCGGGCTGGAACTACGGCGAGACCACCGAGGCTTTC
>JAOPUX010000219.1 GCA_025963285.1 Jatrophihabitans sp.
GAACACCGGCCACCCGGTCGGCGTTACATCGCTGTTTTGGTAGGTCGGCCCCCAGGCTGGCAGACTGTCGTCAGACAAACCCGGCTCCGGTTCACGCCATCTACCCCGCACGACGGGGCGGCGACCCGGCGGCCATGAGAAGGGATCCAGCATGAAGAACGACATTCACCCCGACTACGTCGTCACCAACGTGACGTGTTCGTGCGGGAACAGCTTCGTCACGCGCAGCACCGCCAAGTCCGGCGAGATGCACGCCGAGGTCTGCTCCGCCTGCCACCCGTTCTACACGGGCAAGCAGAAGATCATGGACATCGGTGGCCGCGTCGACAAGTTCGAGAAGCGCTACGGCAAGCGCGTCCGCAACGAGGCTTAGCAAAACAACCGGCGCCCGCCGGCTTCCTGGCCCCAGGCCACGGAAGCCGGCGGGCGCCGTTGTTTGGCCCGATCATGCAATTTTCACCGGGCTGAAGACGCCAGAAATTGCACAATCGGGAGAAGTGATGAGCGACGAGAGCACGGGGCGGCTGCCCGCCCTGCTGGCCGAGTACGTCGACGTCGGTCAGCAGCTGGCCGATCCGGCGGTGCACGCCGACGCCGGCCGCGCCCGCACGCTGGGCCGGCGCTA
Source organism: Jatrophihabitans sp. (assembly GCA_025963285.1). Taxonomy (GTDB): domain Bacteria; phylum Actinomycetota; class Actinomycetes; order Mycobacteriales; family Jatrophihabitantaceae; genus JAOPUX01. Next base: position 626 of record JAOPUX010000219.1, read on the forward strand.
CGCCCAGCTGGCGCCCCTTGCCGCCACGGCCGCCGAGCTGGAGGCCGCGCGCAACGATCACGCGGCAGCGCTCGAGCTGGCTGACGAGGACGCGGGCTTCGCAGCCGAGGCCGAGGCCCTGTCGCTGCGCATCGACGAGCTCGGTGCCAAGTTGCGCGAGCTGCTGCTGCCCAAGGACCCCAACGACATCAAGGACGTCCTGCTCGAGATCAAGGCGGGGGAGGGCGGCGACGAGTCGGCCCTCTTCGCCGGCGACCTGCTGCGGATGTACCTGCGCTACGCCGAGCGGCGGGGCTGGTCCACCGAGACCCTGGACGAAGAGCCCACCGACCTCGGCGGCATCAAGTCCGTCACCGTGGCCGTGCGCGCGAAGAAGGCCGACGACCCGGTCTGGGCCCGGCTGAAGTACGAGGGCGGCGTGCACCGGGTGCAGCGCGTGCCGGCCACCGAGTCGCAGGGGCGCATCCACACCTCGGCCGCCGGTGTGCTGGTGCTTCCCGAGGCCGAGGATGTCGACGTCCAGATCGACCCCAACGACCTTCGCATCGACGTCTTCCGCTCCTCCGGCCCGGGCGGGCAGAGCGTCAACACCACCGATTCGGCCGTGCGGATCACGCACATCCCCACCGGCGGGGTGGTGTCGATGCAGAACGAGAAGAGCCAGCTACAGAACCGCGAGGCCGGCATGCGCGTGCTCCGCGCCCGCCTGCTCGCCGCCGCGCAGGAGACGGCTGACGCCGCGGCACAGGATGTCCGCCGCTCGCAGGTCCGCACCGTCGACCGCTCCGAGCGCGTGCGCACCTACAACTTCCCAGAGTACCGGATCAGCGACCACCGGGTGGGCTTCAAGGCCTACAACCTCGACCAGGTCATCGACGGTGCGCTTGATGACGTGATCGACGCCCTGACCCGCGCCGACAACGAGGCGCTGCTCGCCGGCACCGAGTGATGACTGCGGTCCGCGAGCTGCTCGCCGCAGCCACCGCCACGCTCGCCGAGGCGGGCGTCGGCTCACCGCGGGTCGACGCCGAGCTGCTGCTCGCGCACTCGCTCGGGGTGTCCCGCAGCGGGCTCCTCACCCTGGGCCCCGTAGCGGACAGCGCCGCGTACGAGGCCACCATCGCCCGTCGGGCTGCCCGCGAACCGCTGCAGCACATCGTCGGCAGCGCACCGTTCCGCCACCTCGAACTGGCCGTCGGCCCGGGTGTCTTCATCCCGCGGCCGGAGACCGAGCTGCTCATCGATGCCGTGCTGCCCCAGCTGCTCGACAGCTACGTCGTGGTCGACCTCTGCTCGGGCTCCGGCGCGCTGGCCCTCAGCGTGCTCGACGAGGCCCCGGGACGCCGGGTGGTTGCCGTGGAGCGGGACGACGACGCGCTCGCCTGGCTGCGCCGCAACGCCGCGGGCAGCACGCTCGAGGTGGTGCCGGGCGACGTCGCCGACCCGAACCTGCTCTTCGAGCTCTACGGCGAGGTCGACGTGGTGCTGAGCAACCCGCCGTACGTACCCGAGACGGTGACCGTCGACCCAGAGGTGCGCGCCGACCCGCACGCCGCCGTCTTCGCCGGTGCCGACGGGCTCGCCGTGATCCCGGCGGTGGTCGCCCGCGCGGCCGAGCTCCTGCACCTCGACGGCATGCTGGCGATGGAGCACGACGACACCCAGGGTGAGTCGGTGCCGGCGCTGCTGGCCGCCGACGGCCGCTGGCGCGACATCGCCGTACACGCCGATCTGACGGGCCGCCCGCGCTTCACCACCGCCCGGCGCTGCGAACCCGTCGAGCAGACACGGTGACATCACCACGGCACTCACATGGCCTTAAGGCAGGATGACGCCGTGGCCCTGTTCTACGACTGCAATGACGCGAGCATCCGCAGCGCTGCCCTCTCGGCTGCGGCGCACTGCATCTCCTCGGGTCAGCTGGTGGTGCTGCCCACCGACACCGTCTACGGCGTCGGCGCCGACGCCTTCGACAGCGCCGCGATCACCGACCTTCTCGCGGCCAAGGGGCGCGGCCGGGACATGCCCGTCCCGGTGCTCATCGGATCGTGGACCACGATCGAGGGGCTCGTCACCTCGGTGGCGCAGCGCACCTGGGACCTCATCGAGGCATTCTGGCCGGGTGGCCTGACGCTGGTCGTCGAGCACGCGCCGTCCCTGGCCTGGGACCTCGGTGACACCCGCGGCACCGTCGCCATCCGGATGCCGCTGCACCCGGTCGCCATCGAGCTGCTCGAGGTCACCGGACCGATGGGCGTCTCCAGCGCCAACCTCAGCGGCCGCCCGGCGGCGATGAACGCCGAGGACGCCCAGGAGCAGCTCGGCGACAGCGTCGCCATCTACCTCGACGGCGGCCCGGTGCGAAGCGGTGTCGCCTCCACGATCGTCGATGTCACCGGCGAGGTGCCCAAGGTGCTGCGCGCCGGGGCGATCAGCCTCGATGAGCTGCGGACCGTCGTACCCGACATCGCGGGCTGACGATGAGCGCTGTCGGTACCCACCCGAGCCTGGAGTACGTGCTCGTAGCGGCGGTGGCCGCAGCCGGCAGCTATGTAGCAACCCCGGTGGCCCGAGCCGTCGCCATCCGGATCGGTGCCGTGGCCAAGCCCCGCGACCGCGACGTGCACGCGGTCGCGATCCCGCGGATGGGCGGCGTGGCGCTGTTCTTCGGCTTCGGGCTCGCGGTCTTCTTCGCCGCCCAGCTACCGACCCTCCGCAGCTCCTTCCACGTCGGCCCCGACCTGCCGTGGATCGTGGCCGCGGCGGGCCTGATCTGCCTCATCGGCGTCATCGACGACAAGTACGAGCTCGATTCGCTGACGAAGCTCGCCGGCCAGGTCGTAGCCACCGGGATCATGGTGACGGCCGGCGGCGTGCAGCTGCAGTACATCTACCTGCCCTGGGGCAACAGCGGCACCGTCAGCCTGAGCCGCAACATCGCGATTCCGCTGACGATCCTGCTCACCGTGCTGACGATCAACGCCATCAACTTCATCGACGGCCTAGACGGCCTGGCCGCCGGCGTGGTCGCGATCGGCGCCGTGGCTTTCTTCCTGTACTCGTACCACCTCGCGCAGGACAACTTCGCCGCGGTCGCCGGACCCCCGACCGTCATCTGCGCAGGGATCGCCGGCACCTGCGTGGGCTTCCTGCCACACAACTTCTTCCCGGCCCGGATCTTCATGGGGGACTCGGGGTCGATGCTCGTGGGCCTGATGCTCTCGGCCGCGGCCACCACGGCCACCACGAACGTCGACGCCCAGGGCATCACCGGCCCCGCGGACTCGCTCCCGCTGCTGCTGCCCCTGCTCCTGACGCTCGCGGTGCTGGCCATCCCGTTCATCGACCTCGTGCTCGCGGTGGTGCGCCGGGTCGGGAAGGGGCAGTCACCCTTCGCCCCGGACAAGCAGCACCTGCATCACCGCCTGCTGGAACTCGGCCACAGCCACCGCCGGGCGGTCCTGCTGATGTACTTCTGGGCCGCCCTGCTCTCCTTCGGCTGCACCGCCTTCTCGATCTTCGACGCCCCCGGCGTGGTGATGATCGTGCTCATCACCGGCGTCGTCGTGGGCGTTCTCATCCTGGTCGTCCCCCGGGTCGCGCGACGGTCCAAGCCGACCCTGGAGCCAGTCGTGGCGGGGCCGGCGGACCAGTCGTCATGGACTGCGTCACAACCTGGCGCGGAGCCGGGCTCGCGCTGAGTCGGCCCTGAGCGCTGTGATAGGTTCGCCTCACCGTTGAAACTCGGCCGAAGCAATTGATTTCACGGCCTCGCGGTCCCCTAGAACGTGGTCCTGAGAACGTGACATCCCCCGAGTTTCTCGCTTGCCGAGTGCGCACCGACCCTGAGGAGTTGCCGGTGACTGAACCCGACACGTTGGCGTCCAGGGCTCGGTAATCGAGAGGCTGGACGCGGTGCCACGAGAGGATCTCGGCTGGTCCGACCTGCTCAACATGGGCGTGACGGTGGCAGCGGCGATCGTGCTCGGACTCGGCGCGGGGTGGCTGGTGGATTCGCTCGCCGACACAACCCCTATATTTCTGTTTCTAGGACTGGCTCTCGGCATCGCCGGAGCGGTTCGCTACACCTACCTCGAGTTCCGCAAGTACCTCAAGACCTAGAACGAGTGGAGATCCGAAAGTGCAACCGGCTGGGCTGAGCCCGATCACCGCCGCCGCGAACCTGCGGCGCTCGGTCATCGTCGGCGCGGTGCTCGGCGCGGTGGCGATCGTGATCGCCTCGGTCGTCGGCCACCCGTTGATGGGTGTCTTCGGTGTCATCGGCCTCGGCCTCGGTGCGCTGAACAACTGGATGCTGCAGCGATCGGTGATCGCCTACGGGGCCAACGTCGAGGCCGGCAAGAAGAAGTTCCGCCGCGGGGTCATGGGCCGGCTCAGCGGAATCACGATCCTCGCGATCGCCATCGGCCTGGTGATCCATCCGGACGGCCTCGGTGTCTTCGCCGGCCTCGCGATCTTCCAGGTCCTGATGCTGGTTGGTGCCGCAGTGCCCGTCTTCCGTAGCATGCGGCCAACGTCATGAACCCTGTCGCTTCGAAGAACAGAGTGGTGGAGCAGTGAGCACGCGTCCCGTCGCCATCGACATCAACCCCGGCGAGCACCTGCATTGGATCATCGGCGGCGTCACGTTCAACAGCGACACGATCCTCGGCACGTTGATCGCCGGCGGCATCATCGTCATCCTCGGCATCCTGCTCGCCCGTGGCGGCAGCGCGACGAAGCCGACCAAGCTGCAGCTGGCCTTCGAGATGATCATCACCGAGGTACGGGCTCAGGTGAAGTCCACGCTCGGACTCGAGACGGCGCCGTTCGTGGTGCCGATGGCCTTCACCCTCTTCGTCTTCATCCTGCTCTGCAACTGGTTCAGCCTCTTCCCGACCGGTAACCACCCGGAGTACGTCCCGCCGCCCACGGCGGACGTGAACCTGACCTACGCCCTGGCCCTGATCGTCATCGTCTCGATGCACTTCACCGGGGTTCGCAAGAACGGCATCAAGTACTACGCGCACCTGTTCCGCAAGCCGTACGTGATGATCCCGCTGAACTTCATCGAAGAGATCATGAAGCCGATCACGCTGGCGCTTCGTCTCTTCGGCAACATCTTCTCCGGCACGATCATGGTCGCTCTGATCGCTGCCCTGCCGGCGTTCGCGCTGTGGTTGCCTACCCTGATCTGGAGGCCGTTCGACCTCTTCATCGGGCTGATCCAGGCCTTCATCTTCGGCCTCCTGACGGTCTTGTACTTCGGCTCCGTCGCTCCCCACGAGACCGTCGCGTCAGACAAGGCAGGCGCAGCCGCGCACTGATCTTTTCCGCACCACCGCACCACCCCATCCGTAAGCCTTTCAACTGAGTACAAAGAAAGAAATCGAGGAGAGAAATGGCAGTCGAGGTTACGACCAAGTCCATCGAGCTGGCCGGCGGTCTCATCGGCGGCGGGCTCGCGCTCGGCGGCGGCGCGGTCGGCGCAGCGATCGGTGACGGTCTCGCCGGTAGCTCGCTCATCCAGGGCGTTGCCCGTCAGCCCGAGGCGCAGGGACAGCTCCAGACGCTGTTCTTCCTCACGGTCGGTCTGGTTGAGGCCGCGTACTTCATCAACCTGGCCTTCGCCGTTCTGTTCGTCTTCGCCACCGCCAAGTAAGGAACCGGTCAGTTATGACCTCGTCTCTGTCAGTGGCACACGCCACGATCCACCTCGCTGACAGCACCCAGAAGACCAACAACTTCCTGGTGCCCAATGCGACGTTCATCGTCGAGCTGGTGTCTGTACTGCTGATCATGGCGTTCCTCGGCAAGTACGTCGTGCCGCGACTGACCAAGGCACTCGGCGAGCGCCAGGCGATCATCGACAAGCAGATGACCGACGCCGAGGAGACCGCCAAGCAGCTCGCTGAGGCCAAGTCCTCCTACGAGCAGGCGCTCAACGAGGCTCGGGCCGAGGCCGCACAGATCCGGGAGAGCGCCCGCGCCGAGGCGCAGCGTTCTCTGGAGGAGCTGCGTGCGGCTGCTCAGGAGGAGTCGGCCCGGATCGTGGCCCGTGGCGAGGAGCAGCTGGCCCGCCAGCGCAGCTCCATCGTGCGCGAGCTGCGTGCCGAGATCGGCACCCTGGCCGTCGAGCTCTCCGAGAAGATCGTCGAGCAGCGCCTGGCCGATGACGCCCAGGTGCGGGCCACCGTCGATGCATTCATCGCTGGCCTCGACAGTGCAGCCAGCGCTGGAGCCGCAGGAAGCCCCTCGTGATCCACGCCGCCAGCCGGGAGGCCCTCGCGACGCTGCGTCCCGAGACCGACTCCGTCATCAGCCGATTCTCGGCCGAGGACGGCTTCACCGGTCTCGCCGACGAGCTCTACGCGGTGGCCGGGCTGCTCGAGGCCCAGCCACGGCTGCGCCGGATGCTGGCCGATCCGGCCGCCACGGCGTCGGCACGTGTCGCCCTGGCCGAGTCGCTCATCGGCGGCAAGGTCGGCGCGAGCGCGTCGCAGGTCGTCACGGCCGCGGTCGGGCTGCGCTGGTCCTCGGCGTGGGATCTCCTGGACGCGATCGAGACCACGGCCGACGACGTCCTGCTGGCGGCGGCCGAGAAGGCCGGCGTCATCGAGACGGTGGAGGACGAGCTGTTCCGGCTCGAGCGCATCCTCGACGTCGAGTCGGCCCTGACCACGTTGATCGACGAGGCCGCCGCCGACGTCACGCGCCGGCAGAACCTCCTCGAGAGCGTCGTCGCGGGCAAGGTGCATGCCCTCACCTCGGCGCTGCTCCGGCACGCCGTGGCCAGTGGCCGCAAGCGCTCCATCCTGCTGGCCCTCGACGACCTGGTCGAGGCTGCGGCAGCCCGGCGTGAGCGCTCCATCGCCCGCGTCATCACCGCGGTCGAGCTGGACGCGAACCAGCAGCGTGCGCTGGAGGGGCGGCTCTCAAGCCTCTACGGCCGTCGCATCGATGTGCGGTACACGATCGACCCGAGCATCCGGGGCGGACTCGTGGTGCGTGTCGGTGACGAGGTCATCGACGGCAGCATCTCCGCCCGCCTCACCCAGGCCCGCGACGCGTTCGCGAGCTGACCGCACCACCACTGATTTCTCTCTCAACCGACGCCGAGTTTTCTGACAACAACGATAGGCAAGGGACTTACTGATGGCAGAGCTGACGATCTCCGCAGACGAGATCCGGAGCGCGATCGAGGGCTACGTCTCCTCGTACTCGCCCGAGGCCTCCCGCGAGGAGGTCGGCGTCGTCTCCGAGACCGGTGACGGCATCGCCCGCGTCGAGGGCCTCCCGAGCGCAATGACCAACGAGCTGCTCTCCTTCGAGGGCGGCACGCTGGGCATCGCCCTGAACCTCGATGTCCGCGACATCGGTGTCGTCATCCTCGGTGATGCCTCCAAGATCGAGGAGGGTCAGGAGGTCAAGCGCACCGGCGAGATCCTCTCGGTCCCGGTCGGCGACGGCTACCTCGGCCGCGTGGTCAACCCGCTCGGTGCGCCGATCGACGGCCAGGGCGAGATCGCCGCCGACGGCCGCCGCGCCCTCGAGCTGCAGGCGCCCACCGTGGTGCAGCGCAAGGAGGTCAAGGAGCCGCTCCTGACCGGCATCAAGGCCATCGACGCCATGACCGCCATCGGCCGCGGCCAGCGCCAGCTGATCATCGGTGACCGCCAGACGGGCAAGACCACGGTCTGCCTCGACGCGATCATCAACCAGCGCGACAACTGGAAGACCGGCGACCCGAAGCAGCAGGTCCGCTGCATCTACGTCGCCATCGGCCAGAAGGGCTCCACCATCGCTGCCGCCCGCCAGACCCTCGAGGAGGCGGGCGCGATGGAGTACACCACCATCGTTGCCGCCCCCGCGTCGGACTCGGCCGGCTTCAAGTACCTCGCCCCGTACACCGGCTCGGCCATCGGCCAGCACTGGATGTACCAGGGCATGCACGTCCTGATCGTCTTCGACGACCTGAGCAAGCAGGCCGAGGCCTACCGCGCCGTGTCGCTGCTGCTGCGCCGCCCGCCGGGCCGCGAGGCCTACCCGGGCGACGTCTTCTACTTGCACTCCCGGCTGCTCGAGCGCTGCGCGAAGCTCTCCGACGAGCGCGGCGGCGGTTCGATGACCGGCCTGCCGGTCATCGAGACCAAGGGCAACGACGTCTCGGCCTACATCCCGACCAACGTCATCTCGATCACCGACGGCCAGTGCTTCCTGGAGACCGACCTCTTCAACGCCGGTGTCCGCCCGGCCGTGAACGTCGGTATCTCGGTGTCTCGCGTCGGCGGTTCGGCCCAGCCCAAGGCGATGAAGGACGTTGCCGGTCGGCTGCGCGTCGACCTGGCCCAGTACCGCGAGCTCGAGGCGTTCGCCGCCTTCGGCTCCGACCTGGACCGCGCCTCCCAGCAGCAGCTGGCCCGTGGCGCCCGGCTGGTCGAGCTGCTCAAGCAGCCCGCCTCCTCGCCGTTCCCGGTCGGCCGCGAGATCGTCTCGATCTGGGCTGGCACCACCGGTCAGCTCGACGACCTCGAGGTCGGCGACGTGCGCCGCTTCGAGGGCGAGTTCCTCGACTACGTCGGCCACACCGCGCCGGGGCTGTTCGACACGCTGGCCACTGCCAAGAAGTTCGACGACGAGCTGGGTACTCAGCTGGAGAAGCTCGTCACCGACTTCAAGAAGCAGTTCCAGTCCTCGTCAGCTGCAGCAGAGTAGGTAGCAGCCAGTGGGAGCCCAACTTCGCGTCTATCGACGACGGATCAAGTCCGTCCAGTCGACGAAGAAGATCACCAAGGCGATGGAGCTCATCGCCGCGTCGCGCATCGCCAAGGCGCAGGCGCGGATGCGGGCTGCCCGTCCCTACGCCGAGGAGCTCACCAGAGCCCTCGCGGCGGTGCTCCAGGACGGCTCGCTCAAGCACCCGATGCTCACCGGCGTCGAGTCGCCGCGGCGGGTCGGCGTCCTGGTCATCACCAGCGACCGCGGCCTGGCGGGTGGTTACAGCGCCAACGCGCTGAAGGCCGCCAACGAGCTCGCCGCCACGCTGGAGGGGGAGGGGAAGGAGGTCGTGCGCTACGTCATCGGGCGTAAGGGCACGTCGTACTACAACTTCCGCCGCCTGCCGATCGCCGGTTCGTGGACGGGCTTCTCCGAGCAGCCGTCCTTCGCCGACATCCGCGACGCCACGGAGCTCCTCGAGTTCTCGCTGACGGCCACGTCGGAGGGTGAGGTCACCCGCGGCGAGGAGACCACCGCCGGCATCGACGAGCTCTACCTCGTCTACACGCAGTTCAAGAACTCGGTCACGCAGGTCGCCGTCGCGGAGCAGCTCTCCCCGGTGAAGAGCGCCACCGAGTCCGCTGCCAAGGCCGAGGGCGAGGCCTCGCCGGAAGGCACCGAGGCCGAGGAGAGCGTCTCCTACGAGTTCGAGCCGGACCCGAAGGAGCTCATCTCGGCACTGCTGCCGCGCTACATCAGCTCGCGCATCTTCTCCGCACTCCTCGAGTCGGCAGCCTCGGAGTCGGCAGCACGTCGCCGGGCCATGAAGTCGGCCAGTGACAACGCCACCGAGCTCATCAGCACCTACACCCGGCTGGCCAACCAGGCCCGCCAGGCAGAGATCACCCAGGAAATCAGCGAGATCGTCGGCGGCGCCGATGCTCTTTCCGCAGCAGGAAGTGACGAGTAATGACTGCAACGATTGAGAACAAGTCCGCAGGTACGGCCACCGGGCGCGTCGTTCGCTCGATCGGCCCCGTCGTCGACGTCGAGTTCGGCCGCGACAGCCTGCCGGCGCTCTTCAACGCGCTCACCGTCGAGATCGAGCTGGGGGAGCTCTCCAAGACCCTCACCCTCGAGGTCGCCCAGCACATCGGTGACGACATGGTGCGCGCCGTCGCGCTGCAGCCGACCGACGGCCTGATCCGTGGCGCCGAGGTCACCGACACGGGCTCGCCGATCACGGTGCCCGTCGGTGCCGGCACGCTCGGTCACGTCTTCAACACGCTGGGCGAGCCGATGGACACCACCATCGACAAGCTCGACATCAAGGAGCGGTGGTCCATCCACCGCGAGCCCCCGCCCTTCGACCAGCTCGAGAGCAAGACCGAGATGTTCGCCACCGGCATCAAGGTCATCGACCTGCTGACCCCGTACGTGGTCGGCGGCAAGATCGGCCTCTTCGGTGGTGCCGGTGTCGGTAAGACCGTCCTCATCCAGGAGATGATCTACCGCGTCGCCGAGAACTTCGGTGGTGTGTCGGTGTTCGCCGGTGTCGGCGAGCGCACCCGTGAGGGCAACGACCTCATCGCTGAGATGACCGACTCGGGCGTGCTCGAGAAGACCGCCCTCGTCTTCGGCCAGATGGACGAGCCGCCGGGCACCCGCCTGCGCGTCGCCCTCTCGGCGCTGACGATGGCCGAGTACTTCCGCGACGTCGCGGGCCAGGACGTGCTGCTCTTCATCGACAACATCTTCCGGTTCACCCAGGCCGGCTCCGAGGTGTCGACGCTGCTCGGCCGCATGCCGTCCGCCGTGGGTTACCAGCCGACCCTGGCCGACGAGATGGGCCAGCTGCAGGAGCGCATCACCTCGACGCGTGGTCACTCGATCACCTCGATGCAGGCGATCTACGTGCCCGCCGACGACATCACCGACCCGGCGCCGCACACCACGTTCGCCCACCTGGACGCGACCACGGTGCTCTCCCGCCCGATCTCGGAGAAGGGCATCTACCCGGCCGTCGACCCGCTCGACTCCACGTCGCGCATCCTCGACGCCCAGTACATCGGCCAGGAGCACTACGACGTCGCGCAGCGCACCAAGCAGATCCTGCAGCGCTACAAGGAGCTCCAGGACATCATCGCGATCCTCGGTATCGACGAGCTCTCCGAGGACGACAAGGTCATAGTCCAGCGGGCCCGCCGGATCGAGCGCTTCCTGTCGCAGAACACCTACGTCGCCAAGCAGTTCACCGGCGTCGACGGCTCGTTCGTGCCGGTCGAGGAGACCGTCGATGCCTTCAAGCGCCTCTGCGCCGGAGACTTCGACAGCTACCCCGAGCAGGCGTTCTTCATGTGCGGTGGCATCGAGGACCTCGAGCGCAACGCGCACGCGCTTCGCAACGCGTGATCCGCAGCTCGATCAGCTCGTACCGGAGGAACTAAGTGGCAACGATGCACGTGGAGCTCGTCTCCGTCGAGAAGGCGCTCTGGTCCGGCGAGGCCACCGCAGTCTTCGCCCGCACGCCCGAGGGGGAGCTGGGCATCCTGCCGGGGCACGCCCCGCTGCTGGGTGCGCTCGCTCCCGGCTGGGTGGTCCGGATCGACCGGGTCGACGAGTCGTCGGTGAAGGTCGCCGTCCACGGCGGCATCCTGTCGGTCCGCAAGGACGGCGTCTCGGTACTCGGTGAGATCGCTGAGTTCGGCGATGAGATCGACGTGGCACGCGCCAGGGCCGCCCTCGAAGCGGCAAGCGGCGATAGCCCTGAGGATCTCGCCGCTCGCAACCGGGCGCTGTCACGGCTACGGGCCGCCGGCGAGACGGTCTGAGTCAGCACCAGCCGAACAACGACAGCCGCAGCCGTGCACACCATCGACGTGATCGTGGTGTGCGCGGCTGTTGGCATGGTGGTGCTCTGCGGCCTGGTGCTCGCCCGGCAGCGCTTCATGCTGCACAGCGGCGGCTCCACCCCGATGGCGCTGCGCAAGCCACGGTCGCGCGGCAACCGCTGGATCTACGGGGTAGCCCGCTACGCCGGCGGCGAGCTGCGCTGGTACCGCGCGCTGGGGCTGGGCGCCCGGCCGAGTAAGACCTGGCAGCGCGCCGACCTCGTAGTGGTGAGCCGGCGGGCACCCGTCGACTCCGAGCTGCTCGCGATGCCGTCGAACGCGATCATCGTCGAGTGCCGCGACGGCGACACCGACCCCGTCTTCGCCCTCGGCGAGAGCGCGTTCACCGGCTTCGTCAGCTGGCTCGAGGCCTCCGCTCCGCTCAGCTGACCTAGGGCTGAGCGAACCAGGCGGTGTCGGTCAGCGTTCCCCGCCCGGCTTCCACAGCACGTCGCCGTCCGGGTTGGCGACCCGGCTCAGGATGAAGAGGAGGTCCGAGAGGCGGTTGAGGTAGAGCATCGCCCGCTTGTTGGTGCGCTCCGGGTCGGCCTCGAAGAGCAGCCAGGCGCTGCGCTCGGCACGGCGGGAGAGCGTTCGCGCCTGGTGCAGCAGCGCGGCGCCGGCCGTCCCGCCGGGCAGGATGAAGCTGCTGAGCTTCGGCAGCGCGGCGTTGAAGTCGTCGCACCAGCCCTCGAGCCGGGTGACGTAGGCCTCCTCGACCCTCAGTGGCGGGTACGCGGGGTCGGCCACCACGGGGGTGCAGAGGTCGGCCCCCACGTCGAAGAGGTCGTTCTGGATCACGCGTAGGACCGCCGCGACCGGCTCGGGCAGGTCACCGAGGGCCAGGGCCACCCCGATGGACGCGTTCGTCTCGTCGCAGTCGGCGTAGGCACCCACTCGCGCGTCGGTCTTGCGCACGCGGGACATATCGCCGAGCGCCGTGGTGCCGTCGTCGCCGGTCTTCGTGTAGATACGGGTGAGATGGACAGCCACTGTTCCTCCGGGCTCTTCGCGCAAGCGCTCATCGCGGGCTCGCTCCGCTCCTCACTGGCTGGCGCTCGTTGCGATGCTCACTCGCGACGATAGCCTGGTCAGGTGCAGGTCTTGCGGGTAACTGGGGGAGCGCGCCTTCACGGCGAGGTCGGCGTCGTGGGTGCGAAGAACAGCGTGCTGAAGCTGATGGCAGCCGCGCTGCTGGCGCCGGGGGAGACGGTGCTCGGCAATCTGCCGGCCATCTTCGACGTCTCGATCATGCGCCAGCTGCTCGAACGACTCGGCTGCGAGGTGGTCGAGGCCACCGACGGCAGCACCGACCGCGTGCACATCACAGTCCCCGAGCAGCCGCTGTCGGAGGCGCCCTACGAGCTGGTCCGCAAGATCCGCGGCTCCATCTGCGTACTCGGGCCACTGATCGGCCGGACCGGCCGGGCGAAGGTGGCCCTGCCCGGCGGGGACGCGATTGGGTCGCGCCCGCTGGACATGCACTTCGCGGGCCTGGAGCGGATGGGCGTCGAGATCCACGTCGAGCACGGTTACGTCGTAGCCGAGGCCAAGGAGCTGCGCGGCGCCCAGATCTGGCTCGACTTCCCGAGTGTGGGCGCGACCGAGAACATCCTCACCGCCGCGATCCTGGCCAAGGGCACCACGGTGATCGACAACGCGGCGCGTGAGCCCGAGATCGTCGACCTCTGTCGGATGCTCGCCTCGATGGGTGCCCAGATCGACGGCATCGGCACCTCCACCTTGGAGATCACCGGCGTCGAGGGGCTGCGGCCGACCGTGCACGACGCGGTGGCCGACCGGATCGTGGCCGGTACCTGGGCCATGGCGGCGGTGGCCACCCGCGGCGACGTCCTGGTGCGCGGGGCCGATGCCGGGCACCTGGAGATCGCCCTCGACAAGCTGGTGCGCGCCGGGGCCGACGTGGACGTCCGGGCCGACGGTTTCCGGGTCTCGATGGCCGAGCGTCCCAAGAGCTTCGACGTCGTGACGCTGCCGTACCCGGGGCTGGCCACCGACCTGCAGCCCCAGGCCATCGCGCTCCTCTCGGTGGCCGAGGGCACGGCGATGATCACCGAGAACCTCTTCGAGGCGCGCTTCATGTTCTGCGACGAGATCGCCCGGATGGGTGCCGACGTCCGTACTGACGGCCACCATGCGGTGGTCCGCGGCAAGGAGCGGCTCTCCGGGGCTCCGGTGCGGGCCACCGACATCCGCGCCGGCATCGGGCTGGTCATCGCCGGCCTCGTCGCCGAGGGCGTTACTGAGGTGGCCGAGGTGCATCACATCGACCGCGGCTACGTCCGGATCGAGGAGCAGCTGCGCGCCCTGGGCGCGGAGGTGGAGCGCGTCGAGACCGAGTAGCCGGCGGATCTCGACGCGCCCGGGCGCCGCGAGCCGGGCTGCCGCATCAGGATCGCCGGCCCGGCCGGGGACGATCAGCGCTGCAGCAGCTGGCGGGCCTTCGTCTGGTCTCCGCTGAAGACGAGCACGTCGACCCGCCCGTCGTCGCGGCGCGAGATCGAGCAGCGGATGCCGGCCTCCTCCAGCCTGGCCCGTACCGCCGGGGAGTCCGCACGCGGCACCGTCGACACCACCGAGAGCAGCCCTAGTTCGCGAGCGTCGGAGGCGTTCACCGGCATGCCCCGCCGCGGGCGTGAGGGCTTGAAGACCCAGCGCATCACGAGTGCGAGCAGCAGCAGCACCGCGATGGCGGTGAGGGCGGGGATCGGGTCCACGCTCTCATGATGCGCTAAGCGGCGGAGGCGCGTGCGACCCTAGCCGCCCGGATGTCGTGGATCCAGCGTGCACCGGCGAGGAAGACGAAGTAGCCGCTGCCCAGGTAGAGCAGCGTACGTACCCCGGCCGGGTGGTGCGGGAAGGCCATCGCGCCCCAGAAGATCCCGCCGATCCACACCACGGTGCCGACGATCGTGTAGGGCCGCAGCCACTTGGCGCGGGCGATGTGCGGGTAGGGCATCTTCGTCAGCGACAGCACCGAGAGGACGAGCGTGATCACGGCGCCGACGCTCTGCCGGGCCTCCATCAGGAACATCACCGGCACGACGAGGTTCCAGGCGGCGGGGAAGCCGCTGAACCAGAACTCGTCGGTCATCATGTCCCGGCGCGCGAACCAGATGGCCGAGGTGAAGACGAGCACGCAGACCACCGCGATGCCGAAGTTGTTCTGCGGCACCACGCCGTACTCGTACATGAACGTGGCCGGCACGATCACGCAGGTGACGTAGTCGATGATCAGGTCGAGGGCGAAGCCGTCGATGTTCGGCACCCGCTCCTGCACCTTCAGCGCCCGAGCGATCGGACCGTCGACGCCGTCGATGAGCAGGGTCAGCAGCAGCCAGATGATCGCGTAGTCGGGGTGGCCGGTGAGGACGTCGCGCAGGGCCAGCATGGCCGCGACGATGCCGAGCGTGGTGAAGCCGTGCAGGGCCCAGGCGCTACTGCGCTCGGCGGTGGTCCACACCTGTAGGGACGGCGGAACGGCGATGTCGCGCGGTTCGTCGGCCGTCGCACCCGGATCGGTCATCCGCGAACCCTACGGTCTGGCGTCCGTTTTCGAGAAACCCGACTCGGCGGCCCGTAAGTACCTGCGCAGGCCCCGTTCACCTGCCCGCATCATCAGATCATGGTTGAACCGCAGTGCCGGACGGGCCGCGAATCCGGCCCGTCGCACCATCGAGTTGCCCACTGTCACGTCCTCGTCGAAGACCGCCTCCGTGCGGCCGGCCGCCCGCGAGACCCGCCACTCGCTGGTGCCGTTCAGGTCGCCGGCCATGGTCGCCCGCAGCACGTGCCCGACCGGGTCCTCCACGACCCGGGTGGCGACGAAGGTCAGGTCGTACGGCAGCAGGCTGCGGCAGGTGATCTCCCCGCTGGCCTCGTCGAGGCGGCGTCCAGCGCGGATCTGCGGCCACCAGAGCGGGTAGCGCTCGACGTCGGCCAGCGCGGTGTAGACGGCCTCGGGGGAGGCGTCGAGGTGCCAGGTGCTGCGGAAGACGTAGTTGCCCATACCGGAGACGACGGGCGATCAGGCGTCGCGGTTCACTGCGGCGACCACGGGCGGCTGCACCGACCAGGGGAAGTTGATCCACCGGTCGGTGCGGCGCCACACGTACTCACTGTGGACCGTGCTGGCAGGCTTCTCGTAGATCACCGCGCAGCGCACCTCCGCGACGTGCTGCTGGCAGAACTCCTTCACCAGTTTCAGCGTGGCGCCGGTGTCGGCGACGTCGTCGGCAACCAGCACGTGCGCGCCGGAGAGGTCGATCGGCTGCGGCACCGGGGGCAGCATCACCGGCATGTCGAGACGCTGATCCACCCCGGTATAGAACTCCACGTTCATGACGTGCAGGTTCTTCACATCCAGGGCGTAGCCCAGCGCCCCGGCCACGAAGAGGCCGCCACGGGCGATGGAGAGGATGAGATCGGGCCGGAACCCGTCGTCTGCGATCTGGACCGCCAACTCGCGCGATGCCGTGCCGAACAAGGACCAGGTCAGCTCTTCCCGAGCGCTCTCCGCCACAGTGAACACCTTCCCACGGGTTGGCGTGGGGTTGCGAAGTCGGCCACAGTTGAGTTTCGGTAGTAGGACGTCCGAAGATTCTGCTGCGACAATCGGCCGATTCTCGATTCCCCAGTGAGGTGCCTCAAATGCCGTTCCCGAAGGACGAGCAGCGCGACAAGCCGTGGTTGATGCGGACCTACGCGGGTCACTCGTCACCGGTCGAGTCGAACGCGCTGTACCGGCGCAACCTCACCAAGGGCCAGACCGGCCTCTCCGTCGCCTTCGACCTGCCCACCCAGACCGGCTACGACCCCGACGCGGAACTCGCGCGCGGGGAGGTAGGCAAGGTCGGGGTGCCGATCTCCCACATCGGCGACGTGCGGGCGCTCTTCGACGGCATCCCCATGGAGCAGATGAACACCTCCATGACGATCAACGCCCCGGCGATGTACCTGCTGGCGCTCTACCTGACGGTGGCGCAGGAGTCCGGTGCGGACTTCGCCAAGCTCAGCGGCACCACGCAGAACGACATCATCAAGGAGTACCTCTCGCGGGGGACGTACGTCTTCCCGCCGGCTCCGTCGCTGCGGCTGATCACCGACATGATCGCCTACACGGTGGCCAACGTGCCCAAGTGGAACCCGATCAACGTCTGCAGCTATCACCTGCAGGAGGCCGGGGCCACGCCGGTGCAGGAGGTGGCCTTCGCGCTCTGCACCGCCATCGCGGTGCTGGACTCCGTGCGCGACTCCGGCCAGGTGCCGGCGGAGAAGTTCGGCGAGGTCGTCGCCCGGATCTCCTTCTTCGTCAACGCCGGGGTGCGCTTCGTCGAGGAGATGTGCAAGCTGCGTGCCTTCGGCCAGCTCTGGGACGAGATCACCGCGGAGCGCTACGGGGTCACCGACGCCAAGCAGCGCCGCTTCCGCTACGGCGTGCAGGTCAACTCCCTCGGCCTCACCGAGGCCCAGCCGGAGAACAACGTCTACCGCATCCTGCTCGAGATGCTCGCGGTGACCGCCTCGAAGGACGCCCGCGCCCGCGCCGTGCAGCTGCCCGCCTGGAACGAGGCGCTGGGCCTGCCGCGGCCGTGGGACCAGCAGTGGTCGCTGCGCATGCAGCAGGTCGTGGCCTTCGAGTCGGACCTGCTGGAGTACGAGGACATCTTCGAGGGCTCGGTCGTCGTCGAGGCCAAGGTCGCCGAGATCAAGGCCGGCGCCCGCGAGGAGATCGACCGCATCCTCGAGATGGGCGGGGCCGTCACCGCCGTAGAGTCCGGTTACCTCAAGTCGGCGCTGGTCTCCTCGCTCGCGCTGCGGCGCCGGCGCATCGAGTCCGGTGAGGACGTCGTCGTCGGCGTCAACAAGTACACCGAGTCAGAGCCCAACCCGCTGCAGGGCGCCGAGGACGGCGGCATTATGACCGTCGACAAGGCCGTCGAGCAGGCGGCGATCGACGCGATCGTGAAGTGGCGCGAGGGGCGCGACGCCCACGCCGTCGACGAGGCGCTCAACGCCCTGCGCGATGCCGCCAAGACCGAGACGAACCTCATGGAGCCGTCGCTGGCCTGTGCTCGCGTCGGCGTGACGGTGGGCGAGTGGTCCGGCGTCTTGCGTGAGGTGTTCGGGGAGTACCGCCCGCCGACCGGCGTGGCCGGTGCCAGCGGCGGTGGCCACGAGGCCTCGCTGGCCGACGTGCAGAAGCGGGTTCGTGCGCTGGGCGCCGAGCTCGGCCGTCCGCTGAAGTTCCTGGTCGGCAAGCCAGGCCTGGACGGGCACTCCAACGGTGCCGAGCAGATCGCGGTTCGGGCGCGTGACGCGGGTTTCGAGGTCGTCTACTCCGGCATCCGGTTGACGCCCGCCCAGATCGTGGCGGCCGCCGTGGAGGAGGACGTCGACGTCGTCGGCCTGTCGATCCTCTCCGGCTCGCACCTGTCCGTGGTGCCGGAGGTCGTCGAGGGACTGCGTGCCGCGGGCCTGGACGACGTCCCGGTGGTGGCCGGCGGGATCATCCCCGAGCCCGACGCGGTGATCCTGCGGGCGGCGGGGGTGGCCCGGGTCGTCACGCCGAAGGACTTCGAGATCACCGATGTGCTCGGCCAGATCGTCGACGCCATCGAGCAGGCCCGCTCCTAGCTCACGACGGGTTGAAGTGATCCGGGTCGGGCCCCAGCCGGGTGTCCCGGTTCAGCTCGCTGATCGCCAGGACGTCTTCGCCATCGAGGTCGATGTCGAAGACGTCGAGGTTCTCGACGATGCGGGTGGGCGTCACCGACTTCGGGATCACGATGTTCCCGAGTTCGAGGTGCCAGCGGATCACGATCTGGGCCGGCGTCTTGCCGTACTTCTCGGCCAGTGAGGTGATCACCGGATCGCCGAGCAGCTCGCCGCCCCGGCCGATGGGGGACCACGCCTCGGTGTGGATGCCGCGGCTACGGTCGAAGTCCTGCAGCGCCTGCTGGGTGAGATAGGGGTGCAGCTCGATCTGGTTGACCGCCGGTATCACCCCGGTCTCGTCCATGATCCGCTCGAGATGTGCGGGCTGGAAGTTCGAGACGCCGATGTCGCGCACCACGCCCTGCTCCTGCAGCGTGACGAAGGCACGCCAGGTGTCGAGGTAGAGATCACGTGCCGGCAGCGGCCAGTGGATGAGATACAGGTCGACGTAGTCGACGTCCAGGAGCTTGCGGCTCGTCTCGAACGCGGTCAGGGCTGCGTCGTAGCCGTGCGCGGGGTTCGCCAGCTTGGTCGTGACGAAGACCTCTTCACGGGCCAGGCCGGACTTGGCCAGCGCCGCCGCCACGCCCGCCTCGTTGCGGTACATCGCAGCGGTGTCGATCGAGCGGTAACCGGCGTTCAGTGCCGCGGTCACCGCCCGCTCGGTCTCGTCCAGCGGAACCTGGAAGACGCCGAAGCCGAGTTGGGGCATCGAGTGGCCGCTGGGCAGGGTGACGGTGGTCTGGTCAGTCATGGTCCGACCGTACCCACCGCCGCGCGACCGGTAGCGTGCGCGTCGTGCGGCTTGTCATTGCCAACTGCAGCGTCGACTACGTCGGCCGGCTCACGGCACATCTCCCCCTGGCCACCCGTCTGCTCCTGGTGAAGGCCGACGGGTCCGTGCTCGTGCACGCCGACGGCGGCTCCTACAAGCCGCTGAACTGGATGAGCCCGCCCTGCTCGCTCACTGAGAGCGGCAGCGTCTGGACGGTCACCAACAAGGCCGGCGAGCAGCTGGTGATCACGCTGGAGTCCGTCGTGCACGACTCCACCCACGAACTCGGCATCGACCCCGGGCTGGTCAAGGATGGCGTCGAGGCACACCTGCAGAAGCTGCTTGCCGAGCAGATCCAGACCCTGGGGAAGGGCTTCCGGCTCGTCCGCCGCGAGTTCCCCACGCCGATCGGCCCGGTGGACATCATGGCCCGCGACGCCGCCGGACTGGCGGTGGCCGTCGAGATCAAGCGGCGCGGTGAGATCGACGGCGTCGAGCAGCTCACCCGTTACCTGGAGCTGCTCAACCGTGATCCGCTGCTCGCGCCGGTCAAGGGCGTGTTC
>JAOPUX010000221.1 GCA_025963285.1 Jatrophihabitans sp.
GATGGTCGGTTCGATATAGAAGCCGTCCGCCAGATCGCCCTCGAGCGACGCGCGCTTGCCGCCAGCCAAGGTCTCCGCGCCTTCCTGCCTGCCGATGTCGAGGTAGGACAGGATCTTCTCAAGCTGGTCGTTGGAGGCCTGCGCACCGATCATCGTGTCGGTGTCGAGCGGGTTGCCCTGCACGATCTTCGCGGTCCGGGCCACCGCGTCGGACATGAACGAGTCGTAGATCGAGGACTGGATCAGGGCCCGCGACGGACAGGTGCAGACCTCGCCCTGGTTCAGGGCGAACATCGTGAAGCCCTCGAGTGCCTTGTCGTAGAAGTCGTCCTTGGCGTCCGCGACGTTGCTGAAGAAGACGTTCGGGCTCTTGCCACCGAGCTCCAGGGTCACCGGGATCAGGTTCTGCGACGCGTACTGCATGATCAGCCGGCCGGTGGTGGTCTCGCCGGTGAAGGCGATCTTCGCGATCCGGCTCGACGACGCCAGCGGCTTGCCCGCCTCCGCGCCGAAGCCGTTGACGACGTTGAGGACGCCGGGCGGGAGCAGGTCGCCGATGAGCTCCATCAGCTTCAGGATCGACCAGGGGGTCTGCTCGGCCGGCTTGAGCACCACGCAGTTGCCGGCGGCCAGCGCCGGTGCGAGCTTCCAGACGGCCATCAGGATCGGGAAGTTCCACGGGATGATCTGGCCGACCACGCCCAGCGGCTCGTGGAAGTGGTAGGCGACGGTGTCGCCGTCGATCTCGGAGATGCCACCCTCCTGCGCCCGGATCGCCCCGGCGAAGTAGCGGAAGTGGTCGATGGCCAGAGGTATGTCGGCCGCGAGCGTCTCCCGCACCGGCTTGCCGTTCTCCCAGCTCTCGATGACTGCGATGTCCTCGAGGTTCTGCTCGATCCGGTCGGCGATCTTGTTGAGGATGTTGGCGCGCTCGGCGGCCGACGTCCTGCTCCAGGTGTGCTTGGCGCCGTGGGCCGCGTCGAGGGCGAGCTCGATGTCCTCGCCGGTCGAGCGGGCCACCTCGGTGAAGACCTTGCCGTTCACCGGGGAGAAGTTCTCGAAGTACTCACCCTTGCTCGGTGGCACCCACTCGCCACCGATGAAGTTCTCGTAGCGGCTATCGACGGTGATGCTGCTTGCCGCGCTTCCGGGCGCTGGGAATGTCGTCATGACGGCCTCCGCTCGTGTGACGCCCGCCACTTCGACGGGCCATGAACCGAACGGTAGGAGCGCAGACGTTGCACGGACGCTGCAGCAGCGATGAGTCAGCGAAGCGGTAGCCCGAGCTCCTGGTTGAGACGCTGCGTCTCCGCGATGGCCAGTGCCCGGACCGGTGAGCTGTCCGGCAGTTCGGCGGCCTGGCGCTGCCACATCTGCAGATCGTCAGCCCCCCAGCGGGAGCGCGTCCAGGTGCCCATCAGGTCGATGTCGCGCGAGGCCAGCAAGGCCGAGCGAAGCTGACGCTCCAGCCGGTCTCGATGCTCGATCACCCCCGGCGCCTCGGACTGTGGCAGTAGCGGGCCGCGGTAGGCCCGTACCGCCTCGGCCACCCGCCCGGCGTCCAGCGCCGCCCGCACCCGGAGCCAGTCGCAGTCGAGATCGCCGACGAGGCGGTAGGGCCGTGACTCGACGAGCGGGCCGAGCAGGCCGCGTAGCCGGGTGAGCTCGGCGCGCATGGTGGAGGTGCTGACGTCGCTCGGGTACAGCTCGACGGCCAGCTGATCGCCGGTGAGCCCCTCGGGACGGTCGGCGAGCAGCACCACGATCTCGCTGTGCCGCAGGCTCAACCGGCTAGTGCGCCCGCCGATCTCGAGCTGGCAGTCCGGACGGCCCAGCGCAGCGGCGCTCGGGCGTCCCTGCGGGATCCAGAGGTGACCGGATGCGGCCAGCCGGCCCAGTTCGGCCTCGGCCATCCGGGCAGCCGCACGCACCATCGCGAGCGTCTGCGGGGTGGCCGTCTCGTCTCCGCCGGTGACGTCGACGACGCCGAGGATGGCGTGGCTGATGGGGTCGTGGATCGGGGCGGCGGCACACGTCCACTGCTGGACGGTGCGGCGGAAGTGCTCCGAGGCCAGGATCTGCACCGGGGCGTCCAGCCGCAGCGCGGTGCCGGGCGCGTTCGTACCCGCGTGCGCCTCGTCCCAGGCGGCACCCTCGGCGAAGTTGATCTGCTCGGCCTGGCTGAGGACGTCAGGGCGGCCACAGACCCAGAGCAGCCGGCCGGCGGCGTCGCCCACCGCCATGACGGCGTCGCACTCCTCCGCCGCCCGGCCCAGAACGTCGTAGAGGAGCGGGAAGACGTGGGAGAGCGGGTGTGCCTCGCGGTAGTCACCCAGCTCGTCGGTGCGGACGGCGACGGGGGCAGCGGCACCCTCGGCATCGACGCCGTCGGCGGCACAGCGGCGCCACGACTCGGCGACCACGTCACGGACGCGCGCGGAGACGGCGCCCGACTCGAGAAAGCGGTCGTGCGCGTCGTGGATGGCACGGATCTGCTCCGCGCGGCTCATCGTCGAAGTCGCCACTGTCCCTGCAGCGTAAGCCCGCCACGCTGCAATGACGCTGCACAGTTTTCTTCGCTGAGTGGCTAGTTCGGCGCCGAGTGGTGGCGTGTCGCCCAGCCACTCGCGTCCGAACAAGCCACTCGGCGAAGTGGTGGGCGAAGTGGCGGGGGAGGTGGTGGACGAAGTGTTGGACGCTGGCACGCAGCGGGGGGCGGGTCAGTGCTGCAGGGCTCGGGCGTAGACGTCCTTCGCCGGCAGGCCCAGCTCGGCCGACAATGCCCGCGCGAGGTCCCTGGTCGACATCCCGGCCGAGCGGAGGGCGGCGATCCGCTCGTCGAGGTCACCGGGTGGCACCGGGTCGAGGGAGAGCCAGCCGGTACGGGCGCCGGGTGAGGCCGACAGGGACGCGAGCGGCCCCCACTGCACCCACGGCGAGCGGGTGAGCAGCGCCCCGGTCCGCCGCCCGTGCCGGGTGGCCGTGCGCAGCACCCGCTCCAGCTCGGGGACGGCCACTCGCAGCACCAGCGCCTCATTCCGACGGGCCTGATCGGCGAGCGCGGCCACATCAGCCAACGCGGCCATATCAGCAGTGAAGGCCTGCGGCGAGGCGGCGGCCACGGCCTGCTGCGGCGGCAGCCCGAGCACCTCTGCCGGGCGAGCTTCGGCGAGCAGTTCGGGTGGCGCGGGGTAGGTGACGAGCAGGCGGGCGCCACCGGCCGCCTCCTGCTCGGCAGCGGGCACGGGGCCGGCGACGATCACCAGCCGGGCCGGCTGGGGCTGCAGCCGGGTCATCCGCAGCGAGATCGGCGTCTGCCGATCGCGCAGCGCGGCCACCAGCTCACGGGGCAGGTCAGCCGCCGAGGCGGTGGCGTGCGTGGCCAGCGTGTCCGGCCGCCGCACGTCGCTGCGACGGACGACCGCCGGGCCGGTGGCGTCCCAGTCGGGGTTGGCCAACGCCTCGAAGCTGAAGCTCGCCGCCCCGGCGGTCAGCTCGAGCCGTACCGCGCCGGCGAGCGGCACCCCCTCGACGGACGCGCCGACCGCAACGACGCAGGTACCGCCCGCCCCGAGCTCGGCCGAGGGGGTGAACTCCAGCGTCTTGGCGTGGCTGGCGCGCACCGCAGGATGGCCATGGCCGAGCAGCAGCGTCATACCGCCACCGCATGGATCGCGAGCACGTCGAACTGCTCGCGGGTGGAGTGCAGCCGGCGTCCCCAGGAGGTGGCCAGTGCGGCGATGCCCGCCTCGTCGAGGTAGCTCGCGGTCTCGATCCGCCACCCCGCCGCGGCGTACAGCCCGGCGAGCCCGTCGAGCACCGACGCCGGGGTCGGTTCGATCGACGACCCGACCTCGGCCACGGGCGGACGCCAGGCATGCAGGTTCAGCGTGATCAGCAGCGCCGCAGCGGGCGCCGCCACCGCCCGTAGCGAGGGCAGCACCGTCTCCCCCGCGAGGCAGCCGCGCAGCAGGCTCCCCCACGGCATCAGCACATGCAGCTCGTCGACGGGGCCGAGCGCGGCAGGCAGCTGCTCGGCCGAGGCCTGGGCGAAGAGCGCGTTCGGCAGGCCACCCTTCGCGGGCTTGCGCGCCGCCGAGGTGGAGGCCCGCTGCAGCTGGGCGGGCGCGGCGTCCACGCCCACCACGAGCCAGTCGGAGCGTTGCCGTGCCTCGTGCAGCACGTGCTTGCCGTCCCCGGTGCCGACATCGAGCAGCAGCCGTCGCCCCGCCCGCAGCTCGGCGAAGTCCGCGACCGGGGCGATGCTGCGCCCCACCACCCGACGGATCACGATCGTGCCCTGCCGATGTGGCTGAGCAGTTCGCGGGCCGCGCCGGAGGGTGGCGTGCGGGCTCCGGCCCAGACAGCGCGCAGCTCGCGCAGCAGCGTCACGCCCTCGATGTCGATCGCCACGAGCCGGCCGGCCGCGAGGTCGTCACCGACCGCTAGCTCACTCAGGACGGCCGGCCCGGCGCCGGCGAGCACCGCGCCCCGCACCGAGGCGGTGGTGGAGAGCTCGAGGGCAGGCTCGACCTGCACCGCATCCGGACCGAGGGCCGAGCGCAGCCCCGCCGCCAGGGCATCGCGGGTACCCGAGCCGGCCTCACGGCTGACGATCGCGGTGGCCAGCAACTCAGCGGCCGTGACCCGCCGGCCAGCACGCCGCGCCCAACGGTGTTCGGGCAGCACCACCAGTCGCAGGTGGTCGTGCGCGATCACCGAGCTGTGCAGGCCCTTCGGGCGCTGCGGCCCCTCGACGAAGCCGAGCTCTGCCGCGCCACTGCGTACCTGCTCGAGGACGGTCTCGCTATTGGCCGCGGTCAGCACCACGTCGGCGGCCCGCTCGCCCCGTCGTGCTGCCGCGATCTGCAGCGAGACGAGCCACCCCGGGAGCAGGTGCTCGGCGATGGTCAGGCTGGCGCTGACGCGGAGCCGGGAGCGACGGTCGTGACGCAGGGCGGCCAGGCCGGCATCGACCTCGCCGGCCACCTGCAGCAGCCGGTCGGCCCACTGCGCCACGACCGTCCCTGCCGCGGTGAGCGACGAGCCGTGCGTGGTGCGCGTGACGAGCGCGACGCCGGTGAGCGCCTCGGTCGACGCGATCCGCGACGAGACCGCCTGCTGGCTGATCCCCAGCTCGCGGCCCGCCGCATTGAGGCTGCCGGTGCGCGCCACCGCGAGAAGCACCTCCAGGGCGCTCAGCTCGGGCATGCGGGCACTCAACGGCACCTCTCGAGTGTAGCCATTGGTTACAAGCGGGCCTTGTAGCCCGCCAAGCCGACGGCGGGTACCGGCGGGCCCCACTGCCCCGCACGCTGGGGTCATGACGATCACGGCGCCGGCCCCCGTGCGGCGCAGCGCCCTGGCCAACGTCACCCCGAACTGGTTCGCCACGGTAATGGGCACCGGCATCGTCGCGGTGGCCGCGGTGAGCGTGCCCCTGCGGCTGAACGGTCTGCGTGCCGCCGCCGAGATCGTCTGGGTGGCTGCGGTGCTCGCGCTGGCGGCTGTCACCACGGCCACCGCGCTGCACTGGCGGCGGCATCCGCGCCGGGCGCGGATGCACCTGGACGACCCGCTCATGGCGCACTTCTACGGCGCCGTCCCGATGGCGTTGCTGACGGTCGGGGCGGGCACCCTGCTCGTGGGCCGTGACCTCCTCGGGCTGCGGGCGGCCGTCGACCTCGACTGGACGCTCTGGATCCTTGGCGGCACGGGCGGCCTCGCCACGGCAGCCGTCATCCCGTACCGGGCCGTCACCCGCCACCGGGCCCGTCCGGAGCAGGCCTTCGGCGGCTGGCTGATGTCGGTCGTGCCGCCGCTGGTGTCGGCCTCCACCGGAGCGCTGCTCGTGCCGCATGCCGCGCTCCGGCAGCCCATGCTCGTCACCTGCTACGGCCTCTTCGCGCTTGGCCTCGCCCTCTCCGCCCCCGTCGCGATCATGGTCATCGCCCGGCTCGGTGCCGGCCCGGCCGCCCTCGTGCCGACGGTCTGGATCGTGCTCGGGCCACTCGGCCAGTCGGTCACCGCGGCGAACCTGCTCGGGGGCCTGGGCGGGCAGCGTGCCCACGACTTCGGCCGTTACTACGGGGCGCTGGCCGGCACGACAGCGCTCGTCTGGCTGGGCGTGGCGGTCCGGAGCACCATCGCCCGGAGACCGCCCTTCGCCCTCACCTGGTGGTCGTTCACCTTTCCCCTGGGCACCTGCGTCACCGGTGCCTCGGCCCTGGCCCGGGCCACCGGCTTCGAGCCGCTCCGGCTGCTGTCCGTCACCCTCTTCGCCGGCCTCGTCACTGCCTGGCTGATCGTCGCCACCCGCACGCTGCGCGGCCTCTGGACTGGCGCGCTGCTGGGGCACCCCCCGCTTTGAGTGCAGCGCCGGTCGTTCGGACCGCCCGATCTGCACTCAAAGCCGCTGAGCGTCACACTGGCGCCGTGGACCTCGACGCCGCTGAGCGGGCCGGCATCCGTGACGCGACCCGGCGAGCCGCCCTGCTCGACTACCTCGACGGGCTGGGCTTCAGCCTCGAGGAGATGGTGGCCGCCGAGGCACAGGGCCGTCTCTTCGCCCTGGCCGGTGACGCCGTGGTCCGCTCCGGACCGCCGCGACACAGCCTGCGCGACGCCGCGGCGGCGCTCGGGACACCGCTGGCCGACGTCGCACACGCCTGGTCGGCGCTCGGGCTCACCGTCGCCGACCACGACCAGCCCGCCCTGAGCGACGCCGATATCGCCGGCCTGCGCACCTGGGTCGAGCTGCGCCGGGCCGTCGGCGAGGACGTCTCCTCGGCGATGCTGCGCGTGCTCGGCACCTCGATGGCGCGCCTGGCCGAGGCGGAGTCGGCGGCGATGCGGGGCGGCGCCCCGGAGATCCAGCTCGACTACACCGCCGACGAGGCACGCACCGCCAAGGCCTATGCCGAGGTGGCGCAGCTCGTGCCGCTGATCGGCAGCCTGATGGACTCGGTGCACCGCCAGCACCTGCAGGCCACCCGCACCTACTTCGAGCAGGTGGTCCACGGCGCCTCCGCGTCGGTGGTGGTAGGCGTGGGTTTCGCTGATCTCAGCGGCTTCACCGCGCTCACCGAGCGTCTCAGCCTCGCCGAACTCAGCCGCGTGCTCAGTACGTTCGGCAGCACCGCCAGCGAGGTCGTGCACGAGCACGGTGGGCGGCTGGTCAAGCTGCTCGGCGATGCGGTGATGTGGGTGAGCGCCGACCCGAACCGGCTCGTCGAGGTGGCGCTGCACCTGGTCCAGAACCCGATCGCGGCCTCGGCCGGAATCCAGGTGCGGGCCGGGCTGGCCTACGGCTCGGCTCTTGCCCTCGACGGCGACTACTTCGGCTCGCCGGTGAACCTCGCCGCCCGGCTCGTCGCGGCGGCCGACCCGGGGCAGATCCTGGCGCCGCGCCAGGTCACCGAACAACTCACCGGCTGGCTCTGCGAACCGCTGCCTCCGGTGACGCTGCGCGGCTTCGAAGAGCCGGTGACGCCCTATGCCCTGCGCCCGGCCTGAGACGCCGCCACACGGGCACCTAACACGGCTGTGACCGTGCCCCGCGGGTGCCAGTTGAACCCAGCATGGACGGCCGCGCAACGTCTGGTGCTCCGACTTGTCGACCCGACTGGGCGGCTTTACGGTCCAGAGAAGATCACCGTCCTGGGGGTACCGCTGTGTCGAAATCCGGTCCGTTCGCAGGCCTGTCCCGTCGTGAGTTCCTCGCCCGCGCGAGCGCCCTCGGGGGCGGCGCGATCCTGGCGAACTGGGCGGGTCCGATCATCGACCGGGCCTACGCCACCGACCCAGGTGCGGGCTCGCTCAACGACATCGAGCACTTCGTCTTCCTGATGCAGGAGAACCGCTCGTTCGACCACTACTTCGGCACCATGTCGGGCGTACGCGGCTTCGATGACGCCTCCGCGGCTTTCAAGCAGTTCGGCTACTCACCCGGTGTGGGCGTCACGCCCACCGGCTACCTGAACCCGTTCCGGCTCAACACCCTGCGCGGCGCCACCCTCGACGGCGACGCGATCAACGACCCCACCCACGACTGGGGACCGCAGCACCAGGTCTTCAACAACGGCGCGATGGACCAGTGGGTCAACGTGCACATCGCCAACGAGGGTGCCAAGAACGGCCCCGCCACGATGGGCTACTACACCCGCGCGGACATCCCGATCCACCACGACCTCGCCGACGCCTTCACCCTCTGCGACCACTACTTCTGCTCGGTGCTCGGCCCCACCGATCCGAACCGGCTGTACTGGATCAGCGGCACGATCGACCCCGACGGGCACAACGGCGGCCCGCTGCTCGAGACCCCGGCGCTGATCCCGAAGAACGTCTACTCGTGGAAGACGTACCCGGAGGCCCTGCAGGAGGCCGGCATCACCTGGAAGGTGTACGCGAATAAGGACATCCCGTTCGTGTCGAGCGTGATCCTCGACGGCATGCTCGGCTGCTTCAAGAACTTCCAGGACCCGAAGTCAGACCTCTACAACCGCGGTATCCGGCCGACGTACCCGACGAACTTCAAGCAGGACGTCGTCGCGGGCACGCTGCCGTCCGTCTCGTGGATCGTGCCGTCGGTGCTCAACTGCGAGCACCCGGCGCTCCCCCCGGCCGAGGGGGCGGTCGGGATCCTGCAGGTGCTCGACATCCTCACCTCCAACCCGAAGATCTGGGAGAAGACGGCCCTGATCATCAGCTACGACGAGAACGGCGGCTTCTTCGACCACGTGCCGCCGCCCGTGGCGCCGCCTGGCACCCCGGGTGAGTACGTCACGGTGCCCCTGGCCGGCGTGGCCGATTCGGCAGGCATCGCAGGACCGATCGGTCTCGGCTTCCGGGTGCCCGGGCTGGTGGTCTCGCCGTTCAGCCGCGGCGGCCTCGTCTCCTCCGACGTCTTCGACCACACCTCGCAGCTCCGCCTGATCGAGAAGCGCTTCGGCGTCGAGGTGCCCAACCTGACGGCCTGGCGGCGCGCCACCGTCGGCGACATGAGCACCGCCTTCAACTTCAAGGGTGGCAAGAACACGACCGTCCCGACGTTCCCCAACCCCTGGTCCGGCCCTACCGGTGCCGGTGCCGCCCTGGTGGAGGGCAACGTCAACATCCTGCTCGGCACGCTGGGTGAGGGAGTGCCGTACCCGGTGCCGCCGAACTCGATGCCGACGCAGGAGAAGACGCCCGTGCGAGGCCGGCCCCGGCAGTAGCGACCGCCGTCAGACGGCGGCGGCGTGGGCCTGTTCGAGAGCCTGGACGAAGACATCCGTCGACTGGGCGCCGGAGACCCCGTACTTGCCGTCGAGCACGTAGAACGGCACACCGCTGATGCCGTACTCGCGGGCCTGCTCGATGTCGGCCTCGACTGCGTCGGTGAACTGGTCGGAGTTGAGCACGGCGCTCACCTCGGCGGCCTCCAGCCCGGCCTCGACGGCCAGCGCGGTGAGTGACGCGTCGTCGAAGACCGACTGCTGCTCGGTGAAGTAGGCGCGGTACATCGCCTCGATCAGCTCGCTCTGACGGCCCCGCTCGCGGGCCAGCTGCAGCAGCCGGTGCGCGGTGAAGGTGTTACCGAACTCCTGGCCGTCGAGGTGATACTCCAGCCCGTCGGCCGCGGCGCGCTCCTCCATCTCGCGCTGCACGGCGTCGGCCCGCTCGGGTGACATCCCGTACTTGGTGGCGAGCATCTTCTTCGTCTCGACGGTGTGGTCGGTCGGGGCGGAGGGATCGAGCTGGAAGGAGCGATGCACCACCTCGACCTCGGTCCCGAACGGCACCTGGGCCAGGGCGTTCTCGAAGCGGCGCTTACCGAGGTAGCACCAGGGACACACGACGTCTGACCAGATCTCAACCCGCATTCCCGCACAACGCAGCAGCGACGCCGCCGATTCCTGCGATCGTGCAACTTCCGCCGTCCCTGACCCGGTAGAAGTTGCACGATCGCGGCCTCAGCCGAGGGTGTTGTGCGCCGCAAGCATCGTCAGCGCGGGGTCGCCGGGGCCGATGTCGTAGGTGCACTGATCGGTGCGCGGGTCCGGCACCCAGTCCCACGCCAGCACGCCGGCGGTACCGGCCGCCCGCTGCCCCTCGATCTTGGTCTGGAAGTGGGCCGACCGGGTTGCCAGGGACTCACATGACCCCGCGTTCTCGCCGACCTCAGCCACCAGCAGCGGCTTGCCGAGCGCCTGGGCCTGCGAGATCCGCTCGGCGAGGCCGTTCCACTGGTCGCCGGGCAGCGGCACGCCGTCCGCGCCGTAGTCGTGATATTCGAGGACGTCGATGCCGGGTGAGGCGGCCACGTACTGGTAGTCGGTGTAGCCGGTGCCGCACTGACCGCCACCGGTGAAGCCGGCGAAGATCAGATGCTGGCTGTCCAGCGCCCGCACCTGTGCGCCCGCCGTGTCCATGAAGGAGCGGAGCACGGTCGCGGCGTCAGGCGGGCAGGTGTTCGTCGCCCAGTTGCAGGTCGGGTCGCCGCAGATCGGATCCTCCGGCTCGCCGACCAGCTCCCAGCCGGCCACGTACCTGTTGCTCTTCCAGCGGTTCACCGCGGTCGTCACCCACGACTGGAAGCTCATGACGTTGCTCGTGCCCAGCACCTGCTGCCAGCCGGTCTGGTACCAGCTCTCGCTCTTGAAGACGCCGTTGTCACAGCCACCGTCCTGCGGCGCGAGCACCGGGAGCACGTAGACGCTGTGGGCGGCGGCAGCAGCGAACACCGCATCGAGGGCACTGAAGTCCAGCGCGCCGGTGTTCTTGTTGATCGCCATCGCCTGGTAGGCGTCGAAGCGGACCAGCGAGTGCGCGGGCTGCGAGGCGAAGAAGCTGTTCAGGTCCACCATCGCCCCGCAGCCGGCATTCACGCTCCAGTTGGTGCTCAGCTCGTAGGCGTCGACCCCGGCGGGCCACCATGCCTGACCGTTGAGCAGCAACCCGGTGGAGCTCGCCGTGACGGCAGGCGGGTCCGCCGAGGCGGACGTGGCGGTGACCACCAGCGAGGAGACCAGCGCTACGAGGCAGGCTGCGATGACGAGAATCCGCGACCTGAGCGACCTGGTTCGAGTGGACGGCGGCAGCATGGGGCGACTCCGGCAACTTCGTGTCGAGCGTGGCCCCCGCCACGGGTGACTATCCTCGCCCCTCGCCCGGTTTGCAATGACACGGACCGCTTGTCTTGAGGTGATGCAGAGGTCGTGTTGTTGCAGCCTTGAGGGACGCTTGTCACCCTTCAACGAAGCGGGGGCGCGTCAGGTACGGCCTACCGGCCGGTAGTAACGCTCGGTCGCACTCAGCAGCTCGCCCACCGAGCTGTAGCTCCGTCGGCCGGAGGCCGGAACCGGCGGCCTGCCTACCCGAACCAGGCGGATCGGCGGAGGGCGAGGGATTCGAACCCTCGGTTGGGGATCACCCAACAGCGGTTTTCAAGACCGCCGCGACACTCCCGGACTACCTGGGTCGGTGAATCACTCGACCTTCTGGACCGCCCGTGTTTAGCCGTCTCCAGTGCGCTTCTGAGTCGCTTATCGCCGGACTCGAATCGGGCCTCGCCGGACGCTCGTAGGGCTGGAGTAGGGATGACGCGAGCGGCGAGATTCGACGCCCGGCCGGACCGCCGCCGTCGAGTAGAGTCCTCGCTACGCACGACGGCGGCCCTCGCGGACCCGCCCGGTGGAGGCCCAGGAGCCCGGCGCCGAGGTCAGCAATCGCTGGCCCGGTTTCGGCTACACGAAGGGCTCCACCGATGGCACAGGGCACGAGCACAGTCGGCGACATCCGAGATGCTGTTTCTCGACGCCGCCCAGGTCTCAACCCTCGCCGACGCCATGCCGGAGCCGTGGGGCGTGCTGATCCACTTTGCGGCCCGGACGGGGATGCGCGCCGGGGAGATCAACGCGCTACGCATGAGCAACGTCGACCTCCTCCACAACAAGATCCACGTCCGCGAGTCCATCTCCGAGGTCGCGGGCGTTCAGCACTTCGTCCCGCCCAAGACCGGCGAGGAGCGGTCGGTGACGATCCCGCCGACGCTGACGAAGATGCTCCGCGACTACATCGCCACCCAGCCTGCCAAGGGACCGCGCGACTTCCTGTTCACCGACCCCGACGACCCGGCGAAGCCCATCGCCTACACGCGCCGGTTCTACGTGAAGGTGTTCAAGCCCGCCGTCCGACGTTCGGGCCTCAACCCGATGCTCCGCTTCCACGACCTCCGCCACACCT
>JAOPUX010000229.1 GCA_025963285.1 Jatrophihabitans sp.
ACGCGCCGTAGCAGTCCACCGCTGCGTCGAGGTCGAGGTTGCAGGCGGCGAGCACGCTCTGCCGGCCGCCGGAGCAGTAACCGATGACACCGACCTTGCCGTTGGACGTCGGCAGCCCGCGCAGGTAGGCGGCGGCTCCGCCCACGTCGCCGACGAGCCGGGCGTCAGGAACGCCGCCGGCGGCACGGGCCGTGGCCGCCGCGTCGTCGGGTGCCGCTCCCGGCGCCTCGCGCCAGTAGAGGTTCGGGCAGATCGCGTCGTAGCCGAGCTCGGCGAAGCGGCGCGCGATCTCCTTGGAGCCGCGGTCGTAGCCGGGCATGTGGTGGATGACGACGACGCCCCCGCGCGGCCCGCTACCCTCCGGAACGGCCAGGTAGGCCTCGATCTCGTCGCCGCCGGCGCCGGTGATGCGGATGGTGGACGTCGTCATCGAGTCGCTCATGTGCTTGATCGAATCATGTCTGCGCGCAGGGGTCGCTGAGGGGTCTCTCTAGAGTCTGCGTGTGCCCCGTATCCGCCGCCCGCTGCTTGCCCTGGTCGTCCTGGTCGCCGCGCTGGCGATCGGGTACGGCGTGCGGGCAGCTCATCACGACGGCCAACACACCCCCACGCCGTCCACCAGCTCGCACTCCTGACCCACGCGCCTGCCGAGTCGATCACCAGGGGTGCCGCACACTGGAGTGGTGCCCTCCGCGCTTCCCACCGGTGATCCCGCCCCGCCAGACGGCAGGCTGAGTCGAACTACCCTCGACGCCGCCTACGGGGTGACCTTCGGCGCCTACGTCCACGTGCCGTTCTGCGAGACGCGCTGCGGTTACTGCGACTTCAATACCTACACCGCCCCTGAGCTGCCGGGAGTGAGCCGGGGGACCTACGCGGATACGGTGCTTGCCGAGGTGCGGCTCGCCGCAGACGTGCTGCGCAGCGGTGACGCGCTGGGCGGCCGTATCCCGCCGCTGACGTCGATCTTCTTCGGCGGCGGCACCCCGACCCTGCTGCCCGCCGAGCACCTCGGCGTGATCATCGCCGAGCTGCGCGACCAGTTCGGTCTGGCTCCCGATATCGAGATCACCACGGAGGCCAACCCCGAGACGGTGACGCCCGGCTACTTCGACAGGCTCCGCGCCGCCGGCTTCACCCGGGTGTCGCTGGGTATGCAGTCGGCGGTGCCCAAGGTGCTGGCGGTGCTCGATCGCAGGCACCGGCCCGGACGGCCGGAGGAGGCGGTGGCCGAGGCGCGGGCGGCCGGCTTCGAACACGTCAACCTCGACCTCATCTACGGCGCCCCGTACGAGACCGACGACGACTGGCAGCGCTCGCTGGAGTCGGCGATCGGGGCGGAGCCGGACCACATCAGCGCCTACGCCCTGGTGGTCGAGGCGGGTACCGCGATGTACCGCCAGGTCGAGTCCGGGATCATCCCGGCCCCGGACGACGACGCCATGGCCGACCGCTATGTGATGGCCGACGAGCTGCTCACCGCAGCCGGCTTCGAGTGGTACGAGGTCTCGAACTGGGCCCGTACGCCGTCGGCCGCGTGTCGCCACAACGAGCTCTACTGGTCCGACGCCAACTGGTGGGGCTTCGGGCCGGGAGCGCACAGCCACGTCAGCGGGGTGCGCTGGTGGAACGTCAAGCACCCCACCCGCTACGCCGCCCTGCTCGACGGTGGCGGCAGCCCGGCGGCCGGCCGCGAGACCCTCGACCCGGCGGCCCGCTACACCGAGAAGATCATGCTGGGCGTGCGGATGCGGGCCGGGCTGCCGACCTACGAACTCACCGCGCAGGCCCGACGGTCGCTGCCCCAGCTAGCGAGCTGGGGGCTCATCGAGCACGACTCGCTACGTGCCGAGCAGGTGGTGCTCACCCAGCGCGGGCGCCTGATGGCCGACGCCGTGGTCCGCGAACTGCTCGCCTAGCCGGCGCCCTTCTTCAGGGCGTCGAGGTCGAGGATGCGGATGTGGATGGTGTGCCGGTTCTCCAGGGCTGCCCGGACGGCTCGGTGCAGGCCGTCCTCCAGGTAGACCTCGCCCTCCCACTGCACGGCGTGCGGGAAGAGGTCGCCGTAGAAGGTGGAGTCCTCGTCCAGGAGATGGTCGAGTTCGAGCTGCTTCTTGGTGGTGATCAGCTCGTCGAGCCGGATCGTCCGGGGCGCCACGTTCGACCAGTCACGGGCCGAGAAGCCGTGATCGGGGTACGGACGGCCGTCTCGCACCAGCTTGAAGATCACACCTTCGACCTTAGGACATCCGTCGACTCAGATGAGGAAGCCACTCGGCGGCTGGCCATGGCCCCTAAGCTGGACACAGGCAGTGGCTAGCAACGAGAAGGTGGGGCAGGTGGCCGTCGAGGATCGCAAGCTCGAGGTGCTGCGCGCCATCGTCGAGGACTACATCTCCACCAACGAGCCCGTCGGCAGCAAGGCCCTGGCCGACCGGCACAGCCTCGGGGTCTCACCGGCCACGATCCGCAACGACATGGCCGCGCTCGAGGACGAAGGCCTCATAGCCCAGCCACACACCAGCCCAGGGCGCATCCCCACCGACGCCGGCTACCGCCTCTTCGTCGACCGGATCACCGAACTCAAGCCTCTCTCGAGCGCGGAGCGCCGGGCGATCCAGGTCTTTCTAGACGGTGCCGCGGACCTCGATGACGTGCTTTACCGGGCCGTGCGCACCCTGGCCCAGCTCACCCGGCACGTCGCCGTGGTGCAGTACCCGTCCCTGTCGCGGTCCCGGGTGCGGCATCTGGAGATCGTCTCGCTCTCCACGACTCGGCTGATGCTGGTGTTGATCACCGACACGGGCCGGGTGGAGCAGCGCGTGGTCGACCTGCCCGCGCCGGTGAGCGAGGAGTCGGTCTTCGACCTGCGCGCCTCGCTGAACAACCGGCTCCGCGATCGTCTGCTCGCCGACGCGCCGGAGCTCATCGGCGACCTGCCACCCAGCGTGGCGCCGGAGCTGCGTGGACTGCTCGCCACGCTCACCTCGGTGCTGCTGGAGACGCTCGTGGAGACGGGCGGCGACCGCATCGTGCTCGGCGGCACCGCCAACCTCACCGAGAACGCCATCGACTTCCCTGCCATCCGCCCGGTGCTTGAGGCGTTGGAGGAGCAGGTGGTGCTGCTGAAACTCCTCGACCAATCCATCGCCAGCACCCAGGTGGTGGTGCGGATCGGCAACGAGAACCAGCACGAGGGGCTCGTCACCACCTCGCTCGTCACCACCGGCTACGGCGCCCGGGGCTCGGCGCTGGGGGCCGTCGGAGTGCTCGGACCGCGCCGGATGGACTACGCCCACACCATGGCGCGTGTGGCGGCCGTCGCACGCTACGTCGGTGACCTGCTCGAGGCTCGCTGAGTCCCTCGTAGACTCAAGGCGTGGCTGACTATTACGCAACCCTCGGAGTGCGCAAGGACGCCACCCCCGAAGAGATCAAGCGCGCCTACCGCAAGCTGGCCCGCGAGCTGCACCCGGACGTCAACCCGGATGCTGCTGCGCAGGAACGCTTCAAACAGGTGTCCACGGCCTACGAGGTGCTCTCCGACCCGGAGAAGCGCCGGATGGTCGATCTGGGCGGCGACCCCCTCTCCCAGGGCGGTGGCGGCGGTGCAGGCGGCTTCCAGGGCGGCTTCGGTGGGTTCGGTGACGTCTTCGAAGCGTTCTTCGGTGGCGGCGGCGCGGGCGGTGGCGGCCGGGGACGTCGCAGCCGGGTCCGGCCAGGCGGGGACGCGCTGCTGCAGATGTCGCTCACGCTCGAGGAGGCCGCCTTCGGCGTGCGCCGCGAGCTGAACGTCGAGACCGCGGTCGTCTGCACGACGTGTACCGGCTCCGGCTGCGCGCCCGGTACCTCGCCGCGCACCTGTGCCACCTGTGGCGGGTCGGGCGAGATCCAGTCGGTGCAGCGCTCGTTCCTCGGCCAGGTGATGACCTCGCGAGCCTGCTCGGCCTGCGCCGGCACCGGAGAGCAGATCCCGTCCCCGTGCCCGACCTGCGGCACCGAGGGACGGGTCCGCTCGCGCCGCACCATCACCGTCGATGTGCCCGCCGGTATCGAGGACGGGATGCGCATCCGGCTCTCCGGCCAGGGTGAGGTCGGCCCCGGCGGTGGCCCGGCCGGCGACATCTACGTCGAGATCTCCGAGCAGCAGCACGAGACCTTCACCCGCGAGGGCGCGGACCTGCACTGCACGGTCCAGGTGCCGATGACCTCGGCCGCGCTGGGCACCGACCACGTGCTCACCACGCTCGACGGCGAGGAGAAGCTGGACATCAAGGCCGGCGTGCAGAGCGGGGCGGTGATCACCCTGCGGGCCCGGGGCGTGCCACGGCTGCGGTCGTCGACCCGCGGCGACCTGCACGTCCACATCGAGGTGCGCACCCCCACGAAGCTCGACGAGGAGCAGGAGCGGCTGCTGCGCGAGCTCGCCTCGCTGCGCCACGAAGAGGTCGCCGCCGTGACGAAGGGCAACAGCCTCTTCGGCAAGATGCGTGACGCCTTCGGTGGCCGGTAGGCCGTGACCCTCGCGCTCTTCCTGCTCGACTCCCTGCCGGAGGCGCCGACCTTCTCGCTCACGGGTGAGGAGGGCCGGCACGCCGCACGGGTGCGCCGGATCGGGGTGGGAGAGCAGATCCTGGTCAGCGACGGCCGCGGCGAGGTGGCCGAGTGCTCCGTCACCGCCGTGCTGACCGACGGCCTGGCCCTGCAGGTGCTCGAGCGCTCCACGTTGCCGCTGCCCGCGCCCCGGCTGGTGGTGGTGCAGGCACTGCCCAAGGGGGAGCGCGCCGAGCTGGCCGTGGAGACGATGACCGAGCTGGGGGTCGACGAGATCGTGCCGTGGGCGGCCTCACGCTCGGTCGTGCAGTGGCAGGGCGAGCGTGGCACGAAGGCCCTCGCCAAGTGGCGGCGCACCGCTCGGGAAGCC
The DNA here is from genome assembly GCA_025963285.1 of Jatrophihabitans sp. Taxonomy (GTDB): domain Bacteria; phylum Actinomycetota; class Actinomycetes; order Mycobacteriales; family Jatrophihabitantaceae; genus JAOPUX01. Next base: position 4,925 of record JAOPUX010000229.1, read on the forward strand.
GCCAAGCAGAGCCGCCGCGCCTGGGTGCCGGTGGTGTCCGAGCTGGCCTCGACGGCCGCCGTGGCCCGGCGGTTGGCGGGCACGACGGGGCTAGTGCTGCACGAGGCGGCGACGGTGCCGCTAGCCGGGGTGACCCTCCCGACCGGCGGCGAGGTGGTGATCGTCGTCGGACCCGAGGGCGGAATCTCCAGCGACGAGCTCGCCGTCTTCGACTCGGCGGGCGCGGTGTCGGTGCGGCTGGGCGAGCCGGTGCTGCGCACGTCCACGGCCGGGCCGGCGGCATTGGCGGCGTTGTCGCTGCGGCTGGGGCGCTGGGGCTGAACTCTGCTCTCGCACCACACCTTTTGAGACGGGACGTCGGAGGCGCGGCGATCAGGTCTCTGCGGAGTTGAGGCGCTGACGCCCGCCGTCGATCCGTCGTACCACTCGCGCGGCTGAGCGCGAGCGTCCTCGGTAATCTGCCGGTATGGCTGACTGTCTGTTCTGCGCGATCGTTGCTGGCGACATCCCCGCGACGAAGGTCTACGAGGACGAGCACGTGGTGGCCTTCAACGACCTGAATCCGCAGGCCCCGACGCACGTGCTGGTGGTGCCGCGCGAGCACTTCGTCGACCTGGCCGACCTCGGCCGCGATCCGGCCGCCGCAGGGGGGTTCGTGGCGGGCATCCGAGGCTTCGCCGCCCAGGCCGGCCTCACCGACTTCCGCACCGTCTTCAACACCGGTGCGGGGGTCGGGCAGAGCGTCTTCCACGTGCACGCGCACGTGCTGGCCGGCCGCTCGTTCGACTGGCCCCCCGGATAGCCCCGAAATCCACAGGCAGCTATTCGCGGGCGCACGCCGGTACAGTGGGGTGGTCCACTGTGGCCGACCAGAGAGCGCAACTTGTCCGATTCCACGCACACGACAGACAGCACGGATCGCGTCGCTACCGTCGTCGTGGTTCCTGGCGATCAGGCGATGGTGTCGCTGCTCGGTTCGGGCGACGAGCTGCTCCGGGTCATCGAAGCCAGCCTCGACAGCGACATCCACGTCCGGGGTAACGAGATCACGATCACCGGGGCCCCCGCCGACAACGCGATCGCCGTGCGGCTGTTCGAAGAGCTGCTCGAGCTGATGAAATCCGGGCAGCAGCTGGCGCCGGACACCGTCCGGCGCTCGCTCGGCATGCTCACCGCCCACACGGCTGAACGGCCGGCCGAGGTGCTGAGCCTCAGCATCATCTCCCGGCGCGGCAAGACGATCCGCCCGAAGACGCTGAACCAGAAGCACTACGTCGACGCCATCGACAAGAAGACGATCACCTTCGGCATCGGTCCGGCCGGTACCGGCAAGACCTACCTCGCCGTGGCCAAGGCCGTGCAGGCGCTGCAGTCCAAGCAGGTCGGCCGGATCATCCTGACCCGTCCGGCGGTCGAGGCCGGCGAGCGTCTGGGCTTCCTGCCCGGCACGCTGCACGACAAGATCGATCCGTACCTGCGCCCGCTGCTCGACGCCCTTCACGACATGATGGATCCGGAGTCGATCCCGCGGCTGACCCAGGCCGGCACGATCGAGATCGCCCCGCTGGCCTACATGCGCGGGCGGACCCTCAACGACGCGTTCATCATTCTCGACGAGGCGCAGAACACCACGCCGGAGCAGATGAAGATGTTCCTCACCCGGCTGGGCTTCGGCTCGAAGATCGTCATCACCGGTGACATCACGCAGGTGGATCTTCCTGGCAACCAGACGAGCGGCCTGCGGGTGGTGCGCGACATCCTCAGCGGCGTCGACGACATCGAGTTTGCCTACCTCACGTCCACCGACGTCGTCCGGCACCGGCTCGTGGGGGAGATCGTCGACGCCTACGAGCGCTTCGACGCGGCCGAGTCCGAGCCCGTGGTGCGCCCGCGGCAGGCTGCGGTCCGCCCGCAGCGCTCGGCCCGAGATCGCTGAGGGACCGCGCCGCAGATGAGCATCGAGATCAACAACGAGTCCGGCGTCGAGATCGACGAGGCCGCGCTCGTGCGGGTGGGGCGCTTCGTGCTCGACGCGATGGACATCAACCCCCTGGCCGAGCTGTCACTCGTGCTGCTCGACACCGAGGCGATGGCGGCCTTGCACGTGCAGTGGATGGACCTGCCCGGCCCCACCGACGTGATGGCGTTCCCGATGGACGCCGCCGACGGCCCGATCGAGCGCCTCGACCCGTCGGCCCCGCCGTCCAGTGACAAGACCGGCGGGCAGGCGATGCTCGGCGACGTCGTGCTCTGCCCGGAGGTGGCCGCCGAGCAGGCCAAGGCGGCCGGCCACTCCCTGGACTCGGAGCTGTACCTGCTCTGCACGCACGGCATCCTGCACCTGCTCGGCTACGACCACGGCGAGCCGGACGAGGAGCGCGAGATGTTCGACCTGCAGGCCGAGATCCTCGCCGAATGGGTGGCCGAGACGGGGCACGAGCCGATCCGCACCCCGCTGCCGGGCACCGGTGGCGGCGAGCGTGCTGACACAGCGGGCGGCCGCCGGTGACGTCCGCGGACATCACTGCACTCATCGTCGCGATCTGCCTGATCCCGCTCGGGGGACTGCTGGCCTGTGTCGACTCCGCGCTCGCCCGGGTGTCGGTGGCCAGGGTCGATGAGTTCCTGCGCGAGGAGCGCAAGGGCGCCAAGGCACTGCGGGTGATCTGCAACGATCGCGCCCGCTACACGAACCTGCTGCTGATGCTCCGGGTCACCTGCGAGCTCAGCGCCACCGTGCTGGCCACGGTCGTGGCGCGGGCGGAGTTCGGCACGCGCTGGCCCGTCCTCGTCAGCACCGCCGTGATCATGGTCGTCATCTCCTACGCCATCGTCGGCGTCGGTCCGCGCACGCTCGGCCGCCAGCACCCCAACGCGGTGGCCCTGGCCGGTGCCGGTGCGGTGCGGCTGCTCGGGCGGGTCTTCGGACCGCTCGCCTCGCTGCTCACCCTGCTCGGCAACGCGATCACACCCGGCCGCGGCTACCGCGAGGGGCCCTTCTCCTCCGAGGTCGAGCTGCGCGAGCTCGTCGACATGGCCGAGGAGCGCGGCGTAGTCGAGCACGGCGAGCGGCAGATGATCCAGTCCGTCTTCGAGCTGGGTGACACGATCGCCCGCGAGGTGATGGTGCCGCGCACCGAGGTGGTGTGGATCGACCACGACAAGACGGTGCCCCAGGCGCTGGCCCTGGCCCTGCGCAGCGGCTTCTCCCGGATCCCGGTTGTGGGTGAGAACGCCGACGACATCCTCGGCGTGGTCTACCTCAAGGACCTCGCCCGCCGCGGGCAGGACGCCGACCGGGCGCGCACCACGAAGGTCGACGAGGTCATGCGTGTGGTCACCTTCGTCCCGGAGTCCAAGCCGGTCGACGAGCTGCTGCGCGAGATGCAGGCCCCGCGCACCCACATCGCGATCGTGATCGACGAGTACGGGGGCACCGCCGGGCTGGTGACCATCGAGGACATCCTCGAGGAGATCGTCGGCGAGATCACCGACGAGTACGACGTCGAGCGGCCCCCCATCGAGCGGATCGACGCCGACACCGCACGGGTCTCGGCCCGGCTGGCCGTCGAGGACCTCGCCGAGCTCTTCGGGGTCACCATGCCCGACCGCGACGACGTGGAGACGGTTGGTGGCCTGTTAGCCGATGCCCTCGGCCGGGTGCCGATCCCGGGCTCCTCGGCAGTGACCTTCGGCCTGGAGCTCAAGGCCGAGAGCGCCGGTGGACGGCGCAACCGGGTCGATACCGTGCTGGTCACGCGGGTCCCGGACGAGGACGAGAGCGATGACGACGAACCGGCCGAGGCCGACGCAGCGGAGGATGCACAGGAGCATGCCTGAACTCGACGCAGAGGACGCCAAGCTGGTGACACTGGCCCGCTCAGCCCGGGCCCGCACCCGCGCGCTGCAGGGTGCCGCGGTGCGTGACACCGATGGCCGCACCTATGTCGCCGCGACCGTCGACCTGCCGACGCTCTCGCTGAGCGCGCTGCAGGTCGCCGTGGCGATGGCCGTCTCCTCCGGGGCGCTGGGGCTGGAGGCGGCGGTGGTGCTCGGCGATTACACGGCTGACGAGGCCGGCATCGCGGCCGTCCGCGACGTTGCGCCGGCGGCGGCCGTCTTCCACGCAGACGCCACCGGGGCACTCGTCAGCTAGGCCGGCACGTCGGGCAGGTTGTCGCGCGCCCAGAGCGCGGCCGAGGTCCGGTCGGCTACGCCGATCTGACGGAACACGCTGCCCAGATGCACCTTCACGGTGCGCTCGGCGATACCGAGTCGACTGCCGATCTGCTTGTTCGCCAGGCCCTGCGCGGCCAGCCGGAGCACCTGCGTCTCCCGGTCGCTGAGGTGGGTGCGGGCCGACGCACGCGTCGGCAGCAGGGCGCCGGCCACTCGCGGATCGAGCGGGCTGTGGCCGGCCGCCGCCGAGCGCACCGCATCGACGAGCTCCGCTGGCCGGCAGTCCTTCAGGACGTAGCCGATGGCCCCGGCTGCCAGGGCATCGCGTACCCGCGACGCCTCGGTGAACGAGGTCAGCACCACCACCCGGGTGCCGGGGCGGGTGCGTCAACAGCTCCCGGGTGGCAGCGACACCGTCGAGGCCGGGCATCGACAGGTCCATCAGCACCACGTCCGGCTCGACCGCCACTGCGGCCTCGACCCCGGCGTGGCCGTCGGCCGCCTCGCCCACGACCTCGACATCCGGGTAACCGGCGAGCAGGACGCCCAGCCCGGTGCGCACGAGCGCGTGGTCGTCGATGAGGAGCACGCGGATCATCGGACCTCCAACCGGAGTTGCCAGGTGGTGCCGGCACCGGGCGCCGTGCGCAGTGCCAGCTCGCCGCCCGCGCGGGTCGCGAGTTCGCGCACCAGGCGCAGCCCGAAATGGCCCTCCGGGCTGGCGGTCTCCGGATCGAAGCCGATGCCGTTGTCGGCGACTACGACGAGTAGGTGTTGCTTGTCCCGGCGCAGCGTGAAGATCACCGCGGTGGCCTCGGCGTGGGCAGCGGCGTTGCGCAGCCACTCCTGGACCAGCCGGTAGACCGTCTCCTGCTGCTCGATGCCGAGCCGGCCCACGGCCGTGTCGTCGAGGTGGACGGTGACCTCCGGTCCCCGCACCGTGCCGGCCAGCTCGCGCAGCGCCGACGCCAGCCCCGCCTCGCGCAGCGAGGCCGGGTAGATGTCGACGAGCAGCGACCGCATTCCGCCGATGCTCGAGCGCAGCGTCTCTCCCGCAGCCTGCAGGCTGGCGGCCAGCTCGTGTTCGCCGTTCGTGCGCGCCGCACGCTCGCTGCCGCCGACGGTGAACGACGCGGCCACGAGCTCCTGCACCACGCCGTCGTGCAGCGTGGCCGCGATGCGTCGGCACTCCTCGGCGGAGGCGTCCATGCTGCGGCGCAGCATCGCCTCCCGCTGCCGGCTGGCGCGCCGTGCCCGGCCGAGCAGCGTCCAGACGAGGGGGGTCAGCAGCACCAGGATCGCGAGCAGGCTGCTGATCATGATCCCCGAGAAGCCCCGCCAGAGCTGCGCTGCCCGATCGCTCACCATGCTGTAGCGAAAGTAGGTCTCGAAGAGCAGCGGCTGCCCGCTGGGCGTCCACACCGGCCGCGAAACCTCGAGCAGCTTGCCGTCACCGCGTTCGAACTGGTTCTCCGGCTCGTCCAGGTCACTCACCTGAGCCTCGGTCTGCGGACCGGTCAGCGCTCGGCGCCCGTCAGGGTCGAGGCCGAAGGTGCGTCCCACCAGCCGAGGCTCGTCGGAGTAGAGGATGCGGCCAGACGGCGTCCAGAGCTTCACCCGAATCAGCGTCGCCGAGAGCACCTGGCTGCGGACGAGGCCGTCGAGGCCGTGGGCAGCCGTTGTGCTGGTGCTCATGGCGTCAGCGAGGGCGGGCTGCACGACGCTCGTCGCCAGGACGTCGGTGAGCGTGGCCACCTCGTGGACGGACTCGCTCTCGGCGATGTGCCGGCTGGCGAACGAGCCGGCCACCGCGACCAGGGCGACGACCGCGATGGTCGCCGCCCCGATCTGCAGCAGGACGCTGCGCGCCCCAGGTGGGGTGCCTGTGTCGGCACCCGCACCCCTGCGCACCCCGCCCGTTCGGTGAGCTGTCAGGACCTGCCAGGACGGCTCAGCCGTCACTGCCGCCGTCGTGTCCGCCGTCACCGCCATCCCCGCTGCCTCCCTCGCCGCCGTGCCCGTCGTCGCCGCCGTGGTGGCCGGTGCCGCCGTGGCCGGTGCCGCCGTGGCCGGTGCCGCCGTGGCCGGTGCCGCCGTGGTCGTTGTCGCCGGGCTCGGGCTCGACCCCGGTGCCCTGGTCGTCACCTGGCTCTGGCTCGGAGCTGCTGCCGCGGTCGTCGCCCGGCTCCGGCTCGGAGCTGCCGCTGCGGTCATCGCCCGGCTCGGTCGTGCCCGCCGTCGGCGGGGCCGTCGGGGTACCGCTGCCGGGCCCACGGTGGGGCCCGCGGCTCGAACTTCCCCCGTTCGAGCCGCTGCCGTTCGACCCGCTCGTGGAGCCACCGCCGGGACCGCGGGACGAGGTCGACGTGGACGGGGATGGACTCGGGCTCACGGTCGGCGACCCGCGGTGGTGGCCGGGCTCAGGTTCGGGGCTGTGCGTGGTGGCCTTGCCCTCGTCGTCGAAGCTCACGACCTTGGCCTGGGCCGGAAGGCGCACCGGCACCGAGTGGCCGAACGACGGGTTGCCGGAGAGACCGGCGAATGCGGGGACGGCGATGCCGAACATGGCGACTGCCGTACCGGCCGCGATGGCGATGCGATGCATGCGAACTCCTTCGGTTGTCGGATGACAACGTCGACACTCGCGCCGTGCAGGTTCCAACCGCCATGAGACGTTGGTTCTAGTACCTCTACGGTGCAGCCGTACCGAAGGTTCAGCTGAGTAGGCCGGGCAGCGCCTCGACGACGACGCTCCACGCCTCCGAGCTGGGGTCGATCAGGGTGAAGTGATCACCGGGCACCTCGCGCAAGCTCGCCCTGCCGCCTGCCCTGGTGTCGGCGGTGACGTAGGAGACGCTCTGCGCGTAGGGCACGTGCATGTCACCGCGGGCATGGACGCAGAGCACCGTCGCGTCCAGGGGCACGGCCTCGATCGGGTCGGCGAGCTTGTAGCGTGCCGGCACCTCCGCTGGGGAGCCGCCGAGCAGGTCCTGCACCGCGGTACCGCCGAGCCCGGTGTTCGCCGCCGTCGTCAGGTCCAGCACGCCGGCCTGCGACACCACCGAGGCGAGGCGTACGGCCGGCGCCGAGCCGATCGCGCCGTCGGGGATGCCTGGGCGCCCGGCGGCCCAGACGGCCAGTTGCCCCCCGGCGGAGTGGCCGATGCCGACGACCTGCCGCAGGTCGATGCCCGGATACTGCGGTGCCAGCACAGCGAGGTGATCGATGCCGGCCGCGACATCCTGCAGGGTCGTGGGCCAGCCGCCGCCGTCACCTACCCGCCGGTACTCGAGGTTCCAGACGGTATAGCCGCGGACGACCAGGTCCGCCGCCAGCGGCCGCCCGAGCTCGAGGCCGTACGCGGAGAGCCAGAAGCCGCCGTGGACGATCACGACGGTGCCGAGCGATGCACCGGCGGGCAGCGAGAGCTCGCCGAACTGCGAGTCGTCGGTGCCGTAGGCGTGCCGGACGGCGGCGGTGGCTGAGTCTCGCACAGGCGTGCGCTCCCTCGAAGTCGGACCCGGCGACGGCGGGACAGCCGTCGTGGCTGCCGATGATGCCACGCGAGAGGTACAGGCTGTGCCGCCCAGGCCGGCGACGCCCACTCCGACGGCGAGTAGCGCCGCGCGCCGGCTGAGCACCAGCTAGAACTTCGGGTAGATGGCCTTGGCGATCTCGACCACGTTGAGCGCCGGATCGGTGACGAAGGTGCGAATTACCACCATCGTGGCGCCCTTGCTGAACGTGCAGGCCCAGTCCCGGCCGTTGTCCTTCGTCCAGACCGTCGTGCGGAAGCAGAGCCCGGTGTTGCCCGGCGCGATCTCCTCCCGCTGGTAGTCCGTGCCGGCCTCGGCCAGCTTGATGAAGGCGTTGCTCGCGTTGTTGGCGTTCGTGTACTTCGTCGAGAGGATGTCGACGCCCGGGACGTTGCCCGGTGGCAGCTTCTCGCCGGCCAGGCAGACCGCGTCGCACTGCGCGTTCGGGTGCTCCAGCGGATAGAACCGGCAGCCGACGAGCTTGCCGTCCTGGCTGAGCCGGGTGATCCTTTCGAGGCGGTACCCGGCGTCGTTGTGGGCAGCGTCGAGGGAGATGTAGGGGCACGAGCTGGCCGTCTTCTCGGTGACCTTGGCAGTGGAGACCGGGCCGGTGTTACCCGTGGGCGGAATCGTGGTCTTGACGATGCTGGTGCTCGTGCTGGAGGTCGTGATCGTCGGGTTCGACGGGGTGCAGGCGGCGAGTGCGGCAGCCAGGGCCAGGGCGAGGAGGGCCGCAGCGGCCGCTCGGCGCAGTGGACGTACCGTCACGATGCGAACCTCCGGGTTTGGCGGGTTTGTGGCTCGGCCGCCGTTGCTGCGGCTCAGTGATCGTACGTGAGCCTGCCGGCCCCGCCCTGTTGAAGGACTTGTCCATCACAGGCCAGCACAGGGCCCGCGAAGGTGTCGCGGTCGCCCCGGCCTGCTCGTGGCCTGCGGGGTTGTGAACGTCTGGGATGATTCGGCCATGACTTTCCGTAGTGGCTTCGCCTGCTTCGTGGGGCGTCCGAATGCGGGCAAGTCCACGCTCACCAACGCCCTCGTCGGCAGCAAGATCGTGATCACGAGTGACAAGCCGCAGACCACCAGGCACGCCGTCCGCGGCATCGTCACACGCCCCGAGGGGCAGCTGATCCTCGTCGACACTCCTGGGCTGCACCGTCCCCGCACCCTGCTGGGGCAGCGCCTGAACGACGTCGTGCGCGCCACCCTGGCCGATGTCGATGTGGTGGGGTTCTGCCTGCCCGCCGACGAGAAGATCGGACCCGGGGATCGCTTCATCGCCCGCGAGCTAGCCGCTTTGACGGTGCCCGTCTTCGCGATCGTCACCAAGACCGACGCGGTCCCCAAGGCCCGGGTGGCCGAGCAGCTGCTGGCCATCAGCACACTCGGTGACTTCGCCGACGTCGTGCCCGTGTCGGCGGTGGCCAATGACCAGGTGGAGCTCCTGGCCGACCTGCTCACCGCGCGGATGCCGGAGGGGCCGATGCTCTACCCGGATGACGTCCTCACCGACAACGACATCCCCACCCGGATAGCCGAGCTGGTGCGTGAGGCCGCTCTCGACGGCGTCTTCGACGAGCTGCCGCACTCCATCGCCGTCACCGTCGAGGAGATGGGGCCACGCGAGGGGCAGCCCCACATCACCGAGATCTACGCGACGATCCACCTTGAGCGGACGAGCCAGAAGGGCATCATCATCGGTGCCAAGGGCGCGCGCCTCAAGCAGATCGGCAGCACCGCACGGGCCGGCATCGAGGCGCTGCTCGGCACCCGGGTGCACCTCGACCTGCACGTGGCCGTGGAGTCGGAGTGGCAGCGCGACCCGAAGAAGCTGGATCGGCTTGGCTTCTGAGATGTTCAGGACCTACCGCGCCGCGTTTCGGGTGCCGGGCTCGGGCCGGTTCGCCGCGGCCGGTTTCGTCGCGCGCTTCTCGATCGCGGTCTACCCGATCGGGCTCGTACTGCTGATCTCGCTCAAGACCGGCCACTACGGTTTTGCCGGGCTGCTCAGCGGGATCTACGTGGTCTCCAACGGCGCCGGCAACTCGGTGCTCGGCCGGCTCGTCGACCGCTTTGGCCAGAGCCGGCTGCTGATCCCGGCCACCTGCGTCCACCTCGCCGCGGTGGTCACGATCATCGCGCTCGTCGAGTCGAACGCCCCGCACTGGGCGCTCGTGCCGCCGACGATCGTGATCGGCCTCTCCTACCTGCCGATCGGCTCGCTGGTGCGGGCTCGCTGGTCGCTGGTACTGGCCGGCCAGCCGGAGCTGACCACGGCCTATGCCCTGGAGTCGACGCTCGACGAGGTGATCTTCACCCTTGGCCCGCTGCTCGCGGCGGTGATCGCCACCCAGCTCTCGGCCGTGTGGGTCTTCGTCGTGGCCGGTCTGCTCGTCGGCGCAGGCGCCTTCTGGCTCAGCGGCCAGCACGACACCGAGCCGCGGGCGCAGGAGGCCGGAGCGCCGCCGCACCAGTCGGCGCTGCGCTACCGCGGCATCGTGCTGCTGATCCTTTCGGCGGTCTGCATGGGCGCGATGTTCGCCAGCGCAGAGGTGTCGATCGTGGCCTTCTGCGGCCAGCACGGGCAGAAGGGCCTCTCTGGGGTGGCGCTGAGCTGCTTCGCGGGCGGCAGCGCGGTGTCCGGGTTCCTCTACGGTGCCCGCCACCACGCACGGCCGGCGCGCGAGCGGTTCGTGCGGCAGGCCCTCATCCTCGGCGCCCTCTCGTGGCTTTTTCTGGTGACGGTCGACGTGCCGGTGGTGGCCGTGGTCGCAGCGGTGGTCGGTGCTGGGATCGCGCCGACCCTGATCAGCGCGTTCGGGCTGATCGAGAGCATCGTCCCCAACGCCGCCCTGACCGAGGGGATGTCCTGGCTGGTCACCGGGCTGAGCATCGGCTACGGCCTCGCGTCGAGCCTGGTCGGCAGCATCGCCGACGCGCACGGTGCCCGGGTGGCCTTCACCGTCGGGATCGGTGCGGGGGTGCTCGTCTGCGTGCTGGCGCTCACGCTACGGGCGCGGCTTCGGGTGTCTGCCGAGTCGGAACCGGTCGCTGTCGGATAGCGGTGACACCATGGACGGGTGCCCCTCTACCGTGACGAGGCGGTCGTGCTGCGCGTCCACAAGCTGGGCGAGGCCGACCGCATCGTCACCCTGCTCACCCGCCGGCACGGCCGGGTGCGCGCCGTGGGCAAGGGCGTGCGCCGTACCTCGTCGAAGTTCGGTGCCCGCCTCGAGCCGGGCAGCCAGATCGACGTCCAGCTGCACACCCGGCTGAGCGAGGAGCAGCACTCCCAGGCCCGGCAGCGCGGCCTCGACCTCGTCACCCAGACGGAGTCGATCGCCTCCTTCGGGGCGCAGCTGGCCAGCGACTACCCGCGCTGGACGGCGGTGTCGGCGATCCTCGAGACCGCCGAGCGGATGACCGACGAGGGCGAACCGGCGATGCGGCTGTACCTGCTCGTGGTCGGGGCGCTGCGAGCCCTCGTCGAGCGCGAGCACGACCCGGGATTGATCCTGGACGCCTTCTTCGTCCGCGCCACGTCGCTCGCGGGCTGGGAGCCGGCGCTGGAGGAGTGCGCGAAGTGCTCGGCGCCGGGCCCGCACGCCGCCTTCAACGTGCAGGCCGGCGGTGCCGTCTGCCCGGACTGCCGCCCGCCTGGCTCGGCCCGTCCGGAGCTGGCCACGGTCCGGCTCATGGTTGCCCTGCTGCGTGGTGACTGGGCAGTCGCCGACGCCTCGGCGCCGCTGCCCCGGCGTGAGGCCAGCGGGCTGCTCTCGGCTCACCTGCAGTGGCACCTGGAGCGCGGCCTGCGGTCGCTGCCGCTCGTCGACCGCTAGCTTGTTGTGGATCTTCCTACCGCTAGCACGCTCTGACGCGCGATCGTTAGGAAGATCGCCGGGCAGTTATCCACAGATTCCGGTGGCCGCCGCCAGCAGCGGGTCTCACCCGACAGTCTCACGCGGTGTCCAGTCGATCCACCCTCCGTCGCATCCCGCCGACCCGGGCCGCGCTGCGTGCTGCCACGCCTGCGCTCCAGCGGTTCAACGGCGTGGCCACGCGGGCCGAGCTCGCGGAGCAGGGCTTCACGGCCAGTCAGCTCCGCGCCCAGCTTGCCGCGCATCGGTGGCACCGGGTCGGCCGTGCGATCGTGCTGCACAACGCCACGCCGACCACCGCCCAGCTGCACCGGATCTGCCTGCTCAACTGCGGTCCGCACGCCGTCCTGACCTCCTTCACCGCGGCACAGGAGTGGGGGCTGCGGGGCTGGGACCGCGCCGAGGTGCACGTCCTGGCCCCGCGGACGGTCACCCGGCCGCCGATCCCGGGGCTCCGCCTGCATCAGGTCGGCCGCTGGGGGTCGGCGGAGGTGGTGGCGGGGCGGCGGCTGCATGCCCTGGCCCCCTCGCTGGTGGTGGCCGCGAGCAGCTTCGAGCGGGTCCGGTCGGCGTGCGGGATCTTCGCCGCCGCGGTGCAGCAGCGGCTGCTCCGCCCGGCCGAGCTGCGCGCGGCGCTCTCCGCCGCCCCCCGTACCCGGCACCGGGCCGCGCTGCTGCGCGTGGTCGGCGATATCGAGCAGGGCGCCGACGCCCTCACCGAGATCGACTTCGTCCGGCTCTGCCGGCGCTACGGGCTGCCCCGCCCCACCCAGCAGGCGGTCCGGGTGACCAGGGGCGGTAGGCGGCGCTACCTGGACGCCGAGTGGTGCCTGGCTGACGGGCGGATCGTGGCGGTGGAGGTCGACGGCGCGCACCACATCGCCGCGAGCCAGTGGAGTGCGGATCAGCTTCGGCAGAACGAGATCGTCCTCGGGGGCACGCTGGTGCTGCGTTTCCCAGCCGTAGTGGTGCGAGAGGAGCCGTGGGTGGTGGCCGAGCAGCTCCGCCGCGCGCTCGGCCCCAGCGATCTTCCTGCCGTTCGTCCGTCATGACCGACGAACGGCAGGAAGATCACGCCAGGATCAGCCTTGCTCGCGCAGCGCGCGCAGGCCTTCCTTCAGCGAGCCCATCGTGGCGAGCACGGCAGTGGGTTCGTAGCCGCAGTGCGCCATGCAGTTGTTGCAGCGCTCGTCGCGGCCCCGGCCGTAGGCCTCCCAGTCGGTGGTGTCGATGAGCTCCTTGTAGGTGCTCACGTAGCCGTCCGACATCAGGTAGCAGGGCTTCTGCCAGCCGAGCAGGGAGTAGGACGGGATGCCCCACGCCGTGCAGGCGAAGTCGCGCTTGCCCTCGAGGAAGTCGAGGAAGAGCGGGGAGTGGTTGAGGCGCCAGCGCTTGCGGTTGCCGTTGCCGAACGCCTTGGAGAAGAGCTCGCGAGTCTCGGTGACGCCCAGGAAGTGGTCCTGGTCGGGCGCCTTCTCGTAGGCGTAGGCCGGCGAGAGCATCATGCTGTCTACCTCGATGTCGTCATTGAGGAAGTTCAGCACGTCGATGATCGTCTGCGGCGTGTCGGTGTTGAAGAACGTCGAGTTGGTCGTGACCCGGAAGCCCTTGGCCTTGAGGAACTTGATCGCCTCGATCGCCTCGTCGAAGACGCCCTCCTTCGATACTGACTCGTCGTGCCGCTCGCGCAGCCCGTCGATGTGGATGGCGAAGGACAGGTACTCCGACGGCTTGATGTCGAAGCGATCCCAGCGCTTGCGTACCAGCTCGGCGTTCGTGCAGAGCACAACGTACTTCTTGCGCTTCACCAACTCGTTGATCATCACGTCGATCTGCGGGTGCATGAAGGGCTCACCGCCGGCGATGGAGACGACGGGGGCGCCGCACTCCTCGACCGCGGCGACGGCCTGCTCCACCGGCATCCGCCGAGCGAGCACGTCGTGCGGGTGCTGGATCTTGCCGCAGCCGTTGCACGCCAGGTTGCAGGCGAAGAGCGGCTCGAGCTCGACCACTAGGGGGAACTTGTCGTTCCGTTTGATGTAGCGCTGGTTGATCCCGTACCAGCCGATGCGAAGGGCTTGCTTGAACGGAACTGGCATTAGCCTGCAACTCCTTTGGGGAGGGTGAACGTGATGTCCTCGCGGGTGACTACCCGCTCGTCGACCTCTACCGGCCCGAGCGCACGCAGCGATGCGATGAGCTCGTCGACCAGGTGTGGGGGTGCCGAGGCACCTGCGGTGATCCCGACCCTGCCGGCGCCGGCCAGCCATTCGGGGCGGACCTGCGTGACGTCCTCGACGAGATAGGCGGGGGTACCCAGCCCCTCGGCGACCTCGACCAGGCGTAGCGAGTTGGAGGAGTTCGCCGAGCCGATGACGAGCAGGACGTCGGAGTCTGCGGCGATCTCGACGACGGCCTGCTGCCGGTTGGTCGTGGCGTAGCAGATGTCGTCGGTGGGGGAGGATTGCACGTCGGGGAAGCGGCGGCGCAGGGCTGCCACCGTCGCGGCGGCGTCGCTGACCCCCAGGGTGGTCTGCTGCACGAAGGCCACCTGCGAGGGGTCGTCGACCTGCACGGTCTCGGCCTCCGCCGCGTCCTGCACGAGGGTGATCCGCCC
>JAOPUX010000240.1 GCA_025963285.1 Jatrophihabitans sp.
CGATCAACCGGCCTGAGGTGCGGAACGCGCTGCACCCGGCCGCCAACCAGGAGCTCGACGAGGTCTTCGACGCCTACTTCGCCGACCCGGACCTGTGGGTCGCCATCCTCACCGGCGCGGGCACCGCGTCCTTCAGCGCCGGCAACGACCTGGTGCAGTCGGCGAAGAGCGGGTCCTCTTGGGTGCCGATCAACGGCTTCGCCGGCTTGACCAGCCGGCCCACACTCCCCAAGCCGGTCATCGCGGCAGTGAACGGCTTCGCCCTGGGGGGTGGGTGTGAGATCGCGCTCGCCTGCCACCTCATCGTGGCCGACGCGACTGCTCAGTTCGCGCTCACCGAGGTGCGGGTGGGCCTGGTCGCCGGCGCCGGCGGCCTCGTCCGCCTGCCGCGGACCGTCGGCCCGAAGGTCGCGATGGACATGATCCTCACCGGTCGGCGGATCAGCGCCACCGAGGCGCTCGACTACGGGCTGGTCAACCGGGTCACCGGCCCGGGGGAGGCGCTGGAGGGCGCTCGTCAGCTGGCCGCGGAGATCCTCGCGGGCTCGCCCACCTCTGTCCGGCTCTCCCTGCAGATCATGGCCGAGACGCAGGGCATCGCGGACACCACCGAGGCCGTCGCGCACCACTCGTCGGCACTCGACGAGCTGATGGTGAGCGAGGACGCGATCGAGGGGATGCGGGCATTCGCGCAGAAGCGGTCACCGCAGTGGCGCAACCGCTGATGCCGGCGGCGCCGGGTCAGCCCAGCGGGTAGCCGCCGTCGATAGCGAGGTCGTCCCCGGTGTGGTACTTCGAGGCGTCGCTGGCCAGATACACCGCGGCGCCACCGATGTCGGCCGGCGTCCCCCAGCGGCGGATCGCCAGCCGCTTCATCGAGCGCTCGGCGAAGCCCGGGTCGTCCAGCTGCGATGCTGCCAGCGGGGTGTGCACCCAACCGGGCCGGATGCTGTTCACCCGGATCTGCCAGCGTCCGAGCTCCACGGCCGCAGACCGCACCAGCCCGTCTATGGCGGCTTTGCTGGCGGCGTAGGGCTGCACCGCGCCCGTGGCGACCTGCGTGCCGATGATGGACGACACGGCGATCAGGCTGCCTCCCGAGCCACGGTCGATCATGTCCCTTGCGGCGTGCTGGAAGGTCGTGAACACCCCGTCCAGGTTGACGGCGAGCACGCGCCGCCACTCCTCGTAGGGGATGTCGACGAACCTGGTGCCGGAACCGCCGATGCCGGCGTTGGCCACCGCCACGTCCACCTTGCCGAGCGCTGCGACGGTCTCGGCAAACGCGGCAGCCACCTGGTCGGGGTCGCCCACATCGCACACTGCGGACATCGCGCGGCTCCCCCCGACCGACAGCTCGTCGACCGCGGCCTCGTTCTTGCCGGCGTTGGTGCCCCACACCGCGATGTCGGCCCCCGCGGCGGCGAGCGCCCGGGCGATCCCGAGGCCGATGCCGCTGTTGCCACCCGTGACCAGGGCCACGCGACCCGACAGGTCGAAGGGGTTGTTGCTCATGCGGGTCTCCTGAGGGCTGGGCATCCCGTGCAACCCCGAGGGCCACACGCGTCCGCTGATGGTGCCACCGGACCCTCGCGACGGGGTGGCTTCCGGCGGCGGGCGAACCGTAGGGAACATGGTTTACTACGTCAACTACGCAGGTGCGGGAAGAGCACGCCCGCGCCAGCCAGGTGGACGGACTGTCCTGACGCCGATCCACGTAGTACACCTAGTGCTGAAGGGGGTGAGGCGGGGTGCGCAGTCACGTCCGGGGCACGGGGCGGAAACAATGCTTCACTGGGAGCCCCTGCGCGTCCGACCGCGCCGTCTCCGAAGGAGGGCCTCGCCGTGGCCGAACCACAGTGGTCGCCGGTGGCTGTCCCCGAGCGGGCGGACAGCCAGCGCGCCTTGCGGCCGCCCAAAACGGCGGAGCTGGTGGCCCAGAGCCTGCGGCGGCGGATCGTGCGGGGCGAGCTGCGCGATGGCGACTTCCTGCCGCACGAGGCCCAGTTGATGGACATCTTCCGGGTGTCCCGTCCGACGCTGCGCGAGGCGGTGCGCGTCCTCGAGTCGGACCGGCTCGTGGAGGTGAGGCGCGGGTCACGCACCGGCGCGCGGGTGTGCGTGCCGGGTCCGGAGATCGTGGCGCGACCCGCCGGCCTGCTCCTCGAGCTGGCCGGCGCGACCCTCGACGACGTCTACACGGCCCGGTCGCTCGTCGAACCGGCGGCCGCCCGGCTGCTGGCCGAGTCCGGAGGCGGTTCGGCGCACGCCACCTTGGCCGCGATGCTGGTCGAGGTGCCGGCCCGGGACGAGCTGCCGGCGCTGGCCCGGTTCGCCGCCGACTTCCACCTCGCGCTGGTGCAACTGTCCGGCAACGCGACGCTCGCCATCGTGGCCGGGATGCTGCACGAGATCACGGATCGGCAGACCGAAGCCGCCCTGACGACGTCACCGGCCCTCACCGGCCAGCGCTACCGACGGCTGCTGCGCTCCTATGAGCGCCTCGTGGAGCTCGTTCGCGCCCGGGACGGTGTGGGTGCCGAGGCGCACTGGCGCGAGCACATGGCAGCTTCGGGTGCCTTGCTGCTGCAGGGCCATCGCGACACCCCGGTCGTCGACCTCCTCGACTGAGCTGTCCGGCGAGCCGGCAGGTCACGTGTGGTTCCGTCCGGCGCCTACTCCCGCCTTCCCGCCTTCCTGCCGTCACCCGCTGCGGCGGTCCTCGTGTTCTGGAGCGCCTGATGCTTGATCCCTCGACCTACGGCACCATCCAGTACGCCGCGGCTGAGCACGTGGTCACCGTCACTCTCAACCGGCCGGAGCGGCTCAACGCGTTCAACCAGCAGATGCTGGAGGAGTTCGCCGACGTGTGGCAGCGCGTCCGCCTCGACGACGACGTGCACGTGGTGGTCGTTCGCGCGGCGGGCGATCGCGCGTTCTGCACCGGCGTCGACGTACAGGAAGGCTTCGAGCAGCCGGCCAACCTGTGGAGCCAGGAGGATCCCGGGGCAGCGCTCGGGCCGCGGTCCAACCGGGTGTGGAAGCCCGTGATCTGCGCTGTGCACGGGATGGTCGCCGGTGGCGCCTTCTACTGGCTCAACGAGAGCGACATCATCATCGGCGCTGACGACGCCACCTTCTTCGATCCGCACGTCAGCTACGGCATGACGTCGTCCCTGGAGCCGATCGGGCTGGCGAGGCGGATCCCGATCGGGGAGGTGCTGCGCTGGGCGTTGATCGGGCTCGACGAGCGGATGTCCGCTCAGCGCGCGCTGCAGATCGGGCTGGTCAGCGAGCTGGTGCCCTACGACCAGCTGTGGGCTCGGGCCGACGAGCTGGCCAAGATCGTGGCTGCCAAACCCCCGGCCGCCACCCAGGGCACCGTCCGGGCGATCTGGGAGAGCCTCGACCTCCCTCGGACCGTCGCCCAGCAGACCGGGCTGGCCTACACCCAGATCGGCAATCCGCTGGGGACCGCTGAGGTCAGCCGCACCGGGTTCACCAAACCGAAGTGGACCCTGCGCTAAGGCGCGCGCTGAATGAGCCCTGTGTCCAGGAAGAAGTCGACGTGATCTACGGAATGCCATGGAACGGCCCCGCCGTCGCTGCGGAGGCGGAGGCGGCAGGCGTCGGTGCGTTCTGCACCGGCGAGTTCGTCGATCACGAGGCGTTCTCGTCGCTGGCCGACATGGCCGCCGGCACCAAGACCGCTCTGGTCGGTCCCGGGATCGCGTACGCCTTCGCCCGCACTCCCTACGCGCACGCCGCCGCGCTGCGTTCCGTGCACCGGACAGCAGGAGACCGGCTGTTCCTGGGGCTCGGTTCCGGCGCCTACACGATCAACCGGGACTGGTTCGGCGTGGCGGCGGATCGTCCCGTCGAGCGGATGGCCGACCTGGTCGGCGCGGTGCAGGCCTGGCTGCACG
>JAOPUX010000100.1 GCA_025963285.1 Jatrophihabitans sp.
GCGCCGGCGGGCTAGATGTAGAACTGGGCGTTGCCGCCGAAGTCGGCCGCCCGATCCTGTGCCGCCGCGGCAACGATGAAGTGCGTGACGTCCTGAACGAGCCAGGCCACCGCGCCGCACTCCGCCATCACCTCCTCGGGAAGGCCCCGGGCTCGGCGGCCCGTGCCGAGCCCAGCAGCCACGGCAAGCGCGATCGTGGCGGCCTCGCGTTCGTCACCACGGCCGGTCCGGCCGTGCGCGAGGTGCGCGAGCCGCTCCGCGAGGACGGTCGACCGGGTCGTGTCGGCCTCTCGGTAGGTGCTGCCCGTCGCGGTGAGTGCCCGTCGCTGCGTCACCCAGCGGCCGGTCGAGCAGAGCTCATGGATCGCAGTGCCGAGATGTGGGCGCCCTCGCTGGAGCAGGTCAGACATGCTCCGCGTCGGATGCCTGTCGATATCACCCAGGAGCTCGTCGGCGAGCGCCCAGCCCGTCGGCGTGGTGTCCATCTCGGTGCCGGCCGGACCGAGCGTGATCCGTCCTGCCAGCGCCAGGTCGATCAGCAGACCGGCGCGCAGCCCGTGCGCGAGCACGGGCCCACGGCTCAGCCGGCCGTCGAACTGCCGGAGCGCGAGACCCAGCAGGCCGGTTGCGACGCTGTTCCCGGCAGCGACCTCGCTCACCGGATCAGACGGAGGCCACGACGGCAGCCACGGAGGCGGCGATCTCGTCGGCCTCGGCCTGGCTTCCCGCCTCGACCATCACCCGCACCAGCTGCTCAGTACCCGAGGCCCGCAGCAGGATCCGGCCGCCGTCCCCGAGCGCGGACGAGGCGCGGTCGACCGCGGCGGCCACCACGGGCGAGGCAGCCACCGCCACCCGATCGGCGACGGTCACGTTGATCAGGGTCTGGGGCAGCCGGTGCACGATGGAGGCCAGCTCCGCCAGCGTCGAGCCGGTGGTGGCCATCCGGGCCATCAGGTGCAGCGCCGTGAGCAGGCCGTCGCCCGTGGTGGCCGCGTCGGTGAAGACGACGTGCCCGCTCTGCTCGCCGCCGAGGCTGAGGTCCTTGGCCCGCAGGGCCTCGAGGACGTACCGGTCGCCGACCGCCGTCGTGATCACCGAGATGCCGGCATCGCGCATGGCGTGGTGGAAACCGAGGTTGCTCATGACGGTGGCCACGACGGCCTCCTCGCGCAGCGCCCCGGCATCGCGCAGGGCCACCGCGCAGATGGCCAGGATCTGGTCACCGTCGACGACCTCACCGGAGGCGTCCACGGCCAGGCAGCGGTCTGCGTCACCGTCGTGGGCTATCCCGAGGTCGGCACCGCTGGCCCGCACTGCCTCGACGAGCCCGGCGAGGTGGGTGGAGCCCACCCCGTCGTTGATGTTGAGGCCGTCCGGCGCAGCGGCGATCGCGGTGACCCGGGCACCGGCGCGGCGATAGGCCTCGGGGGCGACGGCCGAGGCAGCACCGTGCGCACAGTCGACCACCACGTGCAGCCCGGCCAGTGACTGCGGCACGGCCTTGCTCAGGTGATCGAGGTAGCGCAGCGCGGCGTCGTCGGCCGAGCGGAGACGGCCGATGGCGGCCCCGATCGGGCGGACCTCAGGCTCGCTGAACGCCGCCTCTTCGATCTCGAACTCGATGTCGTCGGGCAGCTTGTGGCCACCCGCGGCGAAGAGCTTGATCCCGTTGTCCGGCATCGGGTTGTGCGAGGCCGACAGCACCACGCCCACATCGGCACCGTACGAGGCGGTCAGGAAGGCAACAGCAGGCGTCGGCAGGACACCCACGCGCAGCACGTCCGCCCCGGCGGAGGTGAGCCCGGCGACGACCGCCGCCTCGAGCATCTCCCCGCTCGCGCGCGGATCGCGACCCACGACGGCCAGTGGCCGGTGGGTCGCGTCGTGCGCGACGAGTACTCGTGCGGCACCGCTGGCGACGACGAGCGCGAGCTCCGGGGTGAGATCTGCGTTCGCGAGCCCGCGGACGCCGTCGGTGCCGAACAAGCTGCTCAAACCGGCTGCCCCCACGGCGCTACGCGGCGTTTAGCGCTTGGAGTACTGAGGAGCCTTACGGGCCTTCTTCAGACCGTACTTCTTGCGCTCCTTGGCCCGCGGGTCACGAGTGAGGAAGCCGGCCTTCTTGAGCGCCGGACGGTCGTCGGGCTCGATGAGGATGAGGGCGCGCGAGATGGCCAGCCGCAGCGCACCGGCCTGGCCGGTGATGCCGCCGCCGGAGAGGGTGGCGACGATGTCGTACTGGTCGATCTTCTCGAGGGTGACGAACGGCTCCTTGATGAGCTGCTGGTGCACCTTGTTCGGGAAGTAGTTCTCGAGCGTGCGGCCGTTCAGCTTGAACTGGCCGGTGCCGGGAACGAGCCGCGCGCGGACGATGGCCTGCTTGCGGCGGCCGACGACCGGGGTAGGGGTGGAGTTAATGGCGGTCACTGGGCAACCTGCTTGATCTCGAACGGCTGGGGCTTCTGGGCGGCGTGCGGGTGCTCGGGACCTGCGTAGATCTTGAGCTTCTTCAGCTGGGCGCGGCCCAGCGTCGTCTTCGGGAGCATGCCGCGGACGGCCAGCTCGATGACGCGCTCGGGCTTGGTCTCGAGCAGCTCACCGACGGTGCGGCGCGAGAGGCCGCCCGGGTAGCCGGAGTGGCGGTAGCGGAACTCGCCGCGCTTGGCACCCGAGAGGGCGATCTTCTCGGCGTTGATGATGACGACGAAGTCGCCACCGTCGACGTGCGGGGCGAAGGTGGGCTTGTGCTTGCCGCGCAGGAGCGTGGCGACGTGGCTGGCCAGACGGCCGAGGATGACGTCGTTCGCGTCGATGACGTGCCAGCGGCGTTCGATCTCGCCGGGCTTGGGGGTGTAAGTGCCCACGGTGGTGCTTCCTCCGTCGGTCTTCACGCTGTACTCGTGCACAGCGCCCTCACGGTCATCCTGCGGCTGAGAGCCAGATGGACCATGAGGCATGGCCGGGACGTGCGCCGGTTGGCGTACGCCGATCTGTCACTGTACCGGCCGCCCCGGCGGGCCACCAAATCCGCGCGGGCGGCGACTCTCCACGGCCCGGACCCCGTATCTTGGGGACGCAATGAGTGAGAACCCGCCCTCGAACCCCACCCTGGCCCAGCGCGCGGCGACCGTCGGTGGCCTGCCGTTCATCATGGTGGTCGTTGCGATCGTGCTCGTGGCCGGTTCCGCGGTCACCTGGGTGGTGTCTCCGAACTGGGGCAAGACGAACGCGGCCGCCCCGGCGCGCGACGTCGGCAGCGTCCCGGGCGGCAAGGCACCGGCCCAGAGCGGCACCAAGGTCCTCTACTTCCTCGCGCCGAACCGGATCCAGATCCCGAAGATCGGTGCCGACGCCCCCATCGTCACCATGGGTGAGCTCGCCAACCGGGAGCTCGACATCCCGCTCAATCCCAAGATCGTCGGCTGGTGGAACGGCGGCGCGCACCCCGGCGCAGCGCAGGGCAGCGCGGTACTGGCCGGCCACATCAACTACGCCGGGATCACCGGCGAGATGGCCCGGATCGGCTCCCTCGACCCGGGCGACCGCGTCTACGTCAGCGGCTATCTCAAGGGCAAGGTCACCAAGCTGGCGTTCAAGATCACCGGGGTGCGGACCTATCGCAAGACAGCGCTGCCCTACGCGCAGATCTTCGACCAGAAGGTCGCCGGGCGGCTCGTGCTCGTGACCTGCGGCGGCCCGTTCGACTCGCAGACCGGCAACTATCTCGACAACATCGTCGCCTACGCCGTGCCCGTCAGCACCCCGACCGATCAGTAGCCCAACCAACCGACCGGCAGGTCAGCGCGGGCGGGCGACCCGCTCTTCGTCGAAGACGGGCTCGCTCGACTCGTAGACCACGCCGTCGGCACCGAAGACCAGGAACCGGTCCAGCGAGCGTGCGAACCAGCGGTCGTGAGTCACTGCCACCACGGTGCCCTCGAAGGTCTCCAGTGCCTCCTCCAGTGCCTCGGCGCTGAGCACGTCGAGGTTGTCGGTGGGCTCGTCGAGCAGCAACAGCGTGGCCCCGGAGAGTTCGAGTAGCAGGATCTGGAAGCGGGCCTGCTGGCCACCGGAGAGCGAGCCGAAGTTCTGGTCGCCCTGCTCGTTGAGGCCGTAGCGGCGCAGCGCCCCCATCGCCCGCCCGCGGTCGACACCCGAGCGTGCCGCGTCGCCCTCCCAGAGCAGCTCGACGAGCGAGCGTCCCATCCACTCCGGGTGGCTGTGCGTCTGGGCGAAGAGCCCGGGGGCGACCCGCGCCCCCAGCTTGAGCGAACCGGTGTGCGGCACCTCCTCACCGCCCATCAGCCGCAGGAAGTGCGACTTGCCGGCGCCGTTTGCACCGAGCACGCCGAGGCGCTCGCCGAAGAAGACCTCGAGGTCGAAGGCTCCCATCAACCCGGTGAGCTCGAGGTTGGCGCAGGTGATCGCCCGGATGCCGGTGCGCCCGCCGCGCAGCCGCATGGTCACCTTCTGCTCCTCGGGTGCACCGGGCGGCGGCCCCTCGGCCTCGTAGCGCTCGAGCCGGCGTGCCTGCACGCGGTACTTCTGCGCGATCACCTCGCTGCTCTTGGCCTGGATCTGCAGCGTGCGCACCAGATCGATGAGACGGACGTGCTCCTCGTCCCAACGCCGGCGGACCTCAGCCATCCGCTCGTGCTTGTTCTTGCGGGCCTCGTGGTAGGAGGCGAAGCCGCCGCCGTGCAGCCACGCCGTGCCGCCCTCCAGGGTGACCACGCGGTCGGCCACGGCAGCAAGCAGCTCGCGGTCGTGGCTGACGAAGAGCACCGTCTTGCCGCTCTGTGAGAGCCGCTCCTCGAGCCAGCGCTTGCCCGGCACGTCCAGGTAGTTGTCCGGCTCGTCGAGCAGCAGTACCTCGTCGCGGCCGCGGAGCAGCAGCTCGAGCGCCAGGCGCTTCTGCTCTCCGCCGGAGAGCGTGGAGAGCTCGCGGTACTTGCAACGCTCGAACGGCACGCCGAGGGCGGCCACGGTCACGGTGTCCCAGAGCACCTCGGCGTCGTAGCCACCGACGTCGCCCCAGTCGGCCAGCGCATGGGAGTAGGCGAGCTGCGTCCGCTCGTCGTCGTGCTCCATCATCTCCAGCTCGCTGCGCTGCAGCTCGTCCCAGGCGGCGAGGACCGGCGGCGCGCCGAGCTGCACCAGGAACTCCTGCACGGTGGTCCTGTCGCGCACCGAGCCGATGAACTGCCGCATCACGCCGAGCCCGCCCGAGCGCACGATCGCCCCGCGCTGCGGCACCAGGTCGCCCGCGATCAGCCGGAGCAGTGTCGTCTTGCCCGCGCCGTTGGCGCCCACCAGAGCCGTCTTCGTCCCGTCACCGACCCGGATGTCGACCTGCTCCAGAAGCACCCGTCCGTCCGGAAGGGCGTGCCCGATGCCGGAGAGGTCGATGTATCCCACCCATACAGTCTGCCGCCTGCCGACACCGAGTTGTGCATGGAGCAGAATCGCGACCATGCCCCTGGACGAACTGATCACTGCGCTGCCCCAAGGCGCCGTCCTGACCGACCGTGACCTCGTCGAGGGCTACCGCCGCGACTGGGCCCGTGACCGGAATCCCGGCCAGCCGCTGGCCGTGGTGCGCGCCGGCTCGACCGAGGAGGTCCAGACGGTGCTGCGCTGGGCCACCGCGCACCAGGTGCCGGTGGTGCCCCGTGGCGCGGGCTCGGGACTCTCCGGCGGCGCCACCGCCGTCGACGGCGGGCTGGTGCTGAGCCTCGAGCGGATGCGCGACATCCACGTCGACCCGGTATCGCGTGTGGCGGTCGTGCAGCCTGGCCTGCTCAATGCCGAGGTGAAGCGGGCTGTGGCCGAGCACGGGCTCTGGTACCCGCCGGACCCGTCCTCGTTCGAGATCTGCTCGATCGGCGGCAACGCCGCCACCAACGCCGGCGGGCTCTGCTGCGTGAAGTACGGGGTCACCACCGACTACGTGCTGGGCATGCAGGTGGTCCTCGCCGACGGCACCGCGCTCCGGCTCGGAGGGCCACGTCTGAAGGATGTGGCAGGGCTGTCGCTGACGAAGCTCTTCGTCGGCTCGGAGGGGCTGCTGGGCGTCATCACCGAGCTGACCCTCCGGCTGATCCCGGCCCAGGCCCCCGCATCGACGCTGGTGGCGGTCTTCCCGTCCATCGAGGCAGCGGCTGACGCGGTGCTCGCGATCAGCCGCGAGCTGCGCCCCAGCATGCTCGAACTGATGGACCGCACGTCGATCAACGCCGTCGAGGACATGGTGACGATGGGGCTCGACCGCAACGCCGAGGCACTGCTGATAGCCCGCTCCGATGCCCCCGGCGCGGCTGCCGCGCACGAGATCGCAGTGATGGCGCGGGCCTGCGAGGCCCACGGTGCGAGCGAGGTCTTCAGCACCGACGACCAGGACGAGGGCGAGGCCTTCACCGCCGCCCGGCGCGCCGCCTTCCCAGCGCTGGAGCGCCTCGGCTCGCTACTGCTCGAGGATGTCGGTGTGCCGCTGCCGGCGCTGCCCGCCCTCGTCCGCGGCATCGAGGAGATCGCCGCCGCCCAGCGGGTGACGATCGGCGTCGTGGCCCACGCCGGGGACGGCAACACCCACCCGATCGTCGTCTACAACCCGGCCGACGCAGACCAGACGGCGCGGGCCTACAGGGCCTTCGGTGCGGTCATGGACCTGGCGATCGAGCTGGGCGGCACGATCACCGGCGAGCACGGCGTGGGGCGGCTGAAGAAGGAGTGGCTGCCTACCTACCTCGGGGCCGACGTGATGGCGTTGACGCGACGGATCAAGGACGCTCTCGACCCGCTGGGCATCCTCAATCCGGGAGCCGTGCTCTAGAACCCGGCATACTCCTGCCGTGACCGTCACGCTGCTCGTCATCGCCGGGGTCGTCGCCCTGGGCGACTGGGCCGCCGTGGAACGCCGGCTGGTGCACCTGGAGTACCTGCTCAAGCCGCTGACGCTCATGCTGCTGATCGCAGCGGCGGCGAGTGCGGACCTGCCGACGGTGAAGCCGTGGATCGTGGCCGGGCTCGTCTTCGGGCTCCTCGGGGATGTCGGGCTGATGCTCTCGGACAAGCGCGCCGCCACACCCGACCTGCCGTTCATGCTCGGCCTGGGCAGCTTCCTGATCGGTCACGTCTGCTACCTCGCCGCCTTCGCCCGGTACGGCGTGCACGGGCTGAACGTCCTCGCCGGCCTGCTGATCGTCGGCGGTGCGGCCGTGCTCGCGCTGCCCAAGGTGCTCGCCGGGGCGCGCCGCGCCGGCGGGCAGGAGCTGATGGCGGTGGTGGCCGCCTACGCCACGATGCTCGCCGCGATGGCCACCCTCGCCGTCGGAACAGCCGCCGTGGCCACCGCGATCGGCGGGCTGCTCTTCCTCGGCTCGGACATGCTGATCGCCTTCGAGCGGTTCGTCCGGCCCGTGCCGCGCGGCCCGCTGCTGGTGGTCTCGTCCTACCACCTCGCCCAGGTCCTGATCCTGGTCGGCCTCATCCACTCGTTCTGAGCCCGCCGCCTACGCTGTTCGCATGCCTCGCCGCCCTACTCGTACCGTGCCCACCGTGATCGTCCCCGGCTGGAACGGCTCCGGCGCCGGGCACTGGCAGACGCTGCTCGCCGACGAACTCGTCGAGAATGGCCGTGAGGTCCGCCATCCGGCCTTCCCCGACCCCGACAAGCCCGACCTGACCTCCTGGTTGGCCGCGCTGCGTGCCTCGCTCGCCGGCCTCACCGATGACGGCTACGACGTGGTGGCGCACTCCCTCGGGGCCGTGCTCTGGCTGCATCACGTGGCCACGCCCTCGGAGTCGCCGCGTGCCGCCCGCGTGCTGCTCGTGGCCCCGCCCTCGCCCACGACGTCCTTCCCCGAGATCGCGGCCTTCTTCCCGCCGCCGATGGACATCGACACCGTGCGGCACAGCGCCGACGGCACCGTCCTCGTCGGCAGCGACAACGACCCGTACCTTCCAGAGGGCATCGCCGCCGCCTACGGCTCACCGCTCAAGATGCCGACGACGATCTTCCCTGGCGCGGGGCACCTGAACACCGAGTCCGGCTTCGGCCCTTGGCCGAATGTCAGCTCCTGGTGCGGGCGCGACAACCTGGCCTTCTTCTAGGCGCTTCGGGGCGGCTCCGCCGGCTCTTCGTTGTCGCAGAACGCTGTGCGGCGCGACGTGCCGG
Source organism: Jatrophihabitans sp. (assembly GCA_025963285.1). GTDB lineage: Bacteria > Actinomycetota > Actinomycetes > Mycobacteriales > Jatrophihabitantaceae > JAOPUX01. The sequence continues at coordinate 8,180 of JAOPUX010000100.1, forward strand.
GTGGACCGCCGCAGGCGGTTCAGTGTCGAAGACGTCAAGCCGTTGAGGTGAGCTCTGAGGCTGGCTCAGTGGACGGGGTCCAGCCGGGCGGGGCGAAGATGTGGCCGAGCCTGGCGCGGAGCGTGGTCGCCGAGCGCACGTCACGGAGCATGTTGGCGTACTCGAAGTACTGCAGGCGGAACGGGTTGAAGGTCGCCACGTTCTTGGTGAGGCCGTACGTCGGACGCTGCACCTCCTCGGCGTAGCTGCCGAAGAGGCGGTCCCAGACGATGAACATGCCGGCGTAGTTCTTGTCGAGGTACTCCGGATCGCTGCCGTGGTGGACGCGGTGGTGAGAGGGCGTGTTGAAGACGTACTCCACCGGCCGGGGTAGCCGGCCGATCTTCTCCGTATGCACCCAGAACTGGAAGATCAGGTTCACCGAGAAGGCGGTGAAGATCATCCACGGCGGCATGCCGAGTAGCGGCAGCGGAGTCCAGCAGAGCAGTTCGAACCACGGGTTCCACTTCTGCCGCAGCGCCGTGGAGAGGTTGAAGTGCTGGCTGCTGTGGTGCGCCTGGTGCGCGGCCCAGAGCACCCGTACCCGGTGCGAACCCCGGTGGATCACATAGAAGATCAGGTCGACGATCACCACGGCGTAGACCCAGCTGTACCAGCGGTGCGTATCCAGCCGCAGCGGGCTGAGTTCGTAGAGGGCCGCGTAGCCGATTAGCGCCGCTGCCCGCGTGCCCCCGGTGACGAAGAGCGAGCCGAACCCCATCCAGAGGCTGGTGCGGCTGTCCCGGCCCTCGTAGCCCGCGTACTGGCCGCCGTCACCGTCGTCGAGGACGCGCAGTGACACGAACTCCAGCAGCAGGAACACCACGAACGCTGGGATGGCGTAGGTGACCGGATCCTGCAGCACGCCGAACGTCATCGCTCTACCTCCGCGGCCAACCTACATTTCCACGCCCGTCCCCGCCTCTCGCCTTCGCGACTGACACTGTCCACGATCCCTCGAAGCCAGCCGGCGACGGAGGCCAGGGACGGGGTCGGGCGGCTCCTCTAACGACGGGCCCGGGTTTGCAGCGACCGCGCGGCCAGCTCGGAGTCGGGCGGGTAGCCGACCTCGACGAGCGTCAGCCCCTCGGGTCCCGCCACCCGCACCGTGTTCGCGCGTTCGGCCGCGGTGAGCAGCGACGCCGGCCACTCCGGGGCCCGAAGCCCCTCCCCCACCGCGATGAGCGAGCCGACGAGCGAGCGCACCATGGAGTGGCAGAAGGCGTCCGCCTGGATCCGCACCACGATCTCGGCACCCTCGCGGGCCACGGTGAAGGACTGCACGCAGCGGGTGGTGGTGGCACCCTCGCGGCGCCGGCAGAAGGCGACGAAGTCGTGCAGGCCGACCAGTCGCGCCGCCGCCTCGGCCATCAGCGCTACGTCGAGCGCCCGACGGTGGTCGAGCACGATATGCCGCCGTAGCGGATCGACACCTGCGGGGCGGTCGCTGATACGGTACTCGTAGCGCCGCCACAGGGCCGCGAAGCGGGCGTCGAACTCGGCCGGCACCACGCCCACCCTCAGCACCCGGACGTCTGCGGGAAGTACCCCGGCCAGCCGGCGCAGCAGTGAGCTCGCCACTGCCTCCCAGAGCGCGGCAGGAACATCGCAGTGCGCCACCTGGCCGAGGGCGTGGACACCGGAGTCGGTGCGGCCGGCAACCGTCAGGGCCACGGGCGTGCGGAGCACCGCGGCCAGTGACTCCTGCAGTACGCCCTGCACCGTCCGCTGTCCGGGCTGGACGGCCCAGCCGGCGAAGTCGGTGCCGTCGTAGGCGATGTCGAGACGGAGCCGGTTAAACGCGCCGAGTGACGGACCTGCGGTCGGCACGGGGCTCTCCACGGGGTCCGTCACTCGACGGGTGTTGCGCGAACTTAGTCTTCGTCTGCCGCGGGGTCTTCGTCTGCCGCGGGCTCGTCGGCAGGCGCCTCCGCCAGCTCAGCGCCGGCCTCCGGAGCCTCGACCACGTCGGCAGCCTCTTCGACCTCGGCGTCGGTGAGGCCCAGCGCGGCCAGGCCGCCCTCGTCCTCGCCGCCCTCGAACGACTCCGCCTGGGCCACGACCGCAGCAGCGGTCGCGGACTCGGCGGCGGCGTCCTCGGCGATCTCCTTGGTGCGACCGGTCGGGGCCTTCTTCGGGGCGGTCTTCGTGCCCCGCGCCTTCTCGGCCTCGGCGACGATGCTCTCGCCGACGATCTCGATGATCGCCATCGGGGCGTTGTCGCCCTTTCGCGGAACGGTCTTGATGATCCGCGTGTAGCCACCCGGGCGGTCGGCCATGTTCGGGCCGATCTCCGCGAAGAGCTTGTGCACGACGTCCTTGTCACGGATCACCGTCATGACCTGACGACGGGCGTGCAGGTCGCCACGCTTGGCGAAGGTGATCAGCTTCTCGGCCAGCGGGCGAAGGCGCTTGGCCTTGGCCTCGGTGGTCGTGATGCGGTCGTGCTCGAACAGCGAGGTCGCCAGGTTCGCGAGCATGAGCCGCTCGTGCGCGGGGCTACCGCCGAGGCGGGCACCCTTGGTGGGCGTAGGCATGTCGTGCTCCTCAGAGATTCCGGATCAACCCGGGATCAGGATGATTTGTCGTTCGGGTCCTGCGGAGCCCTCGATTTCCGAGGACCCCGCAGGGGTGTCTTAGAGCTGCTCGGTCTCGGCGAAGTCGGCGTCAGCGTCCGCGTCGAAGTCGTCGTCGCCGTAGGCCTCGATCGAGCTGCTGGGCAGCTCGAATCCGGGCGGGCTGTCCTTGAGCGCGAGCCCGAGACCGGCCAGCTTGACCTTGACCTCGTCGATCGACTTCGAACCGAAGTTGCGGATGTCGAGCAGGTCGGCCTCACTGCGCCCGACGAGCTCACCCACGGTATGGATGCCCTCGCGCTTGAGGCAGTTGTAGGAGCGGACCGTCAGGTCGAGATCCTCGATCGGCATGGAGAACGCTGCGATGTCGGCGACCTCGGCCGGCGACGGGCCGACGTCGATGCCCTCGGCCTCCTCGTTCAGCTCACGGAACAGCCCGAACAGCTCGACGAGCGTGTGTCCGGCCGAGGCGACGGCGTCACGAGGCGTGATCGAGTTCTTCGTCTCGACGTCGACCACGAGGCGGTCGAAGTCGGTGCGCTGCTCGACACGGGTGGACTCGACCTTGTAGGTGACCTTCAGGACCGGCGAGTAGATGGAGTCGACCGGGATACGGCCGATCTCCTGGCCGGGCTGCTTGTTCTGCACCGCGGTGACGTACCCGCGACCACGCTCGACGATGAGCTCGATCTCGAGGCGGCCCTTCTTGTTGATCGTGGCGATCTTCAAGTCGGGGTTGTGCACGATCACGCCGGTGGGGGGCGCGATGTCGGCAGCGGTGACCTCGCCCGGGCCCTCTTGCGCAGGTACATGACGACAGGCTCGTCGCTCTCGGAGCTCACGACGAGTTCCTTGAGGTTCAGGATGATGTCGGTGACGTCTTCCTTGACGCCCTCGACGGTCGTGAACTCGTGCAGCACGCCATCGATGCGAATGCTCGTGACGGCTGCCCCGGGGATCGAGGAGAGCAGGGTGCGGCGCAGCGAGTTGCCGAGCGTGTAGCCGAAGCCAGGCTCGAGCGGCTCGATGACGAACCGCGACCGGTTCTCCGAGATCGGGTCCTCAGCAAGTGAGGGGCGCTGGGAAATCAGCACGGTGTTGCTCCTTCAGGTTTGTGGACGACCGCTATATGACGTCCGACGAAATGCAACCGGAGAAATGCTCCGTTAGTTCTTGGAGTACAGCTCGACGATCAGCTGCTCCTGGACCGGAATCTCGATCTGCGCGCGGACGGGCAGGGCGTGAACCAGGATGCGGAGCCGGCTGGGGACGACCTGCAGCCAGGCCGGGACCGGACGGTCACCGATGGTCTCGGCAGCGATCAGGAACGGCGTGGTCTCGAGCGACTTCGGCTTGACATCGATGATGTCGTGCTGCGAGACGCGGTAGCTCGGGACGTCGACCTTGTGGCCGTTGACCAGGAAGTGGCCGTGGCTCACGAGCTGGCGCGAGGCGCGACGGGTGCGGGCGAAGCCAGCACGGTAGACGACGTTGTCCAGCCGCGACTCGAGGATCTGCAGCAGGTTGTCGCCCGTCTTGCCCTGGCGACGAACTGCCTCCTCGTAGTAGCGACGGAACTGCTTCTCGAGCACGCCGTAGCTGTACTTGGCCTTCTGCTTCTCCTGCAGCTGGAGCAGGTACTCGCTCTGCTTGATGCGGGCACGGCCGTGCTGGCCGGGCGGGTAGGGACGACGCTCGAAGGAGCTGTCGCCGCCGACGAGGTCGACATTGAGACGACGCGAGATGCGCGTCGCGGGACCGGTGTAACGAGCCATTATTTTCTCAATCCCCCCGCGTCAGACCCGGCGCCGCTTGGGCGGGCGGCAGCCGTTGTGCGGCTGCGGGGTCACGTCGGAGATGGTGCCGACCTCGAGGCCGGTTGCCTGCAGTGAACGGATGGCGGTCTCGCGACCAGAACCCGGGCCCTTGACGAAGACGTCGACCTTCTTGAGGCCGTGCTCCTGCGCCTTGCGGGCAGCGTTCTCGGCTGCCATCTGTGCCGCGAACGGCGTGGACTTGCGGGAACCCTTGAAGCCGACGTGGCCGGCCGAGGCCCAGCTGATCACGTTGCCCTGGGGGTCGGTGATCGAGACGATCGTGTTGTTGAACGTCGACTTGATGTGGGCCTGGCCCACGGCGATGTTCTTCTTCTCCTTGCGGCGGAGCTTCTTGGCTCCTGCCTTACGCGCCGGACCCGGCATTACTTCTTACCTGCCTTCTTCTTTCCGGCAATGGTCTTCTTCGGACCCTTACGGGTGCGAGCGTTGGTCTTGGTGCGCTGACCATGGACCGGGAGGCCGCGACGGTGCCGGATGCCCTGGTAGCAGCCGATCTCGATCTTGCGGCGGATGTCGGCGGCCACCTCACGGCGGAGGTCACCCTCGACCTTGAAGTGGGCGTCGATGTAGTCGCGCAGGGCGACCAGGTCGGCGTCGGTGAGGTCACCCGTGCGCAGGTCCGGGCTGATGCCCGTGGCCTCGAGGGCGGCCTTGGCGCGGGTGCGACCCACGCCGTAGATGTAAGTGAGTGCGATCTCCATGCGCTTGTCGCGCGGCAGATCAACACCGGCTAGACGTGCCATATGGCGAGTTCTCCTGGAACTTCATTCGAAGGTGTGGGTGCGTAGCCGTCCGGGCTTGGTCTCGGGGTATGTACCCCGAGTGCCGGCTCCGGCCTTCGTCCGGAGGTGAACCTGCCGCAGGCGGCAGGCAGGCATACGCGTGCTGGGTGGTGCTTCTACTAGCCCTGACGCTGCTTGTGGCGCAGGTTCTCGCAGATCACCATGACCCGACCGTGACGACGAATGACCTTGCACTTGTCGCAGATCGGCTTGACGCTCGGCTTGACCTTCACGGTCTCGGCCTTTCTTTGGTACGTGACCCCCGGTCTTCGAGGGGCACAGTGTGGCGACTGACCTTGCAGATTCGGACTCGACGGGCACTCCGCAGAGGCCGCCGCGAGATCACTTGTAGCGGTAGACGATCCGCCCACGGGTGAGGTCGTAGGGCGACAGCTCCACAACGACGCGGTCCTCAGGGAGGATCCGGATGTAGTGCTGACGCATCTTGCCGCTGATGTGAGCGAGCACCTTGTGCCCGTTGCTGAGCTCCACACGGAACATGGCATTGGGTAGTGGCTCGACCACGCGGCCTTCGACCTCGATGGCCCCGTCTTTCTTGGGCATATCCTCCGCTTTTCATGACTTCCGACGTACATTTCGGCACTGACTCATCGTCCGCGCCGGTACTTCTCCGTGCTGGGCACTGCTGGAACAACATCCGAACCTGGCGCTGAGTCGTGAGGGCCCACCGCTGAAACCTGCGGCCACAGCAGGCGTATTTGCACAGCGAAAAAGGGTCGGCGTGCGCCAGCCGTTCAGTCTACCCACGCACCCGGGACTTACCAAAACGCCGCCGGTGTGAGCGGCAGGCGCGCCGGGCTGCCGGGCCCCGGCGGTCACTCCACGGCAAGCAGCTCACCGGGCGGCGACAGCTGCGCCGCAGCTGGCACCACGGGCAGTTCCACCTCGAAACAGGCACCTGGGCCGTCCGGGACCAGCCGGAGGTCTCCACCCGCCGCCCGGGCCAGCGCCCGCGCGATCGGTAGCCCCAGCCCGGTGCCGCCGGCGCGCCGGGACGGGTCGAGCCGGACGAGCCGATCGAAGATGCGCTCCCGCTCCCCCGGCGGCACCCCGGGGCCGTCGTCGGCGACCCGCACCACGACCCGCCCCGGACGGGCCGTGACCGTGATTGCCAGGCGGCCGCCGGGCTCGGTGGCCTCGCGGGCGTTGTCGAGGAGGTTGGTGAGCAGCCGGGCGAGGTGATCGGGGTCGATCCAGGCGAGCAGTGGCTGGTCGACCCGCACGTCGAAGTCCACCCGCCGGTCGGCCAGCCGGCGCCGGGCAGCCCCGACCACCTCGCCTGCCACCGCCGCGACATCCACCGCAACCGGGACCCCGGCCGACGGGGCATCCACGTCGAGGCGGGTCATCAGCAGCAGGTCGTCGACGAGCCGGGCGGCCCGCCGGCCTTCGCGGATCAGCTCGACCAGCCGCTGCTCGCGTGCCGCGCGACTCGGGTCCGTACGCAGGAGATGCTCCGCGCTCGTGATCACACCGGCGATCGGGGTGCGCAGGTCGTGCGAGACGTCGGCCAGCAGCTGGCGCATCCGCAGCTCGGCGCTGCGGGCGTCGGTCTCGGCCGCCTCGAGCGCCTCGAGCATGTCGTCGATCGCCAGGGCGGTCCGGCCGAGATCGGTGCCCGGGCGGGTCGGCCGCAGCCGGACCCCGCGCAGGCCGGCGCGGATCCGATCCGCCAGCAGGCGCATCCGGCGCAGTGGCGCCAGCGCAGCGCCGACCACCAGCACGAGCACGAGCCCGCCGATCAGCAGGGTCGCCGCGGCCACCGCGAGCTCCACCCGGTGCAGCAGGGCCAGCGTGCGGTGGATCTCGGCCAGGCTGTACGTCAGCCGCAGCTGCCCACCCGGCACGGTGAGCTCGACGGAGAGCTGCCTGGCGTCCTGCCTGACGGTGACCGCGGTATGGCCGGAGCGGGCGACGGGGCCAGGTCCGGCTTGGCCCGGCCGTCCACCGGGCCGCCCCGGGCCGCCCGGAGGGGGCGCGTCGCGGCCGACCGTCACCTCTCCGTCACGCAGCACGCTGGCTGTGATGCCCTGGCCGGTCAGCCCGTCGGCCAGCTCCTGCGGGGTGAGCCCGCGCTGGCCGAGCACGGTGGCGTACTGCGCCCGCTCTGCGATCTGGTGGCGCGCGTCGGAGTAGAGCCGGTTGCTCAGGATGATGTTGACCGCGGCGCAGATCGTGACGATGACGGCCAGCAGCAGCCCGAGCACAGCCACCAGGACCCGCCGCCGCAGCGAGCCGGTGCGCAGAGCCGGCTCGAGCTCAGACACCGCGGCGGGCACCGGCAACCCCCGTCCGGTAGCCGATGCCGCGGACGGTGTGGATCAGACGCGACGCCCCGCCCGCCTCGAGCTTGCGACGCAGCGTCGACACATAGGTCTCCACCAGGTTCGGGTCGTAGTCGTCGTACCCCCATACCTGGGTCAGGATCTGGGTCTTGGAGAGCACCCGACCGTGATTGCGGCAGAGGTAGGCCAGCAGGCGCAGTTCGGTGGCCGTCACCGCGATCTCGTCATCCCCACGCTGCACGATGCCGACGTCCTCGTCGACCAGCAGGTCGCCGACCTGCATCGTGCTGGAGACGAGCCGCCCGGACCGGCGCAGCACGGCCCGCAGCCGGGCGACGAGCTCGGCGAGCACGAAGGGCTTCACCACGTAGTCGTCCGCGCCGGCCTCGAAACCGGCCAGCCGGGCCGGAACCTCGTCCCGGGCGGTGACGAAGACGATCGCCGCCTGGCTGTGGGTTCGGCAGTGCATGGCCAGCGCCAGGCCGGAGCGTCCGGGCAGCATCACATCGAGCACGGTGGCGTCAGGGCGGAACAGCTCGAGGCGCTGTTCGAAGCCGACGCCGTCGGGGAGCGCCTCCACGGTGAAGCCGGCCTGCCGCAGTGCCACCGCCATCGCCTCCCGCAGTACCTGCTCGTCCTCGACCAGCAGAACCCGGGCCCCATCGGTTGCCGGCGGGCGCGAGGTAGCCATCGGGCGAGTGTGCGAGCCCTACCTGGGCATCGGCTGAAGATCCGGCTCCGCTCGCCACCGATTCAGAACTTCTTCAGAGTCGGGGCTCACCGTGGTGGCTGTCGTACAGAGTCCGACAGTCCAAACAAAGGAGTACTCATGACCTCCAGCGTGGAGTTCGACCCGGCCGAGGGGCCCGCCGACCCGGCGCGGGCGCCATCGCCCGGACGCATCCGCCGCATCGGCATCGCAGGCGGGGCGGCTGCCGCCCTGTTGATCGGCGCCGGCGCGGTGGCCTGGGCCGACTCGGGTTCGGCCAACGCCTCGGCCCCCGGCTACGGCTCCGCCCGTGCCGGCACACCCGCGTCGGACGCCCCCAGCGGAGTGCCGACAGGCGCGTCGGGCCGGGCACCGGCCAAGCACGTCCCGACCATCGACGGCACCGTCACCTCGGTCTCCGGTACGACGATCCTCGTGAAGGACTTCGACGGCTTCACCCGCACCATCGTCACCTCGGCCAAGACCGTCTACAAGAACAGCCTGACGGCAGACCCGAAGGTGGGGACCCGGCTGCATGCCGAGGGCACCGACGACGCGAACCACACCTCACTCGACGCCACGCTCATCACGACCGCCCCCGCAGGACCGCCCGGGATGCCCGGCGGTCCCGGACATCCGGGCGGTGGGCCGGGGATGCCCGGCGGAGCGCACGGGGCGCACCGGGGTACTGCACCCAGCGGGGCGCCCGGCGAAGGCGGCGCATCGCCGAAGGCCGCGACGAGCAGTAGCTCGGCGGCAACCTCTTAGCGCCCCGGCCCTAGCGGCGCCGGGCGGGGGCCAATCCCTTGCCCGGCGCCGTTGTCGTGCGCCGGACCGGCTCGAAGAAGACGCCTCCCGCGCAGCCGAGCACCTTCTCGATCGCCTGTGCAGTCTCTGGCGAGCAGGTCTCCCGCCGTCCGGAGAGCAGGTGGTTCACCGTCGCGTGTCCGACACCGGCGCGGGCGGCCAGCCCTCGCTCGGACAGGCGCATCAGCCTGACGTACGCCCTCAGCGTGTCCCGATCACGTACCCGCATTGCCACAGTCATGCGTCCCCCGACGACGTCCCGAGCAACGACCGTACCGCCACCGTCGGACGTCCGGTGCTGATTCAGACGGTCCGGGAAATCGTGTCGTTAGCCGTCTACGGGGTGACTGCACAGGAGTTATCCACTATCAGCGTGAATGGGGCATTGCCGACCCCTCCGGAGCCGATACTGTCTACGCCATGTCTGCGCGATCGACCGGGACGATGTGATGAGCCGCCTCTCCGAAGTGCTGCGCGAGTCCAACGTGAGCGGCTTGTCCGCCCGCGGCGTGGCCCGGGCTGCTCGTGAGCGCGGCTACTCCCTCAACCATGACACCGCGGCGCGATACCTGCGCGGCGACCACGGTCGCCCGGACGAGGCGACGCTCGTAGCCTTCGCCGATGTGCTCGGCGTCGACCTCGCCGTGCTCAGAACGGCCGCGGACCTCCCCGCCGAGCTCACCGCCCCGTACACCCCGCCGCCGGAGGCCAGCCGGCTCAACCGCCGGCAGCGCCTGGCGGTCGACGAGATCATCCGCGCGATGCTCGACACGACGTCCTCCTCGCACAGCGGCGACGAACTGGCCCAGCACCGCCGTCGTCCCACCCCGCGCGCGGCCCGCTTCGGCACCCCCGACAAGCCCGAGAACTGAGCAACCCAGCCCACGTCGTCAGTCCCGGCTCACATAATGCCGGGATGACCGATCGATCCACCCCCACCCTGCTCCGCTACGACCCCTGGCTCGACCTGCACGAGAACTGGCCGGAGGTCGTCGTCCGCATCGAGCCCATGCCGGGTCGGCTACTCGGCGAGCTCTGCTACCCGGTGATCGCGCTGCGAGCCGGCACCAGCTACGGCCAGCGCCGCTGCACGCTCACCCACGAGGTGGTCCACCTCGAACGCGGCGTGCGTGACTGCGGGCCCTGGCTGGAGCGGGAGGAGTGGTACGTCGACCGCGAGGTGGCCTGGCGGCTCCTGCCCATCGAGCTGCTGGCCCCAGCCATCCGCAATGCCGGCGGGGTCGAGGATCTCACCGACATCGCCCGGCAGCTCGACGTCGACACCGACACGCTCACCATGCGACTCTCGCTCGTCACCAGGGCTGAGCGTGCCCGGATCCGCACCGGGCGGGTGCGTGACATCTGGTCGGTCGCGTGAGCGCCGCCGCGGTTCAGGCGGCGAGGGCCGAGACGGCAACCCCTCGGCGCGAGAGCTCCTCGCGCCCGCCGTCCTGCGCGGTCAGCACCCACAGGCCGTCGTCGAGCACGGCCACGGTGTGCTCCCAGTGCGCGGCCCACGAGCCGTCCACGGTGCTCACCGTCCACCCGTCATCGAGCTCCTGGGTGCGCTGGCTGCCGAGGGTGATCATCGGCTCGACTGCAAGTGCCATGCCGTGGGTGAGGCGCGGCCCCTTGCCTGCCTTGCCGTAGTTCAGGATGTGCGGGGCCATGTGCATGCTCGAGCCGATGCCGTGCCCCCCGTACCCGGCGACGATGCCGTACCGGCCTGCCTTGCGTACCGACGACTCCACCGCGTGCGAGATGTCGGTCAGCCGGCCGTTCACCCGGGCAGCAGCCAGCCCCGCCCAGAGCGACTCCCGGCATGCGTCCGACATCGCCCGGGCCTCGGGCGAGACGTCACCGACCAGCACCGTCACGGCGGCGTCGCCGTGCCAGCCCTCGACGATGGCACCGAAGTCGATCGACACGAGGTCACCGTCGGCGAGCAGCTCCTGAGGCGAGGGGATGCCGTGCACGATCCGGTCGTTCACCGACGCGCAGATCACGGCTGGATAGGGCCCTGAGCCGATGTCGTAGTGCAGGAACGACGAGGTCGCTCCGGCGTCGGCCAGCACGTCGCGCGCCACCGCATCGAGGTCCGCCGTCGAGACACCCGGCGCGGCGATCTCGCTCATCGCCTGTAGCGCGTTGGCCACCACCAGCCCGGCTTGGCGCATCAGCAGGATCTGTTCGGTGCTCTTGAGCTCGATACGTTCGGGGGCGCCGTACATGCGGCTCAGTCCGCGAACGGGGTGAGCGCGCTGATAGCCCGCTCGGTGACGTCCTCGACGGTGCCGAGGGCGTTGATCGCCACCAGCTGCGAACGCTCGCCGTAGAACTCGATCAGCGGCGCCGTCTGGGCCGCGTAGACCTCGAGGCGGTGCCGCACCGTGTCGGCGTGGTCGTCGTCGCGCTGGTAGAGCTCGCCTCCGCACTTGTCGCAGACGCCCTCACCCTTGGGCTTGTCGTACTCGACGTGCCAGACGTGTCCACAGTTCTTGCAGGTGCGCCGACCGGAGAGCCGCCGCACCACCTCGTCGTGGTCGACGTCAAGGTCGAGGACCACGCTGAGGGAGCTCTCCGTCTGGGCGAGCATCGAGTCGAGCTCGTAGGCCTGGGCGACGTTGCGCGGGAAGCCGTCGAGCAGGAAACCCGCCAGGGCATCGTCCTGCTTCAGCCGGTCGTTGACCATCGCGTTGGTGACCTCGTCGGGCACGAGGTCACCGGCGTCCATGTACTTCTTGGCCAGCCGGCCGAGTTCGGTACCGCCGGACACGTTGGCCCGGAATATGTCTCCCGTGGAGATCTTCGGAATCGCGAAATGAGCGGCGATGAACTCCGCCTGGGTGCCTTTACCCGCACCCGGCGGGCCGACGAGGACAAGTCTCACGTGGGGCCTACCCTTCCGACCTGCGTGGCTGCGCTACCACAGCCTGGATGCGCCTCAGCGCAGGAATCCTTCGTAGTTGCGCTGCAGGAGCTGGCTCTCGATCTGCTTCACGGTGTCCAGTGCAACGCCGACCATGATCAGTACAGCAGTACCGCCGAACGGGAAGTTCTGAGCGTTGCTACTCGTGATCGAGAAGAAGAAGTTCGGGAGGATCGCCACGATACCCAGGTACAGCGATCCAGGCAGTGTGATTCTCGACAGTACGAACTGCAGGTACTCCGCGGTCGGCCGCCCCGGGCGGATGCCGGGGATGAAGCCGCCGTACTTCTTCATGTCGTCGGCTCGCTCGACCGGGTCGAAGGTAATGCCGACATAGAAGTACGTAAAGAAGATGATCATGGCGAAGTAGATCGAGATGTAGACCCACGACTGCTGGTTGATCAGGTAGGTGTTCACCCACAGCGCGAAGCCGCTCGTGGAGTTCCGGCTGGTGAGCTGGCTGATCAGCTGTGGGATATAGAGCAGCGACGAGGCGAAGATGACGGGGATGACACCGGCCTGGTTCACCTTGAGCGGCAGGTAGGTGGACGTCCCGCCGTACTGTCTGCGCCCGATCATCCGTTTGGCGTACTGCACCGGAATGCGGCGCTGCGCCTGCTCGACGAAGACCACCGCCACGATGATGGCCAACCCGAGGGCCAGGATCAGGGTGAAGACGAAGCCACCGGCGTTCTGCAGGATCGTCTGGCCCTCGTTGGGGATGCGGGCCGCGATCGAGGTGAACATCAGCACGCTCATGCCGTTGCCGACGCCGCGGTCGGTGACCAGCTCGCCGAGCCACATGATGATGGCCGTACCGGCGGTCATGCAGAGCACCATCGTGCTGAGGGTGAAGATGTCGCTCTTGTAGAGGATCGAGCTCTCGGTGCAGCCGGAGAAGAGCTGGCCGGACCGGGCCAGGGCGATGAAGCCGGTGGACTGCAGGATCGCCAGGCCGACGGTGAGGTAGCGGCTGTACTGCGTCAGCTTCTGCTGGCCGGCCTGCCCCTCCTTCTTCAGCTGCTCGAAGCGCGGGATGACCACCACCAACAGCTGCACGATGATGCTCGCCGTGATGTAGGGCAGGATGCCGAGCGCGAACGCCGACAGCCGCAGCAGCGCCCCGCCGGAGAAGAGGTTGATCAGCGAGTAGACGTTGGCGTTGGCACCGTTGGAGGCCTGCTTGATACAGGCGTTGATGGCGGTGGTGTCGGTGTTCGGGGTGGGTACCGAGGCACCGAGGCGGTAGAGCGCGATCACCGCGAGGGTGAAGAGCAGCTTCTTGCGCAGGTCCGGCGTACGGAACGCCGATGCGAATGCGCTGAGCACGGATCCTCCTGCGGTGGGGCCGCTGGTCACGGCCCTGGAGCTGACAATGGAGCGGAAAAACGCTGCGGGGGGTTCTGCGGCATGGTGCCGGTGGAGCGCCCAGCTCAGGCTAACAGCCGAGAGGGAACTGCGATGAACACGGCGGCGGGGCTGGGCTTACGCCTGGCTTTCGCCCTGCGCGCACCCGGCCCCGCCGCCGTTTCGAGTCTCAGACCTCGGTGACCGTTCCCCCCGCGGCGACGATCTTGTCGCGCGCGGTGCCGGAGAACTTGTTGGCCGAGATGTCCAGCTTGACGCCGCCCAGCTCCCCGTTGCCGAGGACCTTGACGAGCTCGCCCTTGCGGACCGCGCCAGCCTGCACCAGGTCGGTGATGCCGATGGTGCCGCCCTCCGGGAAGAGCTCGGCGAGCTTGGCCAGGTTCACGACCTGGAACTCGACGCGGAAGCGGTTCTTGAAGCCCTTGAGCTTCGGCAGGCGCATGTGGATGGGCATCTGCCCACCCTCGAAGCCAACCGGAACCTGGTAGCGGGCCTTGGTGCCCTTGGTGCCACGACCGGCGGTCTTACCCTTGGACGCCTCACCACGACCCACGCGGGTCTTCTTGGTGTGGGCGCCCGGGGCGGGACGCAGGTGATGCACCTTCAGCGGTGAGTCAGCCATGTCAGTCAACCTCCTCCACCGTGACGAGGTGCGTCACGGTGTTGACCATGCCGCGAATCTCGGGCCGGTCTTCCTTTACAACGACGTCGTGCATCCGCTTCAAGCCCAGCGAGCGAAGGGTCTCGCGCTGGTTCTGCTTGTTGCCGATCCCCGACTTGGTCTGGGTGATCTTGAGACGTGCCATTGCCTTACGCCCCCTGGCCCGCACGTGCCCGCAGCAGGCCGGCCGGAGCAATGTCCTCGAGCGGAAGGCCGCGACGAGCCGCGACCTCTTCCGGACGGACGAGCTGCTTCAGCGCCGCCACGGTGGCGTGCACGATGTTGATCGGGTTGTCCGAGCCGAGCGACTTCGACAGCACGTCGTGGATGCCTGCGCACTCGAGCACGGCGCGCACCGGGCCACCGGCGATGACGCCGGTACCGGGGCTGGCCGGCTTGAGCAGCACGAC
>JAOPUX010000040.1 GCA_025963285.1 Jatrophihabitans sp.
AAGGTCGATGTGGCGGCCGACATCCCGGCCCGTCGCATCGCCGACCTCCCGGTTGAGCTGGACGGCCCGGCCGGCGCCTCGATCCGCGAGGCCGAGCGGGTGCTGGCCCGGCGCATGGTGTCCCGGTACGAGATGGCCCTGGCCAACCGCGCCGCCGGCCCCGACAGCGACGGCATCGACGGCGACCTGGTCCGCCGGGTCGCCCGGGCCGAGCTGAAGGAGGCCACGACCGCGCAGAACGGCGAGAATGTGTTCGCCCTCATGCGGCGCATCGGCCGGGCCAAGGCCGATCTCGCGGCGGACTACGCGGCCCAGCTCGTGCGCAGCGCCGGCAAGGTCGTGTTCTTCGCCAAGCACGTCGATGTCATGGACGCCGCCGAGCAGACTTTCGCCAAGCGCGGGATCCGGTACTCGTCGATCCGGGGCGACCAGACGCCCTCGGTGCGGCAGAGGAACATCGACGCCTTCGTGAACGACCCCGATGTCGCGATCGCGGTCTGCTCGCTGACCGCCGCCGGAGTGGGCCTCAACCTGCAGGTCGCGTCCAACATCGTGCTGGCCGAGCTGTCCTGGACCGACGCCGAGCAGACCCAGGCCATCGACCGCAGCCACCGCATCGGCCAGACCGAGCCGGTCACCGCCTGGCGCATCATCGCCGCGCAGACCATCGACAGCAGGATCGCCGAGCTGATCGACAGCAAGGCGGGGCTGGCCGCTCGGGCGCTGGACGGGTCGGACGAGGAGGTCTTCTCCTCGGCCGACGTACAGCTCGAGACCCTGGCGGCCCTGCTCACCGACGCACTCTCGGCGCGAGAATCGATCGACCTCGAGCCCACCGAGCTCGAGCCGATCAACCTCGAGGCCATCAGCCTCGACCCGATCAACCTCGACGCGATCAACCTCGAACCCAGCAGCCTCGAACCCAGCAGCCTCGAACCCAGCGAGTTCGAGGCCATCGAATAGGCCGGCGTCAGGCCGGTTCGTGCACGACCAGCACCGACGACGAGAAGTGCGCCAGCACCGCCGGCGTCACGTGCCCGAGTAGGCGTCCGGCCAGCGCGCCGTGACGATGTGCGCCGAGCACGATCAGGCTCGCCTTCTCGTCCTCGGCCGCAGTGATGATCCCTTGCCAGATCGGCGAGGCCTCGACGGCGACGGCGCGCGCCGAGAAGCCGGCCTGCTCCGCCAGCTTCGCGCCGTATGCGGCGGTCTGCTCGGCGGCCGCACGGACCTCCGGGGCCTTGTCGGCGTCGAAGTGCTGCCCGCCGACCGGGGTGAAGCCGACGTCGGCCGGCTGCCAGACGCAGACCACGACTGCCTCGCGCGACGTCCCGAGCTGCTCGGCCGCCTGGGCGATCGCGTAACCGGCGAGCTCGGAACCGTCGTAGCCGAAGACCACTGCTTGGCTCATGTGTCAGCCCACCCTCTCGAGGACTGCGGGAGGCTCCACCGTCACGGAGGGTCGAAGCCTGGCCAGGAGCGGGGGCGACTGCCAGGCCGAACCCGGCCCCTCCAGGAAGGCCTCGATGTCGGGCGCCTGCGGACGCGCACCCGACAAGACGTAGACGGCAATGCCGAGCGCGGCGCCGACCAGCGCGAGGCCGAGGCCGACCCAGAGGGCGGTACCGGTGCCGGCGTTGAGGCCGCCGGCTGCAGTGGTGGCGAAGTGGGCGAAGATCGGCGCGATCATGAACGCGGCGACGGCACGCAGCAGCTCGACGATGGCGAACACCCGCTGCAGGCTGGCCGCGGGCAGCGAGAAGCCTGCGACGAAGAGCGCTGGCGCCACGGTGGCGCCGAGGCCGAGTCCGGTGACGGCCGAACCGATCAGCGCGAGCGGCTGGCTGGCCGGGATGTCGATGCGGAAGATCACGATGCCGATGGCGAGGAAGATCATGCCGGCGAGTGGTAGGTAGTGCAGCTCGCGCCGGGTGATCACCGCCCCGAAGGCGATCGCCGAGATCACGGCGCCGGCCAGCTCGGGGAGGAACAGCAGGCCGACGTGCACGGCGCTGTAGCGCTCGGCGAGCGTGGCGGCCGTGAGGACGGTGACCGACACCGAAGCCGCGGCGGCGAAGAGCGCCACCACGATCCCGGCGATCGGGATCGAGCTGGTGAGCATCGCACGAACCTGCAGCAGCGGCTCCGCGGCCCGGAACTGGTACACGATCAGGGCAACGATGACGGCCAAGCCACCGATCAGGGGAATCAGTACCCCGGCGCTGAGGAAGCGGTGGCTCGTCAGCTCGGAGGTGCCGACGAAGGCCGCCACGCAGCCCACCGCGGCGAGGGCGATCGCCGGCAGGTCACGCGGCGACTCGGGGTTGACGGGCGGGGCGTCGTCGAAAGTCAGCACCGCGAAGAGGAGGGCCAGCGCGGAGATCCCGGCGACGACCCAGAAGAGCGGGCGCCAGCTGTGCGCGCCGGCCTGCAGGCCTCCGATGAAGGGGCCGAGCGCGACGGCACCGAAGATGCACATGTTCATGATCACGGCAGTGGTGCGGAGCCGCTCCTGGGGGAACCCGATCGCCAGCGGGGGCACGGCGGCAATCAGCAGCATGCTCGTGGCGATGCCCTGCAGGATGTGCCCGGCGAAGTACATTCCGGCGTCCTGCGCGGAGGCAGCGAGCACCGAGCCGATGACCAGCACTACGGCGTAGCCCAGCAGCATCCGCCGCTGCGGCAGGTGCTGGGCGAACTGCACGGCGAGGACGGTGCCGAGGGCGTAGGCGGCGTTACCCAGCCCGGAGCTCAGGCTGAACTCCTGCGGGCTCATGTGCAGCTGCGCGGAGATGATCGGCGTCAGCGGCTCGAGCGCCGCGGAGAGCGCCAGGAACGGGATGAGTGCCAGCAGCACCATGGAGGCGACCGCGGGGTAGCGGCCGGCGAGTGGGCCCTTGTACATCAGGCGGCCCGTCGCTGGGACGCCGCGGGGCCGAGTTTGAGAAGCTTGAGCATCGTGTACCTCTATGCGCGGATCGGAGAGTGCGCACCGCTGCGGCGGATCGGCACAGCGAGCGGGACAAGATCCACGGTATCCGACAAACGGAGTCAGTCTCCGGTTGCCTTGGTCACCAGCGACCTACCTCACTTTCCGCCGATCTGGGGAATGTCTCGCAGACCGGTCGAAGATCGTCCTCACTGCCCGGGCAGTTGCACCCCCTGTAATTGACGGCTCAATTCGTCCTCGATCGGATGCCTGATGGGTAGGACGAGAAGGTGAAGGCAACCGAACAATCGACGTGGCGCGGGGGTACCGCCCACCGCCGCCCGGGCTCGTCATTCGTGCACCAGCTGGACCGCCTGGCGTCCCGGCCGCTCGTGGCGGTGCTTGTGATCTCCGCCGACGTGGTCTGGGTGATCTGCAGCGCCACGCTCGGCTTCCCGACCCGGATCGACGCGATCTTCCAGACGCTCGTGGCGGCCCTGACCCTGGCGCTGGTTTTCATCCTGCAGCACACCCAGTCCCGGCAGGAGGTTGTCACACAGCGCAAGCTCGACGAGATCCTGCGCGCGCTGCCACACGCGGACAACGCCTTCGTGGCGCTCGAGGACGGTTCGGACCCGGAGCTGCGGGACGCCCACGAGCTACACCGTGAGGTGCGACGCTCCGCGACCGCCGACGAGCAGCGCGTCTGACGAGCCCTAGGCTGCCGCCATGAGCGAGACGCCGCCGGACGCGGTCGTGATCTACACGGACGGCTCCTGCAAGGGCAATCCCGGCCCGGGTGGCTGGGGCGCGTGGCTGCGGGCCGGCGAGCACGAGAAGGAGCTCTTCGGCGGGGAGCGGCTGACCACGAACAACCGGATGGAGCTGCAGGCGGTGATCGAGGGGCTGACCGCGCTGAGGAAGCCGTGCGACGTGATCCTCTACACCGACAGCCAGTACGTCCGGCAGGGCATCACCACCTGGATCCACAACTGGAAGTCACGCGGCTGGGTCACCACCGGCAAGACGCCCGTGAAGAACGCCGACCTCTGGCAGGCACTCGATGCCATCGCGGCAAAGCACCGCGTCGAGTGGCGCTGGGTGAAGGGGCACGCCGGCGACCCCGGCAACGAGAAGGCCGACGCGCTGGCCAACGCCGGCGCCGCACTGTATTTCCCGTGAGGAGCAGGCTGTGACCTACCGCGTCATCCAGTGGGCCACCGGCGCCCAGGGCGTCGAGTCCATCCAGGCCGTCCTCGACCGCCCCGACCTCGAATTGGTCGGTGGGTGGGTGCACAGCGAGGCGAAGGACGGTGCCGACCTCGGCTCCCTGGCAGGGCGTGGGCCGATCGGCGTCACCGCCACCCGCTCCCTCGAGGAGATCTGCGCGCTGGAGGCCGACTGTGTCGTCTACATGCCGCGAAACACCTCGCTCGACGAGGTCTGCGCGCTCCTGGCCAGTGGCAAGAACGTCGTCACCACGGCGTTTCTCTTCTATCCCAAGGCGCTGCCGGCTGGCGATCTTGCGCAGCTCGAGGCGGCCTGCGAGCGCGGTAACAGCTCGATCCACGGCACCGGACTGAACCCCGGCTCGATCAGCGGCGTGCTGCCACTCGCGCTGAGCGGGATGTCGCGGCGCATCGATCGGGTGACGCTGCAGGAGCGGGCCGACTGGTCCTTCTACGAGAGCACGCACATCACCTTCGACAACATGCTCTTCGGCCGCCCGGCCGAGGAGGTGAGTGAGCAGGCCAGCGACTTCCTACGGTTCAACAGCGGCATCTTCAAGGAGGAGGTGCAGCTGATCGCCGACTCCCTCAACGCCGGCATCGACGAGATCACCACCACCGTCGACCTGGTGCTCGCCGAGCAGGACCACGACATCTTCGGCACCCTGCTGGCGGCGGGCACGGTGGCTGGCCAGCGCTGGCGGTGGCAGGGCAGGCGGAACGGCACGGTACTGGTGGAGATCGAGGCGCTCTGGACGGTGGGTGGCGAGTACCCCGCTCACTGGCCCACGCCGCAGGACGGCTGGACGCTCGTGATCGAAGGCGACCCGTCGATGCGCAACCACTTCTTCGCCCTGGCCAGCTTCGAGCGCCGCGAACCGATCACCGAGCACGTCCGCGCGGCGAGCATCGCGACCGCGATGCAGGCCGTCAATGCCATCCCCGCCCTCTGCGCCGCCTCGCCCGGCATCGTCACCATGGCCGACCTGCCCCTCATCCGCAGCGGAGTGGGGTTCGGAAACGTCCTAGGTTGAGTACGTACTCAGCAGCCGAGATCGCCTGAGCTGGCAGGAGCGCATGACCGACGGCCCGTTTCAGATCAGCTTCGTCACCGAGCCCGCAGCGGTGACGATGGCGCCGGTCAGACGCCGCCTGAACCCGCGCGCCCGGTTGGTCGCGGCCGCGGCCGTCGCCGTGCTGGCCGCGGGCGTTGCCCTCTGGTGGTTCGCGATCCGCACGCCCGCGGTCGCCATCACCCATGACGGGCTACCGGTGAGCAACGCGCGCCAGGCGCTGCAGACGGCAGAGGTCCGGTTCCAGAGCCTGGTGCGAGCAGATCACGGCCGCACTAGCAGGGCATCGCAGTGCTCGTTCGTCAGGATCAAGCCACACGGCGGCGACATCACCGACAGCGTGCTCTGCGGCCCGGTGCTCTTCTACGACGGAGCCCCGAACCACCCGTACCTCAGCTACCCGCTGCACGCACTCCCAGACGGACACGGCGAGGCGAGACTCACCGTGGCGTCGGCCCCGACGAACGGGCAGCCCGAGGCAGCACCCGGCCGCACCCTGGTACGCCCGAGCGGCACCGCGACCTCGCTGCGCAGTGCCGGCTTCGCCGCACCCATTCCCCCGTCCGCCGCGGAGGATGCGCTGGTGGCCACCGCCGACACCCATCCCTCGGCCTTGCACGCGCTCGGCGCCGAGGCGGCGATGGGCTCGGACCACATCAAGATCACCCTGATCTCCTCCGGCCCGGTCACCGACTACGGCGTCGGCACGCAGGAGCGCTCGGCCCCGCCTGGGCAGCAGCTCTTCGCCTTCCGGCTCGCGTTCGGCTCCGGTGAGCACTTCGAAGCCGCGCCGGCGACCCTGACCCTCGGCGTCTCGGTGAACGGCGCGGCACCGCACCAGCTGCCGCTGGCGGCGATCACCAACACCGGCAGCCACCTCTTCGTTACCGCTCTGCCCGGCAGCGCCTCGACCGCCACCCTGGTGCTGCACGACGGCGGCATCACCCAGCGGCTGGACCTGCGAACGGGCGAGCCGGGGTCGGGCAACATCGACTTCCTGCGCCACAGCACGCGCCTGCAGCTCGCTCCCGCGACCGCCACCACCCAGGCCCAGGTGAAGGCGACGAAGCCGGTCACGACCCGGTTGACGATCCACCTCAGCGGTACGGAGACCTACTTCTTCGTGCCGATCCAAGACCAGCTCGGGCGACCGGTAGCACCGCCGACCCTGGGCCACCCGCCCTCACCCCACGACGTCTACCTCGAGCTGAGCCTGTGTTACATGGCACCCAAGGCGCTGGCCGTCGACGCCTGCGTCACCTTCGGCGGCGCTGGCGTCACGGTGACCCCCACCGGTGGAACGCCGGTGCACCTGGCGAAGCTGGGTCGCGACGAGGGCGAGCTCTACGACGTCCCGGCGTCGATGACACGGGGCACGATCACCTTCTCCGGCTCCGACGGAAGCGGCCCCTACAGGGTGACCTTCCCGAAACCGGTGACGGTCCCGTTCGAGCTGACGCCACAGTCCTAGAGACGCAGCGCCCGCGCCAGCGGCACGCCCGGCCGGTAGGCCAGGTGGACGTAACTCGGCGCGTCGAGGACGGCGACGTCGGCGCGGGCGCCGGGGCGCAGGACCCCGACGTCGCTCCGGCGCAGCGCGGCAGCCCCGCCGGCGGTGGCCGCCCAGAGCGCCTCTGCTGGTGTCATCTGCAGCTCGCGAACCGCCAGCGCGATCATGAAGGGCATCGAGGTGGAGTAGCAGGTGCCGGGGTTGCAGTCGGTGGCCAGCGCCACCTGCACCCCCGCGTCGAGGAGCCGGCGCGCGTCGGGATACGGCGAGCGGGTCGAGAACTCCACCCCCGGCAGCAGCGTGGCGACCGTGGCCGACGAGGCGAGCGCATCGATGTCCTCGCCGTCGAGGTAGGTGCAGTGGTCGACGCTGGCCGCCGCAAGCTCCACCGCCAGCCGCACCCCGGGGCCGTGCGCCAGCTGGTTGCCGTGGACGCGCAGCCCGAGTCCTGCGGCGGCACCGGCCTGCAGCACGTGCTTGGCCTGGTCGTAATCGAAGGCGTAGCGCGTCGACGGTTCGCAGAACACGTCGATCCACCGGCTGTAGGGCAGGCTCGCGGCGAGCATCGGGCCGGTGATCTCGGCGATGAAGGCGTCGGCCTGCTCGGGGTCAGGCAGCAGGTGCGCGCCGAGGAAGGTCGTCTCCGAGGTGAACTCGCCGGCCAGCCGCAGCGCCCGCGACTCCTCGGCGGCGGTGCCCCCGTAGCCGCTCTTGATCTCCACGGTGGTGGTGCCCTGAGCCGCCATCTCGGCCACCCGCGCCTCGATCCGCAGCCGCAGCTCGTCATCGGTGGCGGCCCGGGTCGCGGCGATGGTCTGCGCGATGCCACCACCGTCGTAGCGGGCGCCTGCCATCCGCGCGGAGAACTCCGCACCACGATCGCCAGCGAAGACGAGGTGGGAGTGGGAGTCGACGAAGCCCGGCACCACGCAGCGCCCGGCGAGGTGGTGTTCGCGATCGGCGATCGGGGCGTGCTGGGCCTCACCGACCCAGGCCACCAGTCCGTCCTCGATGACGAGAGCCGCCGACCGGATCACACCGAGGGGGCCATCCGAGCCGAGCCCGGGATCGTTGGTGACGAGTTCGCCGATTCCCGTGACAACTGTCGAGGTCAATCCAGACTCCAGCTACCCGTTGAGGGCACGCGTCAGCATCCCTGCGACGTCTCCCGACCGATGCCGCCCGTCGACGACAATGCTCACACCATCGCAGACGACCGTGTGGACGTCCGCCGAGGCCGCGGCCATGATCGCCTGGGAGGCCTCACAGCCCGCTGTCCTGACGGTGTCGAGTCGCACCGCAACGAGGTCGGCGCGTGCCCCGACCTCCAGCCGACCGGCGTCCGGCCAGCCGATCGTGTCGTGGGCGGTCATGGCCGCCAGCAGCTCAGGCTGGGTGAAGCGCCCGCGCTGCAGCGACCGCAGCCGCTCATCGAGCTCCAGGGCACGCGCCTCCTCGAAGAGGTCAATGATCGCGTTCTGGTCCGAGCCGAGCGAGAGCCGGCCCGCCCCGCCCTGGCTGAACGTGCGAGCCGGGCCGATGCCGTCTGCGAGGTCCCGCTCTGTTGTGGGGCACATGCAGACGGTGACCCCCTGCTGCAGCCTGGCCAGGTCGGCGTCGGTGAGGTGCGTGGCGTGGACCGCGGTGCGCCCGGCCGGGGCGAGCAGCCCTGCCTCATGGAGCAGCTCCGTCGGGGTGCAGCCGTAGTGGGCCAGGCACGCCTCGTTCTCGGCCGGCTGTTCGGAGAGGTGGACGTGCACGATCTCCCGAGGCGTCGCTGCGATGATCTGGACAGCCTCCTTCGGCACGGCCCGCACCGAGTGCACCGCAGCCCCGATCCGCATGCCGGGCGACTCACGCAGCATCTCGACGCGGGCGGCCCAGGCCTCGGCCGAGCCATCACTGAACCGGCGCTGCACCGGGCCGGGGGGCAGGTGCCCGCTGCCGTCGAGGCCGCCGGCGAGATAGGCGGCGTCGAGCAGGGTCAGCCGGATACCGGCGTCGCGTGCGGCCTGCCGCAGCGCCTCGGCCATCGCGTTGGGGTCGGCGTAGGGCACACCGCCGGGCCCGTGGTGCAGGTAGTGGAACTCCCCCACCGACGTGATGCCCGCCAGCGCCATCTCGGCGTACACGGCGTGGGCCAGCTCGTAGTAGCTCTGCGGGTTCAGGCGCTCGGCCACCGCATACATCCGCTCGCGCCAGGTCCAGAACGTGCCGCCACCGTGATGGGTCCGCCCGCGCAGGGCCCGGTGAAAGGCGTGGCTGTGGCAGTTGGCGAAGCCGGGCAGGGTCAGCCCGGCGAGCCGCTGTGCCCCGGCGGGGTCGGCATCCGGGGTCACCGCGGCGAAGCGGCCGTCGGCGATCTCGAAGGCGACGTTACGGGCCAGGCCGCTCGGCAACTGGGCCTGCTCGGCGAAGTAGCGCATCAGAGCAGGCCGGCCAGCACGGCAGTCAGGGCGGCCACCCCGGCCAGGCAGTCCGACTCCTCGGCATGCTCGGCCGGCGAGTGCGACACCCCGGTCGGGTTGCGGACGAAGAGCATCGCGGACGGCACGCCTGCCGTGGCCAGGACACCCGCGTCGTGACCAGCACCGGTAGGAAGGACGGGCACCGGCCCGAGGATCGCCTGCAGCTCGCGCGACAGCGACGGCGTGAACGGTGTGCTGCCCGTCCACGACTCCTCGACGAGGCGCCCGCCCGCCGCGACCACTGCCGCCTCGATCTCAGCCAGCACGGCGCGGACCCGGGCCTCGTCCGCGCCGCGGGCGTCGACCCAGGCAGTCACCGACGACGGCACCGCGTTCACCGCGTTCGGCGACACTGCGACCTTGCCGCAGGTGGCCAGCGCGTCATGGCGCTGCGCCGACGCGCGGACCTGCTGCACCAGAGCGGCCAGCGCGAGCATGGGGTCGCGGCGGTCGGCCAGCGCGGTGGTGCCGGCGTGGTTGGCCTCGCCGGGCAGCTCGACGCGCCAGCGCCCGTGCGGCCAGATCGAGGCACCGATCCCGACCGCGTCGCCGGTGTCGACGAGTGCGCGCCCCTGCTCGACGTGCAGCTCTACGAAGGCCCCGATCCGGCGCAGTGTCTGCTCGTCGCGGCCGACGTGCTCCGGACCGACCCCGATTACCTCGCCGAGCGCTGTGCCGTCGCCGTCACGCAGGGCCAGGGCCGCCTCCGGCCGCAGGGCTCCGGTCAGCAGCCGCGAGCCGGTGCAGGCGACGCCGAAGCGGGCCCCCTCCTCGTCGGCGAAGTTCACGATGCCGATCGGGGTGCTCGGCCTGGCAGGCAGCCCATCCAGGGCGGCGAAGGCTGAGACGACACCGAGCGGTCCGTCGAAGGCTCCCCCGTCAGGCACCGAGTCGAGGTGTGAGCCGAGCACCACGCCCGGTGTCTCGTCCGGGTTGCCCCACCACGCCCACTGGTTGCCCGCCCGGTCGAGCACCACCTCGAGGCCGCGTGCCTCGGCCGCCCCGGTGAACCACTCGCGCAGGGTCGCGTCGACGGGGGTCCAGGCATACCGGCGGTACCCACCCGTTCCGGGGTCGCGGCCGATCGGTTGCAGCTCGTCCCACATCTGCGAAAAGGTCACCCGCCTATGTGACACCTCATCGGGGTGCGGCTACCAGCCCGCCGCGCCGAGGTCACGCTCAGGACACGATCGAAAACATCTGGGCAGATATGGAACCGCACCTGGGCACGCGGGCGAAGTCCCCCCTGAAAGCCAACAACCGGTGCGCATCGTGGGAACGCGGGCGCAGCCCCAGTCAGTGAGGTGTCAGGTGGACGGGAACATCGACGAACGTCGGTTCCGCGAGCTGCTTGTGGAGTCCGACGATCTTCAGTCGGACGCCATGCGCGGTGCGAGGACCGATCTGAATGCGTACGTAGACGCGGCCAAAGAGGCTCGCTACGAGTCGCGCAAGGACCTGAAGGTCGGCGGCGTGCTCCTCGGTGCCGGCGTGCTCGGCGCGGCGGCCTTCGCCTTCGCCGGGTCGGCCTCGGCAGCCGCCAGCTCTAAGGACATCATGGCCCTCCAGACCGCTGCGGGGCTGGAGAACCTGGCCGTCTTCACCTACAAGACGGCGCTCACGCTGCCGTTCATTGGCGGCAGCAGCGCGCTGCCCGTGGTGAAGGCCTTCGTCACCAAGACGATGGCACAGCACACCGAGCACGGCGCGGCCTTCAATGCGGCCGTCACCAAGCTCGGCGGCAAGGCGCAGACCGGCACGGACCCGAAGTACACGCCAGTCGTGAAGAAGGCCGCGCCTGGCCTCAAGGGCCCGGCGGACGTCGTCAGCCTGGCCATCACCCTGGAGGACATCGCGGCCGAGACCTACACCGCCGACGTCGGCCTGGTGAGCACCAAGGAACTGCGCCAGCTCTTCGCGAGCGTCGCAGGTGTCGAGGCGCAGCACCGCGCCATCCTCCTGGCGGTCCAGGCGCTCGTCGCCGGTGGGCTCGTCAGCGAGATCGCCCTTCCCCCGAACGCTGCGAAGCTTCCGGCGGCCGCGGGCAGCGTCGGTTTCCCCGACGCGTTCTACCCGACTAGCAAGGCCGCTCCGGTGGCAGAGGGGGCCGTCAAGTGACCACCAACGACAAGCGTCCACACGAGATGGCGATCAGCGAGGCCGAGCTCTCGAGCATGACCCGCGAGCTGGACACCATGCACAACGACTCGTTCTCCGGGGTCAAGAAGTCCCTCGAGGACTTCTCGGCCAACCTCTCGCACCTGGCCACCGGCAAGGCCACCGCACGCCGCAGCTTCCTGCTCGGTGCCGGTGGACTCGCGGTCGTCGGTGGAGTGGCTGCCTGCAGTAGCTCCGGCGGTGGCAGCAACAGCGCCAGCAGCACGAGCTCCAGCCCGACCGGCAGCAGCTCGGCCACCAGCCCGTACACCGGTGACCTCAAGGTCGTCGCCCTCGCCGCGGCGCTGGAGAACCTCGCGGTCGCGGCGTACGGCATGGCCCTCACCGCTGCCGGCAAGGGCACCTACGGCACCGTCCCGAAGGCGATCGGTACCTTCGTCACGGTGGCCATGTCGCAGCACAAGCAGCACGCCGCGGCGTGGAACGGTGTGCTGACGAAGGCCGGTCTCAAGGCCGTCACCACCCCGGCACTCACCATCACCACCTCCGAGGTCGCGAAGCTCACGGCCGCCAAGACGATCCCGGAGGTCGCAATGGTGGCCCTCGGCCTCGAGCAGGCGGCCACCGAGACCTACACCTTCGCCACGGCCAACGTCACCGATGCCGGTGGCATCATGACGGCCGCGACGATTCAGCCGGTCGAGGCCATGCACGCGGCTATCCTCAGCTTCGTGCTGGGTCAGTACCCCGTGCCGGACTCGTTCATCGGAATCACCGGCGCCGTAGGCCCGGCGGCTCTTACCGTCTGATTCACCGACCACTAGGAGCGAGCATGACCCGCGAACGCAACATCCTCTCCCCCCGACGAGTGATGGTGACTGCCCTGGCCGTCGTCGCGTCCGCGGGTCTGCTCGCCTCCTGCAGCAGCAGTGGCGGCTCGACGTCGCCGAGCTCGTCCTCAGGGTTGTCGACCTCGTCGTCGTCCTCGTCCGCCGGCGGCTCGACCAGCTCCGGAACTACCGTCCAGGTGAAGAACTTCTCCTTCGAGCCGGACAGTCTCTCGGTGCCGGTCGGCACGACGGTCACGTGGAAGTTCGACGACAGCGTCAAGCACAACGTCACCGACAGCAAGAACACCTTCAAGTCGAAGGACCTGGCCTCCGGTGGCAGCTACTCCTTCAAGTTCAACACGGCCGGCACGTACAACTACATCTGCACGATCCACCAGTACATGAAGGCCACCATCACCGTGAAGTAGGCCGTCTTCGAAAAGCCCCGCGCAGCTCCGGCTGCGCGGGGCTTTTCGCTGCGCTTTTCGCTGCGTGGCGGCACGACGCACGGCGGCACGACGGTGCGGCGGTGCGGCGGCACGGCGGCACGAGCACGGCGGCACGGCGTCACGGCGGCACGAGGCACGGCGTCACGGCGGCACGTTGTGCGGGCAGTCGGTGCGGTCACCGCCTGCCAGCGCACCCTGCACGCACAAAGCCGACCCTGCGACGCCCACACCGCGCACTAAGCCAACCCCAACCGACCGAGCTGACCACCCATCCCGACACCACAGACCAGACGCCGGGCATCGCGGCGCGGCAGCACGAGGCACGGCGGCAC
>JAOPUX010000059.1 GCA_025963285.1 Jatrophihabitans sp.
GAGGTCGAACTGGCGAATGACGATCCAGCCAAGCACGGCAGGCCACGGCAGGAATGCTCTGGCCGAGGCGCCGGCCAGGCATCGGGGTGACGCGCTGACCACGAACCGTTTGCCGGCGCGCGTCGTGACGGTGCGTCGGTACTCCAGGCTGAACCGGCTACGCCATCCCGTCGCCCGTGCCACGACGATCATGCTAGCGAGGAGCTAGGTACCCGGAGCTCGCCGAATCCGTCGTCGGCGGCGCCACCATCGGAGTCCGTCTGGGCTGGTCGCGGTTACCCGATGAAGGCCTCGTAGCCGACGTGCCCTGCACCGGTGTAGGACCCCATCGCGACACAGGAGCCTGCCGCGCCGCAGCTGACGTCGGTCAGGTACGGGCGGGGTGTTGCTCCGAGGTTCGCGGGCAGCGGCGCCTCGCTCCCCGTCCAGCCGGAGGTGGTGAGCGAGTAGAGCTCGGACTCGCGCTCGTTCGTCGCGAAGTGGGCGTAGTAGTTCATGACCACGAGGCAGCTACTGCTCGTGGCGCACGAGATGCCAAGTACCGCGGAGTCAGTATTCGCCTGGTCCAGGTTGTACGGGACGGGGAGTGCCGTCGGGCTCCACGAGCCGCCGGACCACGTCTCGACCAGCGGGGCATCCTTGCCGTGCACGATGTAGTCGCCGGCGGCCCGGCAGGTTCCCGAGGCGACGCAGCTGACGCCGATCAGGTTGACCTGGAGCGCGCTGCCACCTGCAGGCAGCGGGGTGGTCACCGCGTGCCAGTTGCCGCTCGAGAGGGTCACGAGCATCGCCGTGTCGAAGCTGTCGGCGTTGCTCCAACTGCCGGTGGCGGCGCAGACCTCGCCGGCACAGGAGACCTGGTTCAGGGAGCCGGTCCCGGGCGCACCTGCAGGCAGCGGTGAGGCCGCGGCGCTCCACTCCCCGCCCGACCAGGTCTCGATCAGGCCACGGGTGAGCTTCGTCGTCCGGTAGCTGCCGACGGCGACGCATGATCCGGCCTGGCCGCACGAGACGGTGGAGATCTCGCCGTTGATCTGGATGCTGCCGATCGCCTCCGCGTCGGAGGGCAGCGGCAGCGTGGACGCCGTCCAGCCCCCGTCGCTCAGCGTCTCGGCGAGCACGCTGCTCGTCTGCCCGTCATAGAGGCCGACGGCGACGCACGAACCGGGGGCGTCGCAGGAGACCGAGTTCAGGGAGGCGGGAAACGCGTTGTCGACGGTGTCGTCCGGGGTGGGTGCGGCCTGCGCCGTCCAGGACGTCCCGTCGAAGGATTCGAGCACGACTCCGTGGAAATCGGAACCGCTGTAGAAGCCGATCGCCGCGCAGGAGGTTGTGCTCACGCAGTCGACGTTGGTGAGGCTGCTGCGCGTGATCGTGCCGCTCGTCTCCGGCATGGGGGCGAGCGCCGCGGTCCACGTGCCGCCGACACGCGTGTCGATGAACGCGCGGCCGGGGTCGGTGCCGAACTCGTCGTCACCGCTGGCCGCCTGCCCTAGATCGCCGACCGCAACACAGAAGGTGCTCCCGGAGCAGGAGAGGTCGTTGTAGTCGAAGGCGTTGTCGCCCTGCTTCGGTGGCGGCAGCGGCGCAGTCGTCGCGGAGAACGGCCCGTAGGTGAAGACGTCGGTGACGACCGATGGCGTGGTGGCGGTTGCCGTGACGACCTCGACGCGCACGACCGTGGCGCCGTGTGCCGGCGCAACCGCAACGATCGTCTGCGAGTTCTTGACCGTGTAGGACGTCGCCGTCGCCGAGCCGAACATCACTTGCTTGACCTTGGTGAAGCCGCTTCCGAGGATCGTCACCTTCTCCCCGCCCGCGATCGGGCCGGCCTGCAGCGGCAGGTCGGTGATGTACGGGCCCGCGGTGTAGGTGTAGACGTCGCTCGCGGTAGAGGCCGACGTGCCGCCGCGCGCGGTGATCGCGACCTTCACTCCAGTCGCGCCGTGTGCCGGCGTCGCGGTGACGGAGATCTTGGTGGCGGAGAGCACCTGGAGGTGGGTGGCCTTGGCCGACCCGAACATCACCGACGTGACGCCGATGAACTGGCTGCCGCTGATGATCACGTGCGTGCCGCCGGCCGTGGGGCCGATCTTTGGGGAGAGCAACGTGATCGTCGGCTTGCCCACGTAGGTGAAGACGTCCCCCGGAGTGGAGGCGCTCGGCCCTGCCGCGGTGATCACCTCGACCTTCACCGCGGTGGCCCCGTGCGCCGGGCTGACCGCGGTGATCGCCGAGGAGGAGACGACGGAGAACGAGTGCGCTGCTGCGGAGCCGAACATCACCGACTTCACGCCGGAGAACCCGCTGCCGTGAATCGTGACCGCGGTGCCGCCGTTAGAGGGGCCGGTCGTCGGCGAAAGGACGGTGATCTTCGGCGCTGCCGCTGCGGCGGCCGGTGAGGCGACTCCGGTCAGGCCCGCGGCCGGTGAGGCGACTCCGGTCAGGCCCGCGGCCACGAGCACCACACCCGCCACGAGGGCTGCGATGCGCTTGCCGGATCGAGCGCTGAGAAGTGTCGTCATGGCCAGCCCCTTTGCTGTCACATTACGTCCGTCTTAACCTGTATTGAACACCAAAGTTGACCTTGGGTCACTCCGAGTCGTCGGGCCATGGGGCTGGCACGAGTCGGCACAATAATGATACAAAACGGGCGTGGAGATGTTTTCGCTCGACCCGGATTCGCCGGTACCGCCGTTCGAACAGGTGCGAGCCCAACTGGCGGCCGCGATCGACACGGGGGCGCTGAGCCCGGCGAGCAGGATTCCGAC